>CAZKAQ010000004.1:0-75658 GCA_964550655.1 uncultured Granulosicoccaceae bacterium
AAATAAAGACATAAAAGCCAAATTCGCCGGTCGCCACATGAATAATGCAGGCTAGCCCACCACCAATGAATCACCCTGCAAATACAATCTATGCCACGGTAGCATTCGGCTTTTTGATGACCATGTCATCGGGCTTTGGTCAGACTTTTTTTATATCACTATTTAACCCACACCTGCGTGAGGCGTTTGCACTCAGTCATGGCGAGATCGGTGGGCTCTACTTCGCAGGTACTGTACTTAGCGCTATCGCTCTTATCTGGTTTGGCAAGTTGATCGACCAGACCAATCTCAGGATATACACAGGCTTGGTTACCGTCGGACTGGCCGCCGCGTGTCTTAGCATGTCCATGGTTAATTCCAGTGCAACACTGATACTCAGCTTTTTTCTTTTGCGTCTGTTTGGACAAGGTCTGTCGGGTCATACAGGTATAACAACAGCTTCTCGTGTTGGTGTCGAGTATCGTGGTCGCAGTGTCAGTTTGTCTGGCCTGGGTTATTCGGCCGCAGAGATTATTCTGCCTTTCACAACACTACTTTTAATAAGCAATATGGGCTGGCGGCAGACATGGCAGGTTTACGCCGTAGTTGAAATTCTGCTAATTGCAGTCATAGCCCAGGTTCTGCTCAGCAAGGTTGTGCTCTACGGTAAACAAACAACTCACAGCAGTATGGATCCTGACTCATGGAAACGAATGCAGGTCATTCGAGACAGAAGATTCTGGTCTATGGCACCAGCGATATTTTCACCCTCCGTTATCGGTACAGCACTTTTTTTTCATCAGCAAAGCCTCGCAACAACAAAAGGCTATGCACTATCGCACTGGGCAACCGGTATTGCCGCCTACTCTGTTGCTGCAGTGGTCTGCTCTTTGATCACAGGTATTTTGGTAGATCGTTTCTCAGGCGCCAGGGTTGTCAGACTTTATTTGCTTCCATTTACAGCAGCATTGATCATCGCTGCTTACTTGGCTATACCGGGCCTGCCGTTCGTATACTACGCGCTGATAGGGGCAACTATCGGAATTAGTGGTCCCGCTGTCAGTGCATTGTGGCTGGAGTTATACGGTAGTTCTCATATAGGTGCTATTCGAGCATTGACGCATGCCTGCATGGTATTCGGCACAGCACTCGGACCGGTGGTGTTTGGTTACCTGCTCGACGCTGGTATGGAATGGAACACGCTTTTAATCAGCAGCGCAGTGTGGATGCTTTTAGCCACAATGCTTCTTATCAATATAAATATGACGTACACGCCTGCGCCAAACCACAAACAATAGCAATACCTGAATGGTGATGCCTGACTGTCAATCAGTCAGACTTGTTGACGACTACTGTCGTGGTAAATCCAGTACAGTCGCAGGTAACGGACTTGAATCGGTAAATTGTGCCGTCGTATCTGACCGTTTTGCGAACACCGGATCTACTACACAGGTTCCATCTGAAATATAGTCCAGTGAGGCGCCGAGCATTCCCTCTACATCGCCTGCGGCGTCAATACCGAAGTCACGCGTCAGGTCATCAGCAGCGAAACAATCCGCGGCAATTCCTCCCGAAACACTGACTCCATTTACATTGACGCCATCAGCTTCCATCGCATTAAGATTAATACCACAGAAAGTTCTCCGCTGTGAGATAAGCGTTTTGCCGGTGGTTCTGCTACCGATGGTAACGACTTCCATATACGGACGCAAAGAATTGATTACCAGTTCCGAAGAAGACGCTGTAGCACCGCTCGTGATCACAATGACACGATCAAGGCCGAGCGAAGGGACAGCATTAATTCCTAAAAAATCAAAATCTGCTTGCGGGTATTTTTCGTTGTAGCGGTAACTGACCAGTGTTTGTCCGTCAATTGAAGGACCTGCGATTTGACTTGCCAGTCTTTGCGCAATTGAAATTAACCCACCAGAATTATAGCGGAGGTCCAGCACAAGCTCCGTGACATTGTCTGAAGCAAGCTGACCAAATGCTACATTGAGATCGTCCTCGGAGGTACGTATGAAACTTTCGAACGCCAGATAACCAATGGCGCCATCGACAAGGTCATTGGTAAAAGTATCTACATGTAAAACCGTATTGGCTGTGAACTCTCCAATGGTGACCGGAATAAACTCTGTGACACCTGTATCGGCCTTTATCACTTCCCAGTTCGAAACGATACGGTTATCTCTGTCGCCTGTCAGTTCAAAAAATCGCGCATTGGTTAAATCATTAATCGACTCGTTGTTTATAGAGACAATAGTATCACCGCGCTGAATACCGGCTCTGCCAAACGGTGAATCATCATACACTCGTGCTATACGCAGATTGCCCTGGCTATCTCGCAGCCAGCGCTGACCAAAGCCGAAGTCAATACCCGTTTCAGAAAATTCGTTCTGCTCTATTGCTCCCTGCACATTGCTAAACGGATCGAGCTCATTAAAACGAAGTTCCCTTATTAGCTCAATGGTAGAGTCGAAGCTTTCCGGGTCAACCTCGGGCACAAAGTCGGCATACAAATAGTAGTCAAGCATATTGCGATAGACCCAGCGATTAATCGACGGCACAGAACAATCGGTCGTTGCAGACAAGGTATAAGTGGTAGGGTCGGTGCGCCCGATAACCACTGCATACAGCTCACCATCATCAACGCTTGCCGTACAGTTCTCTTCCTGAAAAAAGTCATTGCTTACGCATAACAGAGTAGCGCTGGCAGGGACCGGACTATTTGTCAGAAACAGATCTGCATCACCGGACTCGCTGATTAGTACAATCTCTGCACCGGATGGCACACGGTAAAGCGTTTGCTGTCCGTCAATAAGAGATCCGGAAATTGTGTTACCGACATTCAGTTGCTGTATGTTATCCGGAGGACCTGATTGTGAAACTGTCTGGTCAGAGTCTGAGCTTGAGCATGCAGCTAATAAAAACAGGCTGCCAAAAGAAGCAATTCTAAGCACAGGTAAAAAAATATTAAAATTCACAATTACCTCCTACAACCACAGCTCGGGCATACTCATAAAGATTTGCGCAAGTCCACGCGGGGGATATTAATAGATAAAAAAATTCGTCAAAGTAGACAAAGTAAAAATTTGCATGAATATTGTAAACTAGTCAACATGCAGCTCTGAACTAATCGATGCATGCATCAGTTTCAGTACCCACATCGTATACTTACCGTTCAACCTCTCAAAAGCAGGTTCCAGTGATTTCTCGCCCGCATCGATTGAAAATAATATTTCCGCTTCTAATTCTGAGCATTCCTGCTCGGAAAAGCCTGCTGTAATTGCATCATGGTCTAACTCGCCAATTCGAGCAAGCGCAATCAGGCATTTATCTGTTTGAGATGCCGACAATCCACAGTGATCAGAAATTTCGTTTAATGGTGTGCCGGATTTAACTGCGTCCAATACCTGCGCTCTGATTTTCGCCGGATCAGTCGCGTGCTGGCTGTTGTTGATTGCATCAAGAAATTGCTGACCATACTTCTCAAGCTTGGCTGCACCGACTCCGGAAATTGCCGCCATAGCATCAAGTGATCGCGGTTTATTTTCCACCATCTCCATTAAGGTAGCATCATGGAAAATAACATACGCTGGCACACCCTGCTCTTTTGCAATATCACTTCTTGTGATTCGCAATTCTTCCCATAAATCATTATCTTCTACAGCAACTGTTCTGCCACTTCGGGTTCTTTTTTGTTTAACGGGTCGTTCATCTACTCTGAAAGACAGCTTCTCGACTCCGGTTAAAACAGGACGCGCCAGTTCAGTCAATCGCAGCCCTCCTTTGCGTTCCATATCGGTGGTTAGCAGAGAACGCGCTATCAGTTGTCTAAATACGCTTCGCCATGTATTGGCGTCGTGCTCTTTACCAAGCCCGAAAACATTCAGAGTATTGTGTTTAAAGCGGATGATTCTGTCATCAGATTTACCGAGCAGAACATCGGTCAGATAGGATGCTCCAAAACGTTGCCCGGTTCGATAAACCGCAGACAGTGCCATCCGCGCTGCCTCTGTTGCATCCCAGGTTTTAACCGGTGATATACAGATATCACAATTGCCACACGGTTCATCCAGCACTTCACCGAAGTAGCGCAACAGCGTCTGACGACGGCATTCGGTAGCTTCACAGAGACCGAGCATGGCATTGAGTTTATGACGTTCGATCTGAACTACTTCCTGATTGGCTGCAGATTCACCGAGCATCTGCTGTAGTGAGATAACATCCTGCAGACCATAGACCATCCAGGCAACAGACGGCAGTCCGTCACGACCCGCCCGACCGGTTTCCTGATAATAGGATTCAATACTTTTCGGCATATCAAGATGTACTACGAATCTAACATCAGGCTTGTCTATCCCCATGCCAAATGCGATAGTCGCCACCATAACCACCCCTTCCTCAACAATGAAACGCTGCATGTTATCTGCACGAGTTTGACTATCGAGTCCGGCATGGTAGCAAAGCGCATTGATACCCTGAGTTTGAAGATACGCTGCAAAATCTTCGGTTCGCTTGCGTGAAAGACAGTACACGATACCGGACGCTTTAGGATATTCGCTCCTGATAAACTGCAGCAGTTGTTGGCGCGGATTATTTTTGCCTTCAATGCGATACTGAATATTGGGTCGGTCAAAGCTGCTGATAAAAACTTTGGCATGCGCAAGCCTGAGATGCTTGCGGATGTCTTCGCGGGTATTCTCATCCGCTGTTGCTGTCAATGCGACCCGTGGCACATCCGGGTATTGATCGGCAAGTGACGCCAGCTGAGTGTACTCGGGTCTGAAATCATGCCCCCACTGTGAGACACAGTGCGCCTCATCGATAGCAAAGAGCGCAATATTAAGTTGCGACAGCAGTTGCTGTCCGGCAGCCGACATGAGTCGTTCAGGCGCCATATAGAGTATATCCAACTCGCCATTAATGGCCTGACCTTCTATGCTGCTGTTGCGAGCTGCAGAGAGACTCGAATTAACAAACGCAGCTCTGACACCGTTCTGACAAAGTTGTTGTACCTGATCCTGCATCAGTGCGATTAACGGCGAAATAACAATACCCACACCGTCACGCACAAGCGAAGGTATCTGATAACAAAGGCTCTTGCCGCCACCTGTTGGCATAAGAACCAGCGTATCGTCACCATTGATAATACGCGAAATTACAGCTTGCTGATCACCTCTGAATTGCTCATAACCAAACAGGTCCTGCAAGTACTTAAGTGCGGAATTCTCTATATTCAAAGTATGCCAATCTGTCGCCCAAATACGAAAACGATAGCCGATTACCAGTTATTCGACGTCATCGGCTGGATGCCTCATTGTATCTGGCAACTGAAAATATAAAAGCAAAATAATGCTGCATTTTACCATTGGATAAACTGCCGGAAATCACCCGGCCGGACGAATTGAACAGCTTCACAAATCCGGATTTGGTTTTTGCCGGATCAACCCATATTCGCTGACAAATCGGGTAACGGTTAGCGATTTTTATAGAAACCTGCCAGAAACTCCGGCAAACGACCTGCACTGTTCAAGAAATTGTCACAGCGGACCGACAGATATAGTGAGTCTGTACGATGTCGTGAGACGGGGACAAAATCAGTACAACTGAAGCAGTCTTACGGCGCTCACTAAATTTTACAGGCAAAATTTTGGTTTGCTCCCGCCAGGGGAGATGACCAGCTAATGATAAACCCGGGAAATTCACGTGCGTAAAAGAAATGTACTGGGCACTGTATTAATACTTTGCTCTCAACTGACCATTGCCAACACACAAGTCGATAAAGGATTGTCAATCTATCAGAACTCCAGTGCTGAAATTCGCATTGAACAGTTCTCGACGCAGATCCAGAAACAATTCTCGAGCACATTTCAGAACGAGCAGGAAGGCAACGCAGATGTTCAGTCTCAAATACTTAGCGCGATCAAAAACACCTACCAGCCGAAGCACTTCGAGAAACATATTCTGGATGAAATCGATAGCACACTAAACTGGCACGAGCGCAAAAAAATTGTTCAATGGCTTGACACACCGCTTGGTCGCAAAGCATCACTGGCAGAAGCTCTGGCACTGATGAACGCCAACCGCAACGGCATCAACGCGACAATCGATACCGCGAAAGGATTGGAGTCCGCATCAAAAGCGGCGCTGGTAGACATAGCAGAACTGGCTGCAATGGAGAGCGCACTTCAAATGGATATCACAGTGTTTCAATCGTCAGTCTCCGCGTTTGCGGCAAATGCACCGCAATCCCGGTCAACGGCTAATGACTACAATTTCTATAAAACTACAACAGAATCCAGACGTGCCGAAATCGCAACCCTTAACAAAAACTTTTCACGTTCAATGTTAGCCATTGCTTATTCGGATTTCAGCAAATCAGAAGTAAAATCAATAATAAGCTTTTGGGGATCTCCGACCGGTACTCGATATTCTGTGGCTTTGCGTCGCGGCATCAAAAACGCGTTTGATGAAGCTAACCAAAAATTCAATGATGATGTAAGTAAAATCATCAGCGCATCAACTCTGGCGTCATCTGCAGGTTAAAAAGCAATCCGACTGGCAATCGACTGTTAGTGTAAAAATATCTGACAGCAAACCTGATATCGGACAGGTTTACTCTTGCGGCGGCATCAGTTTGAGCCGTCGGATGATGCGGAATCACTTTGCTGTATCTCCCACAACTTACTGTAAAGACCCTCTTTAAGCAGCAATGCTTCATGGTTGCCGGATTCAACAATCCGGCCGTTGTCCATCACCAGGATAACATCTGCATCAACCACTGTGGACAAGCGGTGTGCAATAACCATTGTGGTTGCATCATGACTGATCTTATCCAACGCTCCAAGGATTGCCCGTTCTGACTGGCTGTCAAGACTTGAAGTAGCCTCATCAAAAACGATGATTTTAGGTGACTTCAATATGACACGTGAGATTGCGAGACGTTGCTTCTCACCACCGGACAACTTCAGCCCACGCTCTCCAACGATAGTATCCAAACCATCAGGCAGTCTGGACAACAACTCAGCAAGATCAGCACTCGTGGCAGCGGCGAGCACTTCATCATCCGTGGCATCCGGCTTTGCGTAAGCGATATTGTAGCGAATTGTATCGTTAAAGAGCACTGTATCCTGAGGAACAATACCGATCTCACGCCGCAGACTTTCCTGCGTACACGAAGCTATCGACTGACCATCTATTTCAATACTTCCGCCTGTGACTTCATAAAAGCGGAACAACAGCCTGACCAGTGTTGACTTACCAGAGCCGGACGGTCCGACTACGGCGAGCTTTTTACCTGCCAGTATTTCAAAATCAATATCCTTAAGTATCTGTCTGTCATCGTTATAGTGAAACGCCACGTTCCTGAATCGCACACTGGCCTGCCCGATCTTAAGAGCCTGCGCTCCCTCTGTATCTACAATTTCCGGCGTTTTATCCAGCAGTTTGATAACCAGATCCATATCAGCTAACGAATACTGCAATTGGCGATATACAGACCCGAGAATACTTAATGGAATAAACAGTTGCAGCATTAGCGTATTGATCAGTACCAGATCACCAATGGTGATATTGCCTGCAGCAACTTCTCTGGCGGACAGGATCATGATAATCGTCACACCTATGGTTACTATCGCGCCTTGTCCAAAGTTGAGCGCAGACAAACTGATCTGTGTTTTAAGACCAACATTCTGCCAGAGGTCGAGCTTCTTATCGTAGTAGTCACTCTCCATCTTCTCATTGTTAAAGTACTTGACCGTCTCGTAGTTAAGCAGGCTATCAATGGCTCGACCATTGGCTTCACTTTCATATTTGTTCATCGCATGACGAAAGTTCATTCGCCACGAACTGAGTGCAAGCGTAAATGCCACATAAGCCAGAACCGTTAACAGGATTACCGCCATCAATTGCCATTCATAGCGCACCAGCAGAATCGCACCCACCAGTAAAAACTCCGCCAATGTCGGCAGAATACTGAAGACCATCAGATTCAGCACCGAAGCCAGGCTTCTGGTACCACGCTCAAGATCGCGTGAGATACCGCCTGTATTTCGCTCGAGATGAAATCGAAGTGATAATCGATGCAAATGATCCAGCACATCGACTGACATCTGATGCATGGCGCTGTAGCGCACGCGTGCAAAAAGAATATCGCGCAATTCGTTGAAAAACCCACCGGCAAGTCGCAAAGCACCGTAAGCGATGAGAAGTGCCATCGGTGCGACGAGTACGATGTTCTGCGTTATTGGATCTGCTACTGAGCCAGTGGCTGGCTGACCTGCGTCAAGATGATCAATAATTCCTTTCAACACCAGCGGGATACAAACCGTGGCTAGTTTTGCTGTCAGCAGACATACCAGCGCCAGAGCTACACGCTTGCTGTATCGCCAGACGTAAGGGGATAATTTTCTCAGGTTCGCAAAATCATCACGATCTGCGTGTGGTTGTTCCTGTCGTGCAGAACTACGCATTCCCTGATCTCTGAGCTAGCGGCGTATTGGAGTTGTTGATGTATTGCACATCCTTATGAAGCTGTTCGCGATAGAACAAATAGGCAAAAAAAAACGTGGCGCATCACTGCGCCACGTATTCTACAGTTTACTACCTGGTACTTTGAGTACTAGTAGCGTTCGTCTCGATAATCATCACGGTAGTCGCGATAGTTGTCACGATCAGCCGGAGCATGGTCACGATACGCAGGCTCACGCGGCATAGGCTCACGATACTCAGGCTCACGGTATTCAACACGCTCAACTTCTTTCTCAGCAGGTGCTGCACCGGATACGATCAGGCGATAAATAATTGCACCAAGCACTGCACCAACAATTGGTGCTGCCCAGAAAACCGGCAACTGAGTCAGAGGAGTCTCTCCACCTTCTCCAAAAAGGCTGGATATCAGAGCCGGACCAGTACTTCTGGCAGGGTTAACTGATGTGTTAGACACAGGGATAGAGATAAGGTGTATCAGTGTCAGACCAAGACCGATGGCAATCGGTGCAAATCCGGCAGGTGCGCGATCATCGGTAGAACCCATGATGATGATCAGAAAGAATGCAGTCATTATTACTTCCATCGCAATCACTGCCTCCATGCTGAACCCGCCTGGTGATGCTTCACCATATCCGTTGGACGCTAATGTACCGATAGCTCCACCGTTAAGACCGTTGGCGTCTGTTGCAGCACCACCGGCATTGGTAATGAACCAATGTAATACAAAAGCCGCCGCTACCGCACCCAGAACCTGAAAAATGATGTATGGAATAAGGTGCCCGAATCCAAAACGACCACCAACCCACAATCCGATAGAAACTGCCGGATTAAAATGACCACCGGATACATGCCCAACTGCATAGGCCATGGTCAATACAGACAGACCAAACGCAAGTGAAACACCCACCAGTCCAATGTTTATCCCTGCACTGCTTGCAAAGACAGCTGCAAAAATGGCAGAGCCACATCCTGCCAGCACCAGCCAGAAGGTGCCGAAGAATTCGGCCAGATACTTGTTATGAAAGTGCATATAGTTTTCCTTTAACCTTTTTGATTGTGTAATTTTATAAAAAACGCTAGCAACCAGGGACAACTGACACAGTCAGCACAGCTCCTGATAAATGTAGTCATTTTCAGAGTGCCGCCATGGATGCAAATTCTAACGATAGCTAACTCTTGAGCACAGTACGGTATAGTAAACCTTTGTAAAGTCAGATAATACTATCCAAACAGAATAGCTGGCAGAATAGCTGGCAGTCGCCTGCGCCAACACATCGGTTTAGCACCGGTTCCGCCAGTAGTTCATAATCCCCGCAAACCTCATAATTTTAGGAGTAATTGTGCCTCGACTCGACGTTTTTCAATCGCTGCGGGCAATGGATCCGGGCAGAGGCAGCCATGATGCAGCTTCGCTGGAAGAGCAGTTTGCGATGGTCAAAAATGCCGGCTTTGCGGGAATAGCAATAGATCTGGCCGCAGCCGATCGCGAATCCGCATACAAGACCATGCCGTTGTTCCGTCAATATGAGCTGGGTTGCGTGATTAACGCCCTTCCTGCCAGCATGGATGACGCACTGCCAGTACTGGAAATGGCACGTGAATTCAACGCCGTCGTCGTTAATATTATCGCCCAGGTGATACCCAGCAGCGTTGAAGAGGCATCACTGATGGTCCAGGACTGGATGGAAGAGGCCGACAAGGCAGGTGTCAGTATAGAGTTTGAGACGCACCGCAACTCGGTAACCAATGATCTTGGCTACACCACACAGTTGCTTGAAGCGGTACCGGACATGAAACTCGGCGTAGACTTGTCACACTATGTCGTCGATCGCGAATTCGAATTGCCACTAAGCGACGAAGAATCACAACTGGTAGATAAAATTCTGCGCCGGGCAGATGCTTTTCAGGGTCGAATTTCTTCGGCTCAGCAAATTCAGTTACAGCTTGAATTTCCTCAGCATCAAAAATGGGTTGTTCAGTTTCTCGACTGGTGGGAAGCCGGCTTTCGATACTGGCGCAAGCGTTCGGCTGCGACCGACACACTTATTTTTCAAACAGAGCTGGCACCTCCCGAGTACGCCATGACAGGTCCGGATGGCATGGAGATGTCCAATCGATGGGAAGAGGCGATTATTATGAAGGGCTGGGTTGAAGATTTATGGAAACGTCTTGAAAACGAAGAGATAGAGGCCACCGTTACCAAAGATAAAGAACCAGGCTGAAAGTCAAACTGCTCGCCTGCCATTACTTGATCAATGACAAACCATGATCAAAAAGAACAGTGGCATAAAACCAATAGCCGGCACAACGACTAACCAACAAAAAATGGGCAACTCAACTGATGATCAGCAGAAAATAAAACCACCACATTTAACAATAATTGCCAGAGATCAATCTCTTGTTGTAATCAATAAACCTGCAGGTTTACTCGTACATAAAAGCGCAATCGATTTTCACGAACAGCAAAACGCACAGGAAATACTACAGCAACAAATAAATTCGGAAGTGTTTCCGGCTCATCGACTCGATAAACCAACTTCAGGAGCCCTGCTGTTTGCACTTAACAGAGAAACAGCTTCCAAGCTGGCGCAGAAGTTTCAGAATCACGAGGTTTACAAAGACTACATTGCCATCGTCAGAGGACATACCGACGATAAAGGATCTATCGATAATCCGGTACGCGACAAAGATGCTCCGAAAAAACCAAAAAAAACGGCAACTACTCACTATGAGACGCTGGCACGTATTACCTTGCCGTTCGCTGTCGATCAGTATCCCGAAGCCCGTTACAGTCTGCTTAAAATGCGACCCGAAAGCGGCCGAAGACATCAGCTAAGACAACACATGAAACATATCAGTCACCCTATCATTGGTGACACAAGTTACGGCAAGACAACCCACAACCGATTTTTTAAACAACAGTTGCACTGTGCCAGGCTACTTCTGCATGCAAAAAGTTTAAAATTCACGCACCCGAACAATGGTGAGCCAGTAACGCTGTCTGCAGCGTATGACGAACCTTTCGAACGCGTTATCGGGTTGCAGCAATGGCAGTGGCTAAACCGTGATGGTCTAACGGAACTATAGCAATTGTGATCTCTATAACTTCTTTATAACAACCGAAACGCGGTTAGCTCTTGGGTAAAACGAAGAACTCGACACGACGATTTAACAGCCGACCCTCACGAGTATTGTTATCGGCTATCGGTCGTGACTCACCAAACGCGCGAGCTTCGAATCTTTCAACCGGCAGACCTTGAGAAACCAGATATCTGACCACCGCAATAGCACGATTGCGGGACAAACCGAGATTCGCATCTTCATCACCCTGACTATCCGTATGTGCTTGCACAGAAACGCGCAGATTCGGAAAATCGCGAAGTGTACTAACGACGTCATCGAGCACGACACGTGAGGCTTCAGGTAACGTGTCAGAACCGGCAACAAAGTTAACTCCCGGCAGCACACCGTTAAACATCACGCAGCCCGAAGCGTCTGTCGGTACACCTGCCGCTGTTTGTGGGCAGTCATCCAGCGCATCACTCACACCATCATTATCACCATCTGTCACTACTGTTGCAGGAACAGGTGGAAGCTCAAGAGAAGGTAGCGGCGGCGGCGGCGGCAAGGTTGCAATCGGATTGGGTGGCGGCAGTATCGGCAGATTCTCGTCAGCATTTGTCACAGCGGAGGGGCTGGCTTTTGCATTTCCCTGCGGTCCACGACCAAATCGATAGTGCACACCGAGCCCGGTGTAGGTGGCATCAGAATCAAAACTTATATATTCCGCACGAACCCCAAAGCCACCAACCAACGAATACTCGATGCCGAGTCCGGCTACCAACTGAGTATCACTAGTGCGTTCAAGTTGCACCGATCCTCGAGTATCGTATTCGGAATAACCGACACCCAGCCGACCATACAGAGATAATCCGGCTCGTCGATCTAATCCATCAAAATCGAGAAAGTCTGAAGACGTAAATCCGTTCCACAAGTAGTACAGACCAGTCAGCGCCGTCGACGTGTAATCAACACCTCCGCCACTGCTCAGTTCAGCTGTTCCCAGATCTGCATATTGCAACTCCGCAGTCAGACGACGGCTGAAATCAAAGCCCACCGTCACCAGGCCCGCCGTGTCAGAATCATCAGATATTGATAGCCCGGGAACGGCATCAGTGTCAGGGTCGAGGTTGGATTGTCCGGCGCCAATACCAATGTAGAATCGCTTCTTGAAGCCCTGGTCAATCGACTGAGCCGCAACCGGACTAGCGGAAAATACAAAACCGAACACAACGGCTGGTGCGAGAATTTTCTTATTCATTGGCTATTTGGGTTTCTCAAAGAACTGTAAATCAGACAGATGCACCGTTACACCTGCCAAGTTTCATGCCATCGGGATGACGCAATAGAGATCAGTAATGAAGAGAGATAAATAGCTGGAGACAGATGACAGAATCTAACTGAATATGAGGGAAAAGCCGTATTTCGGCCGACACAAGACTCAGATTCCGCTCTGCCGTGGTCGTTGCTGGATAGACAATTAAAAACATTGGCCGTAGTCATCAGGCAAAGAGCAGCCATGAGCGTCAAAAAAAAGTAAGCTCGCCTTCATATGTGCAATTATCCCATCAGCAACCGTTACACAATAAGAGAATCACCTTGAGCGAATGGATTACAACATTGCACGAGTTTTTCATCGACCGGAAGCCGTTTATCGTTGCTACCATAGTTGCCTACCATGGCAGCTCACCTGACACAACGGGTGTGGCATTACTGCACTCGGACGCTAAATCCAGACGTTTTAATAGTTCGGATCAGCGACATAAGAAAATACTTAAAACCGCAGCACAATTGCTCGCTCACCCGGTTGCCTGGCATACCGAACAGCTCCAGTTGGGTAAAGTCGCAGGCACAGACAACAGCTACTGTGAAGTTGTCTATGAGTATTTCGATGCCAACAACTATCCACAGTGGTTAACTGAACTCAGGAACCATAGCCACAACGGTGTATGTTGCACACTGCTGCGCGAATTTGACAACAACCTTGACGATCAGGTTATTCGTACAGAAGTTTTACACATTACAGAAGTTGAAGAGTTAACTCTGACAAAAGCTGGTAACAGTGTAGATTACAGTTCAACGAAAAACGGCAACTCTACTTTGCTTCTACGAAACATACGTGCGGACAACATTGCAATAACCCTGATTGGCAATCACCCGGTGGCCGATGAGATCCGGAAACAATGCAGTAGCCTGCCAATTGAAATAACAAGAATAGACACCGCAACAGATCACTCACATAAAAACGATATTGTGATTATTATGACAACGGATCATGAACTCGACTATCAATACTGTGAGGCAGCTCTAAAACAACTGACTGACCAGGGTTCATTCATTGGATGTATTGGATCAGAAAAAAAAGCCGATATTTTCAAAACCCGATTACTAAAAAACGATATTAAAGAAAGCCAGTTGAAAAACTTCTATATGCCGGTAGGAGTCAGACAAATCAGCGGCAAACAAAATTCAGTTGTGGCAGCCAGCATAGTGGCGCAGATTTTAATGCTTCATCGGTGGTAATTTACAAACCCTGCTGGTAAAAGCTGAAGCTATGACTTGGGGTTGTCAAAATATTGCAGCGCCCGCGTTATACCAATCAGTGAAAACTTCAATTCAGACAAAACATTTACCTCATCAAACCATTGAAAGCGAAGTTCACGGCCACGCTTTAATTCCGCCACGAGCTCGCGGGCAGCCGCACCGTTGGCAATCTCTACACCCTGATCTATCGGTACTCGCAATGGCAGCGAAAAGGATTTTTCAAGAAAAATATCTGCATCGTTTACTTGCAGCGTCAGTTGTTTTTCGATCAATTGATCATCGGTGGTTGAAATCAACATAACGCGCCAGTCTCCCTCAAGCGAACGGTCTATTCGCAGTTTCCAGTCACCATTACTTGCGAACTCTGCCTCGGTCTCAGCGCTGCAAACGTTGTTTTCTGTCACCGAACAAGCGGCAATCCAAAAGTTGAAATAGCCGTATAAGAATCCTGATGATGCATAGTCGTCTACTGTGGCAGCGCTGACTATCGCTGGCGGCGTGGCAAGACCCGCATTTTGCGCTACCGCCAAAGAATCTATTGCAAATTCCTGATATGCACAGTCCGTTTCAGTGACGGGTCGCAGTAAATTGATTTCGCGAACAGACAGCACCGCACTAAAGTCTGCACCGGGTCCATTTACCGGTGCATCTGTCAGCGTGCCATGCAGTTCCGCATACAACAGATTACTATCGCCGGCGCTTTGAGATCTGATTTCCAGATAACGGCGTTCCAGTGCAGAAAGCACCGACTCCGATCCATCTAACCACCAGTCAGTGCGACGTTCACAGGCTTGAAACTGGGCGCCATTTTCAGTCTTTACATAGTAACCTCGAAAGCTCACGCCGCGAGTAGACCGGGATCGTTGTGCCACAAGGTAGTGAGTTAGTTCTTGCGCTCTGGTCTGAGTCAGTGCAGCCACACAGGCCTGATAGTACAAGCGCGTTCTGTCACTACCGAATATTGACGCCTGCCAGGCGCACTGCTGGTCACGAAAGCTTCGAAAAAGTGCCGGTAAAAAACCAAAGCGTTCTTGTGAATCAACTGATGTATCAAAAACCTGATCAGCAGCCGACTCATCGATTGGCCCATCAATTGGCCGGTCACCTTCATCAATGTTGATTACCGTCGTGCCTGCGGTTGAGACACCCGATTTCAAAGCCGAATCATTAACAATAGCAATGACGTCGGATGATTCTATTTGTGAATCATCGTTCTCAAAGGAATCACTTTGTACCTCATTTGAATTTGTCTGTGAATCACCCTCAAGAGACGGAGGTGTCGATTGCAGAAGATTTTGCCAGGCGTCCTCAGCCTGCTCAAGAGTCACCTCCGCCTGCTCCAGTTTCAACGCCACACATTCAGCAAGCGAGATTTCATCGACAGCTCCGGCGCTACATTCGAGGATAATCCGGTCACTCGCCGAAACCTTATTGAAAGGCAGGATCGCCGCTAAAACAGCAGCTACAATTAAAATGAAATTAGACGTCAATTTTCTGGCAAAATATGACGATGAAGTGTTTTTGTTGGCCGGCATTTGACAAAAGTTAAGTGTGAATTGACCTGAACGACTACCTTACTGCGTATCGGACCAGCTGTGACGGCTAAATTAGCACTCGGAAGGAATACTTTCGTTGTGGTCAGGATCGTTAACTCTCACTTTTGCTAGTCTCATAGAGGTTTTTCCTGATTCGACTACAATTGAGTAAGATAACAAGTAGAAATGGTTGGACCATTAATCAGGCCGTCTGTCGATGTGAAAGCTACCGATAGAACATACAGCGGATCAGGATTTACATCGGGCTGTGTCGTAGCCGCGAGCGACACAACCGTTAGCTGCCGCTAATAAGAACAATAGAGAAAGCAATGCAAAGTAATATATATGGATCGTCGCGCGCGGGAGGCGTAGGCACTACATTATCGCTGGTTTTGTTGGTTACCTTGCTGACTGCCGCTGCGGCACTGCTAAGCTTCAGGCAACTACAACCAAACATTGAGCGGGAACTCACAGCTCGAGTCACCACTGCTTTGCAAGGCTCTGTCGGTGATGGTTTCAAAATCGAAGGTCAGGACGTCTACCTGACTGGATCAGTCAGTTCAGAAGCAGTTAGCAAGCGTGCTACAGATGCCGCCCGGTCAGTGTACGGGGTCAGCCGGGTGATCAATAATCTCACCATCGATGGCAATGAATCTGCCGCAACCAGTGCCGAGGGCAATAGCGATCAAAACAGCTCACCGGCCGCACCGCTGATCGTTGATACCACCGCCACTGCGGCGGCTCCACCAACACTGACGATCGCATCCAGGCAAGGCAGGATTAGCGTCCAGGGGATCGTACCGGACAACGAAACCATCGAACTCATCAGCACCACTCTTGCTGGCAAGTTCGGCCGGGCCAATGTCAGAAATGAGCTATCGAGTTTTGGCGGCAGTACACCCCCGGAATGGTTGCGAGGTATGGTATCCATGATCGATCAGCTCGATGGAATCAGCAATCCGGTTCTAAAAGTTACCGGCGAAGATGTAGTAATTGGCGGTGTTGTTAATGCCGAACAAATTCGCCGGGCAAAGATTGCCACAGCCGACAGACTCCTGGGCGAAGACCTGAACATCGTAGATAACCTCACTGTGAAAGCAGCACCGGCTGAAACACCGCAAACAGCTGATGCGACAAAAACAATCGCAAAAGCGGATACCGCAGCAGTAGCCGCTGAAGATAAGGAAGAGGCAGTGGTGAAAACGGCAATTGTACCACCGACCCCTGTCAAGACTGTCGACACGAGACCGGCTTCTGTAAAGATCAGCTCAGAGAATAATCAGATTACCCTGTCAGGCCTGGTTGGCCCGGAGACCGATACCAGCGGGCTTCGAGAAGGTCTAAACAATCTGTTTGGCATAGGTGGTTACTTCGATGAACTGAAAGTTTCCAACTCTGTTGACGCAGCCTCGTGGATAGACGACGCACTTATTGTCACTTCCGAGATTCGCCATGTATCAGAATTTGTAGTCAACATTCGCGCTGGCCAGATGAGTCTGAGCGGTAATGTCGAAGACCGCGAGACAGCACGTGATCTTTCAATTGCAGCGACTGAAATTGCCGGTAATAAACTGGGTGTGTTGAATAATTTTTCAGTGTCCCGTATCAGTGCATCAAACAGCGAAGAAGACCTTATCGCTGAATCTCTGATGCAGGAGCTCAACGCCCTGCCGACCAGAAATATTGTCTTCAATAAAGGCAGCACCACGCTCACAAACAGTGCAAAAAGTGTCCTCGATGATGTCGCTGCGGCTATTCTGGGTTACGACGATCTGGTTGTAGAGATCGCTGGTCACACAGACAGTTCGGGGGATGCCGTGACTAACCTGAATTTAAGCAAACAAAGAGCTGCTGCGGTGCGTGATTACCTGGTGGAGAAGGATGTCCCGTCCAGTCGACTCAGCCCGATAGGCTATGGTGAGACTGCACCGATCACAAGCAACGATACCGGCGCGGGTCGTGCAGCCAATAGACGCATAGAATTTAATATCTAAACGGAGTAACCGGTCAAATGTCATTCTTTTCATCACTCAGCCCTTCCATAGTGTTCCTGATCACCAAAATGTGGGCTTTTCTGGCACTTGCGGTATTGATCGGTTTACTCATTGGCTGGGCATTAGGCAAAATCGGGCAACAGAAAAGTGCACGTCGTGTTGAACACGAGTGGCGCAGAACACTGGCGGATACTGAAGAAGAACAGGCGCGGGTGATATCAAGATTCAAAGGCTCAAATATTACGCTTGAAGAAGAAAACAACAATCTGAAAACAAAGATTGCGGCCCTCAACAACAAAATCGATCAAGGCCGTGAGGACTTTGAGCGCAATAAGTCACAACACAGACAACTAACCGGTCAGGTTGATCAAACACGCTCCGAAATCACATCAATGCAGAATCAGCTGGCTGAAGAGCGTGCAAAAAACCATAAACTACAGAATCTGACCAAGGCGCTGAAATCTTCCTCCGATGAGAAAGATCGCATGGCTCAACAGCTTTCAATGCAGCTCACGGATGCCCAGAACGAAATGCAAAACCTGGAATCAGTGCAGAGCAATGCCGATTACCTGGCGCTTCAAAAGGAAGCCACTGAACTGCGTTCCGCAGACCGGGAAAATGCAGAACTAAGGCAACGTGTTGCAGTTGAAGCACGCGAGCGTGAAGAGGCTCAGGCGGAGCTTTACACTGTCAAGCAACAGCTCGACAACATAGAACGCGAACGTGAAGATTACCGACAGTGGTCAGTTCGATTGGAACAGGAACAGGCAGGTTTTGATCAGCGTGTAAAACAGGCAGTTAATCAAGCGCTGAGTAAAGAAGGATCCGAATCTAACGACCTGGAACTGGAAGTATCCAGACTCAAACCGATGGTCGCAAAAATGCAAGCCAACATCGATAAGCTGGAAGACGAGAACCGCCGCCTTCAGACGCAAAACCAAAGTGGTAAAGTTGGCGCTGCCGGTGCAGGCTCTACCGGACATATGCGTGAATTGCAGGCTGCAGTTGACAAGCTCAGCTTTGAGCGTGATCAGCTAAGAACACGACTGGCAGATCAGCAACGACAAACTGCTGCCCTGAATAACGAACTCACCAGTGGTGTTAATCCACCGGATGTCGCCAGTCTAAGACGCCAGGTCGCTGAACTTTCTGCCGAAAAAGGCGTGATGATGTCTGAGATTAATGAGTTGCAGCACAAGATCGGTCAGTACTCACAGGCTTGAATCAATTCAAGTGATTGCGATACTTGTAGTCACTTATTCAAACTCCCTGATTAATATTATTTGACGAGTAAACTCTTCGAGTACTTCTATTGCGCGCTTTCTTGCTCGACCAGATCACTAAGCACTTTGATCAGGTTTTCATAGCTGCCGGCAATAGATTCGCTGGTGCGGTATTTTCCATTGATGAGCATTGTCGGGACGGAGTTAATGCCTGCGTTAATCGCCAGTTTCATTGACTGACGTAACTTTGCATCGACATTAAACGACTTCATAGCTTTCTGAAATTTCTTGCCATCAAGGCCGAGGGACTCTACCAGTTTGACAATATCCTTAGGCTTGCGCATCGGTTTCTTATCAATGTGTATGGCGTTGAACATTGGCTCATGCAACTGATCGGCTATGCCCATAACCTTTGCAGCGTAGAACGCCTGC
Source organism: uncultured Granulosicoccaceae bacterium (assembly GCA_964550655.1). GTDB lineage: Bacteria > Pseudomonadota > Gammaproteobacteria > Granulosicoccales > Granulosicoccaceae. The sequence goes on from CAZKAQ010000004.1 coordinate 19,261, forward strand.
GAATGGACTTTCCATGCAGGGTTTAGCGGCGGTGCAGCATGGACGAACTCAACATTGTCCGGCAGGTTTTTCTTCCACGCTTTTATATAGGGTTCAAAGCGAAAACAGTGTGCGCATCCGTACCAGAAAAACTCAACTACCTCGACTTTGTCAGCTTTAGCGGTACGCAGCGGAGTTTCCAGTACTTCGTAACCGGACTGTGCATTTGCAATCATCGACGACCCGACTAACAAGCCCGCACCCAGCAGTCTGACCAGACTTCTCACAGGCTCTCCATCACACAATTGAATACCGCAGACAAGCGCTTAACCAATACTTACTCCATGTAGTGTTTTTCAACACACGACAGTTACACCACCAAACATTTACCGTGTGCTCAGCAAACGGATCTCCAGGTTAATGCAAACCCTGCACATAATTGGCCACCGCATCGATTTCTTCGTCGGACATACGCTTCGCTACCATGCGCATCATTTCACCGGCATCATTTGCGCGCGCTCCGGACCTGAAGTTCTTCAATGCCAGTGCGACATAATCGCTTCGCTGACCACCGAGTCGCGGGAATTTAGCAGCGTCATTGCCCGCACCATCCGGAGCATGACAAGCTGCACAAGCCGGTACCTGTATCGATGTGATGCCGCCTTGATAGATTTGTCGACCAAGGTCAAGATTTTCAGCCTGTGATACAGCCTCAGCGGCTGGCAACTGTGCATAGTAGGCAGCCAGGTTTTGCATGTCATCATCCGACAGGCCGGCGACCATGCCCTGCATAACGCCATTGACTCTTGCGCCTGATTTAAACTCGGTTAATTGCTTATAGATATATGGCGCGCCCTGACCTGCAAGGCTTGGATTTTCAGGCAGCTCAGAAATGCCTTCCACCCCGTGACATCCGGCACACAGTGCTGACGCCGCTTCTCCGGCTTGCGCATCACCCACAGCGATGGTGGGTTTGATCTCTGTGGTCTGAGCGGGTTTGACCTCATCGTCAGCCGCCAACACTGACTGAGACGAAAGTACGCCTGCCACAGACACACAGATAGACAAAATGACTAATGATTTACGCATCATCACACCTGATAAATTGAGTAATTGGAACTACGCCCTGAATGAACGTGAAATAAAATTCTGCCATCGATTGTAACAAATACTGGTCAATGATTCCGAGCCTGTATAGTCTCTGAGATTCAGCTAAGGTCTGGCACGTATGATCAATTCTACCTATTTCAATACGCAGTTCCTGAGCAGCGCACATACGCTTGGCCAATTACCTGAGAACAGCCTTGCAGAAGTCGCATTTGCAGGACGATCCAATGCGGGCAAGTCCAGTGCCATCAACACGATTACGCGCAATAAAAAGCTCGCTCGCACCAGTAAAACGCCCGGCAGAACTCAGCTGATCAATCACTTTGAAGTAGTGCCCGGACATTTTCTGGTGGACTTGCCGGGCTACGGCTATGCGAAGGTATCAAAATCGCAAATCAGGCACTGGCAAGCCGCGCTGGGCGGTTATTTGAAAAACCGCGAGGAACTTAAGTGTCTGGTGGTGGTGATGGATATCCGGCACGCATTATCAGACTACGACTGGCGCCTTATAGAGTGGGCCATTGATGGTCAGGCATCACTACACTGCCTTTTAACCAAAAGCGACAAGCTCAGCAGGAATGCCGCTAAATCCACGCTAATGAAAACCGCATCGCGGCTGGAGAAAGAGGGCATTGAGTGCACATTGCAGACCTTTTCTGCATTGAAAAAAAGCGGCATCGAAGAAGCCCACGAGCTACTGGATTTGTACCTGCCGGCAGCAGCAAAGCACGCTGCTGTCGACACAGATAATTCACCGGACGTTGTTTAGTATGCGCGGCCCGTGACCGAGAGAACTACTGCAAGGCTCTTGGGGGCAGTACAACAAATCTGAACAGCCGATATATCAAATACATAAATAACAACGGAAAAATGATTGTCTGCAACACAAAAACCGCCACCAGATTAATCGCATTCTCACTAACTGTTTCTGCCGATTGCTTGTAATCACCCAGCATTCCATCGAAATCAAATTTCGAGGTCACAGAGCTATACAGTCGTTTGGCGCGATCAGTGAAAGACCCATCGTTATCCAGCGTCTGAGTTTGCCGTGAGCTGATCTCCCGGATGCGAGCACTGGCGACCTCAAGTTCCGCAGAAGATGCCTCATACTGAGGTTGCAGAAATTGCTTGAACACCCAATCGTTGGCAAGCGAGCCGACCGGAACCAAAAACCGTACAAGTAAAATCGCCAACAGCAGCTTACCGGCAATATCTGCAAGCCTTGCGACGGCACTGTTACGCAGCCTGGTAAGCAGAAAAAACAGTCCCGCACCGGCAAGCAAAACACTGATTCCAGTCCAGCTACTAACCTCGAGGAGGATTTTTTGAATACCGATAGAACTGGTAGCAACAAACATCACCCATGAGAAACGCTCTACCAGATCATTAACGGGATCAAGGATTTCACCGGGTGAAAAATTTACTCCGACCCCTGCCGGCTGCACTGCAAACTCGGTTCCCTGAGCAACTGAGATAACGCCGTTGAGCGTTTTAGCCAGAGCAAATCCAACCGACGCACGAACGAACGCACTATCAAGCTGAGACTGACTGGAGTTATCTATCGGTTTTAACAGTGATGCCGCGACCAAAACTGCAATGGCAAGTGCCATCAGACCGAACTTAATCGACGCGGGAAGTTTGAAATCGAGAATCTTTGCTACCAGACCTTTGCTTTCAATAGCCGGATTACCCTGCCCTGCATCTACTGCTGCGCGATCTGATGCATGACGCCTTTGAGATTCGTCCGTGTACCTATAGCGATCACGGTTATCAGCCTGGCGATAGTCGTCATATCGGGATGACACTTTGCTACGGGTTCTTTCAGCTTGTTCTGGATAGCCGCGTTCGTGTGGGTAATCATCAGCATGGTATCTGTCTGGTTCAACCTGCATGTCCTGATATTCATCCTGATATTTACCATGGCACCCCTGTCGCGATACCTCACGATTTTGATCTTCATACCGAGGTGGTGCCGGGTGTTGTATGTCTGCGCTGTAGCGCCGGTGGCCGGCCTGTTCTCCAGGCCTTTCCCCGGTCTTTTCTGCAAGCCGTTTTACTACAGGCTGTTGTGAAGGCAATGCTGTCCGCGCAGGCTCTGTGTTGTACACCTCGCTGGTGTCAGCTTGCGTTTGAGCCACTGACGGGCTGTCACCACGATGCTGTTTGAGCTCGTCTAACTGCTCGGCGGTAAGCTGACTCAGGTGACGATCGCGCCACGAAGGTCGCGGTTTTGTGGACGCTGTTGCGGTGCGGCTGTCTGTTACCATAATGATCTCGTGCGTGTTACTTTTCTAAAGAATAGCGCTATATCCGAATGACAGCGTTACAATGCTCCTTAGCGCTAAGGCGCAACGCTTCAAAGTGACTGCCACATCGGTTTTATACCAACTGCATCGTATAGCTCTGCTGCAAACGGTTTGCTTATTTCCCGTGCCTTGCTCGCTCCGTGCTGCAGCACTTCTCCGATAATTTCAGGCCTGGCAAGCAAGTCTGCATACTTTTCGCGTGGCTCCTTTAACATTTCATTGAGATGCTCAAATAAAAATTGTTTCATCTCACCCCATGCAATTCCATCTGCATACATCTGCCTTACATTACTTGTCTGCTCGTCTGTGGCAAAGGCCTGATATATTTCGAACAACGTATTGCCTTGTGGATCCTTCGGTTCACCGGGTTCAAGTGAATTGGTTTTAATTTTCATTATGAGCTTTCGGAACTGTTTTTCAGGCAAAAACAACGGGATCGTGTTGTTGTAACTCTTACTCATTTTACGACCATCAAGCCCCGAGAGTATCGCTGTGGAACTGTCAACCTGCGCTTCCGGTAAAACGAAGTGCTCACCATAATGGTGGTTGAATCTTTGTGCCATATCACGCGCCATTTCGATGTGCTGAATCTGATCCTTACCGACCGGAACCTTATTCGCCTTGAACATCAGAATGTCTGCCGCCATCAATACCGGATAGCTGAACAAGCCCATCGTGATCCCCTTATCCGGATCATTCGAACCCGAGGATTCATTTTCCTGCACCACAGCCTTATAGGCATGGGCGCGATTCAGCAATCCCTTGGCAGCCTGACATGAAAGCAACCAGGCCAGTGCAGGTATCTCGGTAATATCCGACTGGCAATAGAAAAATGCCCGATCTGTATCCAGACCCAGTGCCATCCAGGTTGCCGCCACCTCAACCCGTGAGCGCCGCACGTCCTCAGGTTTGAATCCTTTGATAAGCGCGTGCAAGTCCGCCAGAAAATAGAACTGTTCAGTGTCGGGATTCTGACTGGCTTGTATTGCCGGTCGGATTGCACCAGCATAATTTCCCAGATGTGGTGCACCGGTTGTTGTTATTCCGGTTAAGTAAACCTGCTTCATCCAGGTAATTTCTCTTCTTTTGAACCCGGCTGGATTACCGGTGCCACATGTTACCAGTTGTACACAGAAAAAACGTTAAAAGACAAGGCTGTAGACCCGATCATTATTACCAATTCTACATCTGCGCGCCTTGCGTGTTTGCCACTGACACAGCGCACCGGCCGGGTCGGCTTAGTCAGCTAAATTGCATTCTTGTCTTGCGAATTCGTGCCGATACAGATAGAAAAGTTGGAGACCCCGACTACCGGCTTATAATGTGCATATTTTGTGATTCCGGTTGCAACTTTGCGACCACACCAGGCTTCAAACTCGCAGCTGTATCAGAGAAGCTGACCTGGATTTTATGTCCGGAACCGATAATCTTGACTTGATTACACAACTAAAACGTAGGCAGCAAAGAGAAAAACAAGAGCTGACCGACAAGTACTCACGGAACTCCGGATAACTCCGCTCATAAGATGAACAAAAAAAGCACTACCAAGAATCACAAAGCACCCGAAAAGCGGGTTGCGGTGATCCACGACTGGCTGCCACTCGTCGGTGGCGCCGAGCGTGTGCTTGAACAAATACTTGAGTTATATCCGAACGCTGATATCTATACCCTTTTTGACAGCGTATCACGCGATGATGCACCGTTTTTAAAAAACAGAAACATCATCACCAGTGGCCTGCAAAAACTTCCCCGCATTGAAAAATACTATCGCAACCTGCTGCCGCTACTGCCCTACACTATCGAACAGTTCGACCTGCGCCACTATGAGCTTATAATATCTTCAAGCTCTGCGGTCGCTAAAGGCGTTATCAGCTCTCCGGATCAGCTGCACGTCTGCTACTGCCACTCACCAATGCGCTATGCATGGGACCTGCAGGCACACTACCTCAAGCACACCGGTTTAAGCTCCGGACTGAGGTCTACTTTTATTCGATATGTACTCCACAAGATGCGAATATGGGATGTTGTCTCCTCTAATCGGGTAGACGCTTTTATCGCCAATTCGTCTTATATTGCAGAGCGCATCAACAAAACCTATCGCCGTGAGTCAACAGTCATCAATCCACCGGTAAATATCGCCCGTTTTCAGATTCAAACAAAAAAAGAAGATTTTTACCTGGCGGCGTCTCGGCAGGTTCCTTACAAACGCATTGACCTGATCGTTGAGGCGTTCAAACAATGCCCTGACAAGCAACTGATAGTTATCGGTGACGGTCCGGAACACAAAAAGATCAAAGCACTGGCTGGTGCCAATGTTCAGATACTTGGCTTTCAGTCTGATGCTGTGCTGGTGGACTATATGCGCCGCGCTAAAGCATTTTTGTTCGCCGCTCAGGAAGATTTCGGCATTCTACCTGTAGAGGCACAGGCATGCGGCACGCCGGTAATAGCCTACAGTCGAGGTGGCGCTCGGGAAACCGTCATTGATAAAAGAACCGGTCTGCTTTTCGACGAGCAAACTGTACCGTCTCTGCTCGATGCAATCGAGAGATTTGAACGTCTCAAAGACCAGTTCAATGCCAATGAAATCCGCCAACATGCGACATCGTTCTCCGAAGAACATTTCAAACAGAATTTCAAGGTTTTTATCGATCAAAAGATGAGGGAAAGAGCCAACTCAAAATATCGTCGGCCTGCAATGGACAGCGCAGAAAATATCTTCAATCTGCCACGCTAAAGAATTGTCTGCATGAGACAACGCACAACTGTAAACTCTCTTCATCTTCGAATGTAAACACAACCATGCGAGATCAAGACTATTCTTAAGGCACTCGGAGCAACTTTCTCGGGTGCACTGGTAACACTGATTTGCCACTTTTTCACCCTGATTTTTCTGGCACGTGTGCTGGATCAGAAAACCATGGGTTTGTATTTCATCGCCCTCATGGTGGTTTTTCTGTTGAAAATCGTTAGCGACATCGGTGTTGATCTCGCCTTTGTTAAGCAGTACCCGGAAGAAAACGAACAGGGTAAAAGCAATCTGCTGCGCAGTGCTTTTGCCATACGCACATTTTCCTGCACAATCGTGTCAATCATTTACCTGCTGGTTGAACATTCCGGCATTGTCTCCTTCATCAATGATATCGCTCACGTCACCACCCTCACACTGGCAATGTTCTGGCTGCACAGCTTTCGCGAATTGCTGTTAAGACTGCTTCAGGCAGAACAGATCTTCACGACCTACGCCGGTGTTCAGGTACTGGCGGCAATTCTTAAAGCTCTGCTGGTGTTGACCCTGCTACTGGTAAGCGATGTAACTGTCAATATGGTGTTAATGATTGAGGTTTTTGCATTTGCCGCATCGATTACCTTTGCAGTAACACGCATACGCGACAAACTGACCGCTGCAGCCACAGCAAAATTTCAGGGCGGCGGTCATCTGCTAAAATTCGGCTATCCGTTGTACTTGAACGCACTTTTAAATCTGGGTAACGAAAAAGTCTCGCAGTACATTGTTGCAGGCTTTGGCGGGCCGGTTACCATGGCTTTCTTCGGCATTGCAGAGCGACTGGCAGATGCCGGAACACGACTGTTCGAATCATTCGCCAACGTCTACTATCCGGCACAGACGAGCAACTTTGCCAACAATGACAAACTCAGAGCCACGGATATGGCGGTTCAGTCGCTCATGTGGGTAAGCTTTATACTCGCCTCGGCAATCGTTGCATTCACTATAATTCGTGAACCCGTCATTGAATTGTTTTTCACTGAAAAGTACCTGTCTGCAGCCAACGCCGCTGCGATGTTCTTCGGAGTCCTTTTGCTTAGATCCACCCAGACGCTAATGGGCTACTACGGTGTGGCTGCGGGACTTAAATTTCTGCCCGTTCGAGTCAGTATCGTTTCAAGTGTATTTAACATCATCACCTGTTTCATCGCATTTAAAACGTATGGCTACCAGGGCGCTATTGCTGCCCTGCTGGCAACGCAGTTACTAATGAATATTCTTTATCACTACTGGCTAGGCAAAGCAGGTTTCCCGATTAACGTCAAACCCGCACTCACTATCGGCGTAATCTGTGTTGTGGCAGTTATACTGACTTACCTGCTAGGCAACTATTTTATTCTGACTTTGTTCATTTTCCCTGCATTTGTAGCGTCCTGCTTAATGGCACTACCTGCACTTAAATTTGATCTATTCGACTTTATGACAAAGGCGATGACTTTTGTGCAGAGCAAATCGTCTGGCAGTAAGATAAGAAAAGCCTGATAACCTCGCTATGAAATTACTATTTCTGACGCCTTATGTTCCCTATCCGTTAAACAATGGCGGATTGATCAGAGTACACCATATTTTACTCAATCTGGGCCAAAAGCACACAGTTACAGCCGTCTGCATGGAACCTGATAATGAGCTACAGGCAAAAGGCATAGAGTATTTTAGTAAGCAGGGAATAAAAATAGAGACAATCCCTGTCGCCAACAATCAAAAACAGGAACTGAAACGAATTTATCAGCTCATGTCGCTGGTATCGTCAAAGCCATATCAATACAAGCAGTATCATTCCAACGCCATGCAAGAGGCAATATCTAATCATCTGCGGGAAGGTGATTACGATCTATTGCTGGTTGAATTCTCACAGATGGGTTACTACGAATTCAACACTGACATACCACGCTATGTTGATCAACATAATGTGGAGTACGAAATCATGCATCGAACCTATCAAACCGAGAAAAATCCTTTAAGAAAACTACTCGCTTTCAGCGAATGGAAAAAGTATTACAAGCAGGAGATAGAAAACTGCGAAAAATTCACCGCATGTCTTACCACCTCACAGCGGGATGCAGAGATTTTACAAAAACGCTCTCCCGGTATGGAATGCCATGTCATTTCAAACGGGGTCGACAGTGAGTTCTTCTCACCGGACAACTCCGAAATTGACCCCAATATGGTTTTGTTTACAGGAACCATCAGCTACTATCCGAACACTGAAGGAATTGTGTGGTTTTATCAAAATATATGGCCACTGATAACAGCTAAAAATCCTGATGCGACTTTTTGTATAGCAGGTAAGTCACCACCACCTGAAATCCAGACAATTGCCGATTCAGACCCGGCGGTCACCGCCACCGGAATAGTGGACGATATGCGTGATTACTATAATAAAGCAGCTGTTGTGGTTGTCCCGCTTAGAGTCGGGGGCGGTACACGGCTTAAAATTCTGGAAGGCATGTCAATGTCAAAAGCGATCATTTCAACTTCTGTTGGTGCTGAAGGCATAGACCATACAGATGGCGAAGACATACTATTAAAAGACACACCGGAGGACTTTAGCGAGGCGGTAGTCAATGTCATGAAAGACACTGATCTTCGGATAAAACTCGAGAAAGGCGGGCGTAATTTAGTCGAAGCCAAATATGACTGGCGGGCTGTGACAGAAAAACTTTCAGATATATTTGAGAGTTCCGTTGGGCAAAGCTAGTCCGGGCTAGCTATTACCGTAAAGCTCTACTGTATTTTTACCACCGGTAATTGCTGTTTTCAGCTTTTCTGTATTACGCAGAAAAAGCACATACCATCGTAGATAGTGCTTTTTACCAAAAGGCAGACTTATCATACTAAGCAGACCATAACCACCAATCTGAGCCAGTACAAACATGCCGGTTTTTATATAGGCGAGCCCTGTCTGTTTAGACCACAAATAGCTATAGTGTGTCTGGCCTATGCGAATATTCTGCTTCTTGATGTAATCCAAATTCAGGCGATGAACCTCTACAAGCTCTTCGACCGAAGCGTTGGCATCATAGATTAGCTTTCCACCGGCCTTAAAGATTCGGTGAAAAAAATCGGTGTCTTCACCGCCGGACTTTCCGAAATACGGATCAAAGCGGAACTTCTTTTCCCGCACCCAATGTGCTTTAAGCAATGCATTAGATGTAGCGCCTTTCTTTTGATTTGATTCATGCGTAAAAGAATCCTTGCCAAACATATCACCATCGACAATCCAGTCGGGAGAGGATTCCGGGTAATGCACAATCACTCGACCAAAAACAATGTCAGCCTGATGCTTATCCATAGTGGCTATCATTTTTGACAGCCACTGATCATCGCTGGTCCATTCATCGTCATCGATGAATGCAAGCAGCTCACCTCGTGCGTGTTCCATCGTGCTATTTCGAACCTCGGACAGATTTCTTACACCGTTAGCAAAATATCTCACCAGCGGCGCATCGGTAGTACTTTCAGAAAACGACTCGCAAGCAGTTCGTCCGGATTCCTGAATATCATTATCTACAACCACTACCTCGAGTGTGTAACCCTCCGGTAGCTTTTGAGACACGACACTATCGAGTGTCTTTGTGAGACTCTCTCTTTTGTAGGTACATATACAGACGGAAACAAGCATCAGATCTACCCGGTCAGTTTCAGATTAATAATGCGTGCGAGGTCATAATTAGTTATGTCCACTGGTTCCGAGAGTACATTATCAATAAGTAGTTGGTCATAGCTTAAAGCGGGAAACGTATCCTGCGGATAGATTACCTGCATTCTGCTGTTTTTAATTTCGGCAGCTATTTGTAATTGATGATCATCGGAAAATTCTTTATGAACCTCTACTCTCGGTACGAATATTACTCTTTTTCGATACTTCAGCATCAAATTAAGGCTACCAATACCACAGTGGCTAATGACAAGTGCACTGCGTCTAACAAGATCTTCCATATCTGATCTTGGTATTAGCGTTTCCACCACACCATTGGCAGGCGCTACATTAGCCTCACATGCCCCGGTTTGTACAAACCATTCACAGCGATTATCCAGATACAGGGGATCATTCTTTATGTAGTTATAAAGTCTGGTGAACGGATACTCATTGGTACCCATTGTCACCAAGATCAAAGGTCTGGCCATGGTATTCAGCTCCATATTTTTCGGCTGTTTCCTGCCATTGACATAAAAACGAATCAGACAACCCAAACTTCTTTATCAGTTTTCCGGAATTAGAAAGTTCTGTAACTCGCGACATGGTATCGAGATATACAAACCGGGTTCCGGTTAACCTGGCGAGTAATGCAAAAGGCAGGCATATCGGGCCACCTGTACTGAACATCGCCTGTGGCTTTTCTTTAAATAGAATGCGGGCCGCACTAAATACATTCAACGCATGAATAAAAATATTGGTTTGAGTATCGCGAATTGTATGAATGCGAACAAATGGACTATCTTCAAGCATATTCTTGTTTGTCACCAGAACCAGATCAAGCGCTACCATACTGGTGGCACACATCGCCTGAGTTAGGTGACCGCCGGAGGAGGCAATAACAACAACGACTGAATTACGCTTCATGCTTCCTCTCTAACACAACTGTCAACGGCAAATCAGCCGTTTCTTATCGCACCAGTTAATGCATTTGCACGATTCGCAGGATCGATGTTAGTCGCAGGAACAGCACCAAATCGCCGCCTGAAGTCTGGCTTATGGGCGTGCGTATAGAGAATATTCATAATACTCATAATCATCAGCACCCAGACAAAGTGTTGTCCATGGACAAATGAAGTTTCAAGGCAATTGTGCAACATTGCATAGGCAATCATCGCAACCGACAGCGGATCTGCTGAATTGCGGGTAAACGTAAGAAACACCCACAGAGCCAGCAACCAGAAGATAGTAGGTATTAATCCTATCGCTAATACGAGATCCACAAAGCCACTGTGTCCTGTATGCAAAAACTGGTAGTAGGACCACTTGATATCAAGCGCTTCGGGTACGTCACCAACTCCCCAATAAGCTCCGTATCCAGTACCCAACATGACGTTCTTCTTGATATCACTCAACAAGTGATACCAAATGCCGGTTCGACCTGTCAGCCCTTCTTCAGGTAGAAGACTGCGATAAAAATCTATTGGTGCTTCACCAACGCCAATCAAAAACAACGGTACAATGAGAAGAATAAACAGCCAGACAGCTATTACGCCGATAGAAGCCAGTCGCAATAGATGGATCGACATAATTGCCAGAGGCGTCAATAGCACAACAAAGCCCATCGGGGTTTTTGAGCCACTGATTATCAATAGACCGCCCCAACCCAGAATACAAAACATCGCTATGTACTTTTCTCTGTTAGTCTCTGCGTAGTAACGATAAATACAGACTGCTATAAGAAAAAAGGCGCCGGCAACCCCACCGAATTCGTTTTTGGCCGGATGCAGGCCGGTAAAGTTACCAAGTACATCAAAAGATATATGAGGCACTAACAGGAACAGCATTTCGTAGACCAGCAGACATAGAGAGAAAAACTGCAGATAGTTCACATAGCGATCCTGAGATCGACTGATAATCACGGCTCCTGCTACAGAGGTAAAAAGCAATACCTGTCGCACAGCACGACGCAATGTATCATCCGGATGATCTGACCATAAAGCCGTTGCGAGCAAAAACACACCGAAAATCATCATCGGCATCAGAACACTCATATAGCTATTCAAATGTTTTCGAGATCGGATAATCCAAAGCAGACAAACACTGGTAAAAATCGGCAGCAACAATTGTTTCCACAACGCAGCGCTGGAACTGACTATTTCAAGACGCAACTCCAGGTCACGCGACAGCAGCGTAGATTTTGCCGCCAGATCAGGGGCAAAGGCCTTGGTAACCCAGGCGAGCATCAGAAACAGCGGCAAACCCTTTAGAATATAGGCTAGTTTGCTACTGGAAACTCGAAGCGGGCCATGTCTGCGAACATGTTGCATGATGGTCTCCGGCGTTAACCCGGGATACAGACAGAAGCGCTGCACCCGCGGTTACATGTGCTGAACATCCCGTGCATGCTGCCAGAAAGCTCGAGCGCGCCGAATGCCTCAGGCATTGCCGTAACTGTAGTATGAGTAGTAGGAACTGCCCATCTCAAGCTGATTCAAGACAACACCAACCATTGGCGCATCAACACGCTGCAGCGACTGAAGGCTTCGACTGATATGCTGGTAAGGCGTTGAACGTGCCCGAATCGCGTAAATCACAGCATCAGCGTAGCCGGATAGCACCAGTGGATCACTAACAGGCAATACCGGAGGTGCATCCAAAATCACGTAGGAGTAATTCTTGGCAGCTTCCTGAATATGCGACTGGAAACGTGGAGAACTGATCAGCTTAAGCGGATTCAACGGAGTAAAGTTGGCACAAAGCAAATCGAGGTTGTTGTCGATTCCTATGACACATTGATCGAGCAGTGCTTCTGCTGACAAAAGTTCGCGCAGACCCATATCCGACTTGGTGACACCGAACATATTACTGACACCGCGAGTTCTCAAATCACAATCGATCAACAAAGTACGTCCAACATTGGAGTAACTGTATGCCAGATGTCCGGCAATTGTTGACTTACCTTCACCGGCGACAGTCGATGTCACCATGATGATCTTATGTGGCTGATCAACTCGATCGAGCATCATACCTGTGCGTACCGTATTGACTGCCTCTTTAAATATGGCGCCATCTTTTGAACGCTCGGCCTCTTCCATCGAGTTCAATACAACCGGGCGGATAGCATTTTTCTTGATGATTGGCAGTGAGCCCAGCAATGGCAGGCCAATACGTTCGTGTACATCTTCACCGTCGCGAATTCCGGTATTAAACAACTCACGAAGGATGTAGTAGAGCACGGCGAGCAGTAAACTACCCAGCCCGGCAAGCAGAAACAACACCGCTTTCTTGGGTTTCGAAGGCTCCAGTGGATCTTCTGCCTGAGACAGGATCCGTGCATGAGCACTTTGCAGATCCAAGGTTTCTGTGGTTTCTTTGGTGCGTTCAAAAAACAGATCGAACAAGCGCTGTGCGGATTCCACCTCACTCTTGAGCTCGAAGTATTTATCACTCTGTTCGTTTCTGTCGTAGAACCTGGCGCGCGTATCATCAATGCGCTGCTGCAGACTGGTTTCTTCCGCCAGTGCTGCGTTGTACCTGAGCTCAACCGTCTCAATGATTTTGCTCATTTGAGCACTCAGCGCAGAATTTGCTGAACGCAGATCCGAATCTGCTGCCAGCATCCGTGGATGCTGAGGACCAAAAGTTTTACCGAGCTCAGCCACCTTCTGGCGCGCCAGTACGACATCGAGTTTTAACCTCTGAGCCAGCTCGTCCTGCTGGACCACTGGAAGAGACTCACGATTTCTGCCGGAGTTTCTCACCTGGTCTCGGGTGATCTGCGCCTCAGCAAGTCGTGAACGTGACGCGACCATCTGCGCCTGCAGCTCCTGAAGCTCCTGTGAAACGATCTGAGTCACATCATCGTCAATATCGATGATATTTTCCGCCTGAAGATAGGCTGCCAGATCAGTTTTAGCCTGATTCAAATCACCGCGTAGCCCCTGCACCTGACCGGCAAGCCACGAGGCCGCAGTTCTGGTGCGTTGAAGGCGTGCTTCAAGATCAGATTCGATATAGGCCTCAGCATGGGCATTGGCAATATCACGCGCAAGCATCGGCGTTGGTGCTTCAAAGCTCACCTCTACCAGTTGGGTTTTGCGCAGAGGCAGGATAGTGAGTCTTTCAGTGTAGTCTTTGAGTAACTCACGTCTCGCGATTTCACGCTCCACTTCGGCAACACGGGCGCTCTCCTCTTCAGACTTACCGAGCCCCACCAGGCCAAGCAGTTTGTCTTTGATTCCCGTCACACCTGAAGTGGCCGGATTACCTTCTTCACCTACCAGCGATGCTTCGTCAGCGAGCCCGAGTTTGCGAACAACTTTCTCTGCCAGCGGTCGGGACTTAAGTACTTCGAATTCAGTCGCGAGGTACTCGTCACTCTCGGAGTTAAGACCGTATAGCTCGTCCACCGGAACGACCTGCGTTTCCTTTCTTTCGATTAATATCGTTGCTGTCGCCTTGTACTGTGGCGTGAGACTATTGATTATAAAAAACGCAGCCAATAGCACCATGATAGTAAACAGCGCTATGCGCCATTTATTATCAGCTATTGTTTGCCAATATCTTTCGAAATTAAAACTGAATTCTTCTTTACTGAACTCAGTCAGGTTGTTATCCAACGGATGAAGTGATTTCATTTAACAAGCTCTACTAAAAGAAGCCTTGAGGCACGGAGAGGATATCACCCGGAAAAACCGGATCCTGCATTCTAATTTTGCCAGTCTGCTGTTGGCCGTCGATTTCACGTGATACCCTGATTCGTTTCTTCGAAGCGCGCGCACTGAACCCACCCGCCAGCGAAATCGTTTTTTCAACAGTCAGGCCAGGCTGAAAAGCGTAATTACCCGGACGCTGTACTTCTCCATTGACGAATACTTGCAGATACTCATCCACCTCGATGATATCTCCAGGCAACACGGTATCGGTCGGGCGCATACTGAAAAGCTTCGGCTGGCCATTAATCTCACGTGTCAGGGTAACGCGTTCCTTTGAGGCTCTATCCGAAAAGCCGCCGGCAAGCGCAATGGCTTTGTCCAGTGTCAGACCCGGCTGGTAGCTAAAACCACCTGGACTGTTTACCTCGCCATTAATGTATACTTGACGATAGCTGGCAACAGATACTGTAATGCTGGGATTGACCAGATAGGACCCGCTCAACTCTCTGGTAAGCGTTTGTTCTAACTCGGATACCGTCAAACCACCGGCTCTCACTGCACCGAGAAGTGGGTAGTTAAATGTACCTTTTTCATCAAGCTTACTCGTCACACTAAGATCGGTCTGTCCGAACACAACAATCGAAACTTCGTCGCCTGCACTAAGTTTGTAGGCGTCCTGCGCATGCACCGAAAAGCTCCAGCTCAGGCATAACACTGCAGCAACAGCCATAAATTTGGTTAAAATGTTAACGATCGTTATTTTCATAGGATCCAAACCTCATTGCGAAATTTCGAGCAATTTACGTCAGTATCACTGACCAGAGCCTGAAATCACGCAGTAGCTTCTTGAAAGACGTTAGACAAATTTACGAAATGTGCAGTAGCAACGCACTCAAAATTTGCAAACCAGATACACGTCACACACAACGCAGCGTATCAAGCCTGCTACTCCGGGCCGAGCGATTTCGAAAGAATTTCTCTAAATAAATTTCTGATTATCTGGATATGTCGGCCGATTTTGCGATTTGCTTACCCTAATCCCGTGAATATCGCCGGAATTGTCCATACGGGCCTCATTTCTCATGGATGGTAATGATACTTCAAACAGGCTTAAAGGCAGACTTACCTCATTGTTATAAATGTTTATATTCGACTCTAAGATAACCGTTGGTTATTGTTTCTAAAGATTTAGTGGCTCGATTTGGAAGCCGTTTCCAGATCATCGAA
This sequence comes from uncultured Granulosicoccaceae bacterium, assembly GCA_964550655.1. GTDB lineage: Bacteria > Pseudomonadota > Gammaproteobacteria > Granulosicoccales > Granulosicoccaceae. Next base: position 34,963 of record CAZKAQ010000004.1, read on the forward strand.
CACCTCGTTCAAACAACCAATGTACTGGAATAACCGCAGATGAGCATCCGGTGCGGTGCGTTTCAGGTGTTCGGCCTGTGCTTTAAAGCCGGTGACAGCAAGATTGTGATCAGCCAGCAATGAAGCGAGAAGGTCGCGTTCTTTGCTCGTCGCTTCGAGATTAAATTTTTTGCGTTTTGCTTCGAGCAAATTGAGATAGTCAAAATGCCGGCGTTTAGTAGTCTCCATGGCATTGTAGGCGCTAAACGCCAGTACAGTAGTTTTACGTAACTCATCATCAGGTAATTCCGTCAAAATACTATCCACCGATATGAGACATTTCGACTTTGGGTCGCAGCACCGACTCGATCGTCCTGGTTTCAGAGTAACGGTCCCGGCGGCGACTCCAGAGGGTAGTCAGCCTCTCAGCCAGTTCATCATCCGAAATACCATGACGTATCAGGCTCATGAGGTCGTGACCGTCTGCTGCAAACAGACATGTGTAAATCTTGCCAACAGCAGACAAACGAGCGCGACTGCAATCGCCGCAGAACGGTTCACTGACCGAGGCGATAATACCAATCTCACCACCACCATCCAGATAACGCCAGCGATTGGCAACTTCGCCACGGTAGTTTGGCGGTATTTTTTCTATAGGCATTTGCTCGTGGATAAGATTCGCAATCTCCGCAGCGGTAACCACCTCACTGTTTTTCCAACTGTTGGTGTTCCCCACATCCATAAATTCAATAAAGCGCAGTATCTGTCCGGTAGCATGAAAATACTCCGCCATCGGCAGAATGCTGTGCTCGTTCAGGCCGCGCTTGACCACCATGTTCACTTTAACTGAATCAAACCCGGCTGCGGCCGCGGTTGATATACCGTCAAGAACCTTCTGCACCGGCACACCCACATCGTTAACTGCCATAAAGGTTTCATCGTCAAGCGCATCGAGACTGATGTTGACTCGACCAAGTCCGGCATCACGTAAACTTGCGGCACGCTTTTCAGTAAGCAGAACCGCGTTGGTGGTGAGACTGATGTCTTCTATTTTCTCAATTGCGGCAATCTGTTCTACCAGTTTTTCCAGCTCGCTGCGAACCAGCGGTTCACCACCTGTGAGACGAATTTTGCGAACACCAAGTTTGGCAAAAGCTTTGACAATACGAACAATCTCTTCGAACGAAAGCAATTCAGACCTGGATAAAAACTGGTATCCCTTGCCGAACACTTCCTTCGGCATGCAGTAGACACATCGAAAATTACACCGGTCTGTGACGGAAATTCGCAAATCGTGAATCGGGCGATTCAGACCATCGGTGATGCCATCCTGTTGATCGCTATTGGAGTCTGTGTTCATTTGTGTTGACGAAATTTCCGGTTGACCGCTTTGACGTTCAACACTACACGGGATGAAGCGTAAGTTCTGTCAGAGAACAAACAGAATAGATTCATTTTTTCTGACCTGTCCACTAGCCACCACCACGCTGATATCGAAGATCAAAATAGCGCATAAACTCGACGCGATCCGCTTCACTTACATTGTTGAATTCAAAATCGACTTTCACATAGGGCATTGAAATTGATGCAATGTGCCGGAACTGCTGCTCACCCACATCAATCCGTACACTACCCGAATTCACCTCAACAGAAACGCCGGCATTATCTAATTGCTGCGGTCGCTCATTCAGAGCGTTGGGTAACAACCTGAAAAATTCCTCGCGGGTAAAACCCATTTCGCGGCTGAAAGAATTATTCATTTACTTTCATATTCTCACTAACTGACATGCGGCTCACCTCAACCACCGGCAACAGGCGGCCAGACCGCAACCACATCACCTTCAACCAGTACTCCCGGTTCATCACGACCCTCAAAGTCGAAATAACGGCCATTCACAAGCACCAGATGCGCATCCGTTCGTTTCACTGAAAATCGATCAATGATCTGGTGCAGTGTTATATCCTCTGCAACATCAATCTCAATTGCATTATCAACTGCTTCAGCAGGCAACTTATGCTGCAGAGTTGCATACAACTTAAATGTTATTTTCATATTGAAGTAAGTTTAAATATCGGATTGCACCTACAGCAATCAATGATGCTTTTGACTGTAGCCACACGACGATCAGGCAGTTTCCACCTGAGACTGTGAACAGGCAAGATACGCCTCCATCACTCTCAATGGATCGTTCATAAGCCGTTCTTTCCATATGCCAAGCTTTGTTTCCGACTGAATCAGCCCGCGTATAACACCTACGTGTTGAGTCATTCCAAGACTACTCGCACCTACTATGACGTCATCCTTGAACTGAAGATTAAGATACTTGTATGCATCTTCGTTGACTATCTCGGCACTATCTCCACCGGGCACTCCCATCCACATACCGAAAGAAGCCGATACAAGTCCGATCGTATCGAGCACATTCATGTTTAGATTGCCGACATGTTCACTACGATGCCCTTTAACCATGTTAACCGCAGCAACTTTCGCATGTTCTACTGCAGTGGGCTGGATTGCCTGCACGGTGTACTCACCGGTATTAAAATCCTTACCCTGACAAACATCACCGGCAGCATAGATATCTTCGTTACTGGTTTGCAGAAAATCATTTACAACAATACCCTGATCTGTAGCCACACTGCTGTCTGAGAGAAAATCTATATTCGGTTTAACACCGGTTGCACTGATGACAAGATCAGCGTCAACCGACTGCCCGCCACTGAGGTTGACACGCAATTTGCCACCGCCGATTTGTTCAATAGCTTCGGCACGAGTAGAGGTATGTACAGTAACGCCTTTTTGCTCACACCAGCTTTTTATCATATTGCCGGAAATGTCATTCATCATACGCGGCACCATACGATTTTCCATTTCGACAACGGTGAGATTCACATCACGAAGCGCCAATGATTCAAGCACGATGCAACCGATAAACCCTGCACCCATAAGTACTACGCTGGCACCGGGTTTTGCAAGCTTTACAATTTCACGAGCATCCTCCAGAGTCCAGCAATTATGCACACCCGGAGAATCAATACCGGGTACCGGTGGTACTACCGGACTTGAACCAGTCGCAAGTAACAGTTTGTCGTACCTTAAAACTCGTCCATCGTCCGCAATCAGGCGATTGTGCTCGGTATCAATGGATGTGACTGTCTGCTGTATCAGTTTGATGTTGAGTTTTTCAAAATGCATGGCTGTCTTACGCAGGTAGGTTCCGTTCTCCTGAATCTTGTCTGTCAGGAAATACGGAATTGCCATGCGTGAATACGGTGGCTCCGGCTCTGATCCAATCAAGCTGATACTCGCTAAAGGATCGAGTTTTCGCAGTCGCTCAGCAGCAACAACACCTGCGGGTCCGGAACCAACGACAACATAAATCATATGCATGCTCCTTTTTTCATTTGCACCAATCGCAAAACCTGATAACAGCTATTCGACAAATAAAAAGAGCGGCACCACAGGTTGCCGCTCTCGTATCACTCAACCAAGGACCGGATCAGCGGTTACGCGGGAAGTCCAAACTTGCTACGGGTTTCTGCGGTCAGATTACCGTCGGCAGACCAGCCACGCAGCTCATAGTATTCGGGCAACATGTTGCCAAGCTCACATACCTTACCGGTAGCAGGGCCCGTCTTGGCTGCGTCTTTCAACAAGCGATCAGGCAATGTATCTTCAGCGCCACTAATGCCGGCCTTGATATTGAAATCACGTTCGAGTTGCCAGACACGCTCACCGACTTCAACCAGACGTTCGGGCGACCAGTCTCCATCGCAGGCAGCATCTATTTGTGGTGAGATATCATCAAGTGACCAGGCAAAAGTGGTAAAGATACACAGACCGGCAGAATCGACAGCCGCTGTTGCATCCTGAAATGCTTTGACCAAACCCGCTTTACCGTCTGTGGTGAGAGGATCGGTTTTCTCGGGCACACCCAGAATCTCCGAAGATACCGTGTATCCGCGTAAATGGCAGGCACCACGATTAGATGTAGCGTAAGTCAGCCCCATACCCTGAATACCGCGCGGGTCGTAAGCCGGGAATTCCTGACCCTTTACTGTCATAGACATTTCCGGATGGCCGTACTTCTCGCATAGCCGACGTGAGCCGAGGTTAAGGTCTGCACCAAAGCCCGCACCGGTTGCAGACTGCTCAACTGCCCAGCATAAAGCCTCGGCACTGCCAAACTTAAGCTCTACACCGTCGGTATGTTGTGTTGATATGGCGCCAGCCTCAAACAGCTCCATCGCGGCAGCTACGGTTGCACCGAATGAAATTGGATCCATGCCGTCTTCATTACAAATAAAGTTGACGTAAGTCAGGGCGTCAAGATCGTCGACACCGGTATCAGAACCAAGAGCCCAGGCCGCTTCATATTCGAGGCCACCGGAATTTCCCCAGTATTGTGGTTTTTCTTTAACAGAAAAATGTTCTCGATCAATAGTTGATATTCTGCCGCAGGCGATAGTACACGCGAAACACCCACCGTTGCGTGTCAGATTCGGTTTACCATCACTGGGACGCGCCTCAAGCATCGCTTCACCTGAAATTTTACTGGCGCCTTCGAACTGAACTTCCTGCATGTTGCGGGTTGGCATTGCACCCACTTCATTGATCACATTCATCAGTACCTGAGTACCGAGGGCAGGCAGACCTTCACCGGTAACCGGATTTTCCGCAAGCACCTTCTTGCCAGCTTTAACCGACTCCATGAAACGTGCGGGATCCTTAATATTACCGACACCCAGCGTGCCACGAACCGATACGGCTTTGAGATTCTTGGAAGCCATAACAGTACCAACGCCTGAACGACCGGCTGCACGATGCAAATCATTAATCACCGAGGAATAGAGACAACCTGACTCTGCCGAGCGGCCAACACAGGCAACACGCATCTGCGGATCCTGATGTTTAGCGTGTAAAAGCTCATCGGTTGCCCAGCACGACTTACCCCATAAATCAGAGGCATCCATCAAAGTAGCCGAATCATTTTCAATATTCAGATAGACCGGCTTAGGGGATTTGCCTTCAAAGATAATCATGTCCCAGCCGGCACTCTTGAGCTCAGCACCGAAAAAGCCACCGGAATTTGAACAGGCAACAGCACCGGTCAGCGGGCTTTTCGTTATAACTGAATAACGCCCACCCGTGGAAGCCATGGTGCCGGTTAACGGGCCGGTTGCCATAATGAGTCGGTTATCGGGTCCGAGAGCATCGGCTTTCGGGTCTACTTCCTCTACGAGATAGCGCGTCGCCAAACCACGCTGGCCAAGGTACTGGTTCGCCCAGTCCATGTTTAATGGTTCTGCTATACAGGTTCCTTCAGTCAGGTTTACCCGGAGAATTTGTCTGGTCCAGGACATGTTAACCTCCCACCGTGTTATCAGTTTTTTCAGCCCACTGTCTCATCTTGTCGAGACCGGTAGCATTTGCGTCTATATAAGTGATGGCATCTGTCGGGCAGGCATCTACGCATTGGGGATCACCGCCACAAAGATCACACTTTACAACCTTGCCGGAGTCGACGTTGTAGTTGACCGTACCGAATGGACAGGCGATTGTGCAAACCTTGCAACCGACACAAAGATCTGACACTACATCTTTGGAGCCGGTCGCAGCATTAACGACAATGGCATCCACCGGGCAGGCATGCATGCACCAGGCTTCGTCGCACTGGGTGCAGGTATAAGGTACAAACTTCCCTTCTTCGTGAAAAGTAAATACCTTGATGCGTGACTTGGAAGTGTTGAAAACTCCCTCATTCTCTAGGGAACAAGCCATTTCGCACTGTAGACAGCCTGTGCACTTGGCCGGGTCTATATTTAGAGACTTCTGCATTATGCTCCTCCGAAAGCTCTTGCTTTTTACCGCAGATAAGGCCGTATCGCTAGAGGCGATACGCTGACTGACCGACGATATCATATAACGTCAGTTCCGTCTAAACAGGAAAAACAAGGTTTTCTAACGCAAAACCGCTGCAATCGCAGCGGTCTGGAGGATTCAATTTGGCAGGTTCCCGGACCGGGGCTTGCCAACACCGATAAACCGGCGGAGCAGATCAGGTACCGAAGCCTTTAATCGGTCCTCGCGGAGTAGTGGCGTATGCACCGCCGGTAGAAATCGACGCTGGCGACGATTTTTTGATCTTGCGACCAAACTTGTAAACGTATTTTTCCTGCTCTTCAGTCTGGATTGCACGAGGCCGTATCTTGCGCACCTCAGCCACTGCCAGTTGTGGCGACATACCCATGTCAACCAGCAATCTTGCCGCGATCATACCGGTACGGCCCAATCCCGCCAGACAATGCAGTATCACACGTTCCCCGGCAATCAGAGAGGTCGCGATCTGCTTTCCTTCAACAGCCCACATATCTTCAAATGAATCGTCCGGTACCCCCATGTCAGCAATTGGCAGATTGCGCCACCAGAAACCGGCTTCCATAACATGACCACCCAGCTCACCCACACCCAGTCCGAACAACTCATCGGGTTCGTTGAGTGTCAGGATACCGCTGGCACCCCATTCCCGGCAGGCGGCCAAATCCCGGCGAAGATTTTTCTGAATGTTTCCGCGTCGCGGGGATTCGAGACGAATACCCGGACAAGGCATCATGCCGATTATCCCTTTACGCCCGGGGATTCTCAGCGTGTAAATACTGTTGGCATTGTTAGCTACTAGTCCAAGCATTCTTTTAGTGCTCCATCAGGGACAATCGTTTGCACTCCAGATCCTGAATGAATCAGACCTGGAAGGTATGCGTTGTCGCCCGTTAAAACCGGGGTCACCCGCCAAGGGCCTTTTATCGGCCATTTATATTATTATTGAAATCGGGATAAATCCTTCGATTTACAACCACTACAGAGATTTATAGTTCTAAAAATGAGCGTCTGTGCTCACATTGACCTGATCTTAGATCCTTGATTATGGCTGATAGGGCATTGTTGCGAAAAAAGGCACACAAATACAAGTGAATAAAGTAAATGAACGCAAACTCCACCCCGAAAAATGTGAATTACTCCCATTTTTAGTTAAATAGCTTACGTTGCCGGCAATCTGAACAACTTCCCAACCACAGGCACGCTCTTCAAGCTACGGTAAAAATTGCCGATCTGCTTTTAGTCTTCTACTGCAAGAAAGCAACGTATGCCAACAAGAGCAACTGCCGAGGAAAAACACCAGCTCGACGCTGTGATCGAACAGCTCGACCTGATAGTTATCGGTAAATCAAACGAACTAAAACTTGCTTTTTCGACTCTGCTCGCCGGTGGTCACCTGTTGTTGGAAGACATTCCCGGGGTCGGCAAAACCACACTGGCACGGGCGCTGGCGGCAACGATCGGGTTAAAGTGGAATCGCATCCAGTTTACCAGCGATCTGCTGCCAGCAGATGTCATTGGCATTTCGATCTTCGACGTGCACAAACAGACCTTCAATTTTCACGAAGGCCCTGTGTTTGCCTCCCTGTTACTGGCGGATGAATTAAATCGTGCACCGCCAAAAACGCAAAGCGCGCTGTTGGAGGCGATGGAGGAAAATCAAGTCACCGCTGACGGCAATACCTATTCGCTCGACAATCCGTTCTTTGTTATTGCAACACAAAATCCACAGGAACAGCTCGGTGTCTATCCACTGCCTGAGTCGCAGCTTGATCGTTTTATGGTGAGTGTTGAACTCGGCTACCCGGACACCAGCTCAGAGCGCGAAATACTGGCAGGTACCGATCGACGTGACCTGCTTGAAGCCACTCAACCGGTGATGAGCGTCGAAAGTTTACTCTACTGGCAGGCCAAAGCCCGTCAGATTCATGCAGCACCTGCTGTACTCGACTACGTACAGGCCTTAATTGCCGCTACTCGAGAAATGGCCCTGAACGGAAGATGCAGCAACGGGCTCAGCCCTCGTGCGGGTTTAAGTTTATTGTCAATGTGCAAAGCGTGGGCTTTGCTGCATGGTCGGGAAATGGTTCTACCAGATGATGTGCAAAGTGTTTTTACAAGTGTTGCATCACATCGCATCGGCGGATCACTGCGAAAAGGACTACCTCTGACCAGAGAGATTCTGACACAGGTAGAAGTCAAATAGCCTGCATTATTCATGAGGCGACCTGCGAATTTAGCTTTTATGTCTTTATTCATAATTTTTGCGGTGAATTTATGGTCAATCCTGAAATGACAGACTGTCTATTCGACGCCAGAGCCAATAGCGCGTCACATCTCATGAATAATGCAGGCTAGAAAAATGACTCAGCAAGCGAGCGCCTCAGACCTCGGCCACGAAACCGAAACGGTTGCTGAAAAAGGCCCTGTTACACAGCGATTCTTTCGTTCCAATGCCAAAGACACGCTACCGATGACAATATGTCACGAGCGTATTTTTATATTGCCGAGTCGTCGAGGACTGGCTTTTATCTGCGTCATCATCATTATGTTGATGGCATCAATCAACTACGGTCTCAACCTCGGTTATGCGCTGTGCTTTATTCTTATCGGGTTGTTTGCATCATGTCTGCTCGCTACTTACAAGAACCTGGTAAAGGTTAAATTTATTTCTATCAATGCTGAAAACACATTTGCAGGATCAGACCTTCACTATAAAATCAGACTGAGTGAAGAAGTAAAAAAGTATCGCAGCTCGATCAGTCTCAAAAACAAGGAAAGCATCACTCTATTCGATGTAAAGCCATCGGAAGTAGTCGAAGCCACATTGAGTATTATCAATACTAAACGTGGTGTTCATACACTCGGAAGACTGACAGTTTCCAGCAACTTCCCACTCGGATTGTGGCGCGGCTGGGGATACTTACACACGCCGGTTAACGCTTATGTATATCCCAAACCGGAGAGTCCTGCAGTAGATTTTGCCGGCTACAGCTCAAGTGCAGGAGGCACAATGGCCAAAGGTGTTGAGGCACAGGAATTCAGTGGTCTAAAAGCATTCGAATCCTCGGACTCACTCGCGCGTGTGGCATGGAAACGCGTTGCCAGCGGCACAGGCTGGTATAGCAAGCAATTCGAACCGGAGGTAGAACAACGCGAGGTCGCAATCAGGTGGCAGGACACTCCCGCTCATCTTGATACAGAGCAAAGACTATCGCGACTGTGTAGCTGGGTAATTCGTGCAAGGGATGAAAACATCGCGTACACCTTTGAGCTACCGGGTTTTAAGTCACTGAGTCTTGCGAGCGGTCAGGAACATTATGAAACCTGTTTGCGCGCACTGGCAGCTTACAATCCCGATCCGACCGAACAGGAGCGGCTAAAAAATGTTTAGTCGCAAACTCCGTTCAGCTGAGGAAAACGCAAGCCAAATTAATCCGGCTGAAAACCTGTTACCTCGACGCACTGTGCAGATGCTTGGCATCACAGTGTTGCTATCCCAGTTGCCCTTATTGCTACATCTTCCGCTCTGGCTTACTTTGCCGGGCATCGGGCTGACATTCGCAAAATTTAAAAGCAAAAGTTTCAACAAACCACTACTGCCACAGAACCTCACTATTGTATTCGTACTGCTGTCGGTATTGGCTGTGTTTGCGCACTATGGTTTTTTGTTCGGTCGCGATCCCTGTGTCGCCTTCCTGTTTCTACTGCTGAGCTTCAAGTATGTTGAAACAAAAAGGAACTACGATGCCAGTCTGCTGATTGTCTTGTGTGCTTTTATATTAATTACCCAGTTTTTCTTCAGACAAACACTGCTGTCTGCCATGATCGCGGTACCGTCGATCTATTTTATCGGTCTGTCGCTGTTTACCTTACAGCGCGGTATGGCTGAAACAGACACCAGAATTATGGTTCACACGACTGCAAAATTGTTCCTGCAGGCTATGCCAATCGCATTAATCCTTTTTGTAGCGGTACCCAGAATCTCACAAGCTCCATGGCAGGGTGCAGGCAGCGATCAGGCGACCACCGGATTATCGTCAACCATGTCACCCGGAAGTTTTGCGTCACTGTCAAAGTCAAATGAAGTAGCTTTCAGAGTCGAGTTTGACGGACCTGCACCGGCACCACAGGAGCGTTACTGGCGCGGCCCGGTTCTCACGGGTTTTGATGGCTATGACTGGTTTGTCAGACCTCAACCGATCAGAAACGACTCATCGTCGGCGCTAAATAAAGTTGCTGTACAAGATAATCAACGATCAATTGACTACACGGTGACTATGGGTGCCAATTACCAGCCATGGCTGCTGGCGCTTGATACACCGTCGGCAATACCTGCGCTCGGCAGCAGCAAAAAATTCAAGGTCTCGATAAACGATGAGCTACAAATCAACACTTCAAGACGAATCGATCAACCACTTCGATACCGCGCGCAATCAACGCTGACCGATCAGTTTGTACCAGCCAAAAAACCTGCCAGAGCTACGTTGGTGACCACAAGTTCCAACCCGAGGGCGAGGGCTTTTGCAAAAGAACTTCGCACTCGGTACCCAGACGATGCACAGCTGGCTCAGGCTTTGTTGCGATGGTTCAATACCGAGCCTTTTCACTACACGTTAAGCCCGCCAAAGCTTGGAAGAAACTCGATAGACGACTTCATTTTTAATTCGCGCCGTGGTTTTTGTGAACACTATGCCGGCAGTTTTGTATTCCTGCTCCGTGCGGCTGGCATACCTGCCCGCGTTGTCACAGGTTATCAGGGCGGTGAAATGAGCGATGGTTACATGATAGTGCGCCAATCTGACGCGCATGCCTGGACTGAAGCTTATATTGACTCACGCTGGCAGCGACTTGATCCAACGGCAGCAGTGTCACCACAGCGCATTGAGCAAGGCGCATCCGAAGCACTGCTTGGCGATTCGTCTCAAAGTCTGTTAAAGAAAATAGAGTTTCCGTTTTTCAACACAGTCTCATTAAAATGGGATGCAATAAACTTCGCATGGCAACGCATGGTGATCGGTTTTGACAGCGAAAATCAGAACGCTATGTGGAAAAAGATCGGTATAGAAAAACCAAGCGCCTGGATGATCGTTATCGGTTTTATCGCAGCTGCCTGCATATGGGCGCTAATAATTTTGAAACCTTTCAGTGATATTGGCAGAGAAAAATTATCACCGTGCGAAAAATACTGGCGCAAACTGGCTGCAAAACTTGATAAACACGGATTGCCCAGAGAACCAGGTGAAACAATTGCAGCCTATCTCGATCGTGCTTCTCAACACTGGCCGCAATACAGAACACAGTTGGAGTCGATCAAGCAAAGCTATTGCAATGGCGTGTATTCAGCAAACAGCAGTGATGCAGCCCGCCACCGACAGCAGGCTTTGAACATCAAGCGTGAAGCAGCAAATATTCTGAAGCTCTAGCACACTGAAGCCCCCACCGGGATCCAAACAAATCAGGACTTAAGCTTGTGCGAGTTCTCTGTCGCTGAAAGCCAGTAAACTGGAGGAGTTATTTAAGTCCTTCGCAGATACGCTCTCATTACCGCCCGGGTTGAAATTCGACTGGAAGCTGGACCAGCAACGATCAACTGCCGTCTTGCACCAGGCTTTTGATTCACGCAGTTCCGCAAACGTTATACCGGCACAGACCAGCCCGCCGTTGTACACCAGGTTATCGCTGGTCTTCTGATTTTTAAGGTAGCGCGCCTGATCAAATATTGCCCGCATCATTTCAAGTTTGCGCGCGTTGTTGAAGTAAGGCGATTGAAAGAACATACCAAACGCGGGAATCCAGCTAACTCGCAATCGTAAAGCGACCTGCTTACAAGACCAGACTGTCTCGTCTGATGCATCACAGCGATCAAGGTTTGCCACCCAGCCCGACATCTGTCTGGCAAATGCCATGGCATACTTTTCATCACCGGTACGCTGATACGCATGACCAAGCAGAGGCCACCAGCCATGACGATTCAGACGTGCAAGCCATTCGCGATTTTCAAGAATATTCTTTTGCCAGTCTATATCACCGCTACAACTCAACTCGGGCGGTACACCACTCCATTCCATATCGAAGTTCAATACCTGATTAGCGCGAGCAATGAGCTCATCATCATCGCAGTGATCTGTATTGATTCTAAGGTCAGCCAGATGAGCCGGTGGCGCTAACCACTCTGACTCAACCCGCTCGCGGAAATGCTGGATTAATACTGCTGTGGATCTTAGATTGAATCCACTATTAAGAAGTGTGTTCACCGCAGGAATATCAAACAACGACAAAAATTCGATATCACTGAGTTGTCTGACCGGTTTGTACTTACTGCAAAGCAATCGACTGACGTTTTGAAGCAGAGTCAGTTCATTGTCCAGCAATGAACCATTTGCGCTCGCCTGATCCAAAACCCCAATTTTAAATTTGGTTCTCATCATTATTCCGCGTAAAAAATTCTCCACCGCCGATCTAGTCTGCGGCTGCCATACACCGATACTGTTCCGTATCTTGTGATGACGTCTTTGAGAATACTCATAATCAGCAACACAAAGCGGACTTGCACCAAGCTTTTCCAGCTTGGTAATACTACAAAATCCAAACTGTGAAGCAGTGCAAAGATAGATCTGTCTTTACGTTACAAGAGTGGAGTAACAATCTCATTTTTGTGTCACTTAAGTGACGCCAAAAACTTTTCGCCAACAAATCCAAAAAACGCGACAAGTGTTAGCTATTCCAGCAAAAAATAAAAGCACATGTGTCTGGTTGTAATGGAAACCGATTCAAACCGACAAACGATTGACACCACAGGTAATCCTGTGGCCCTAAACTTGCGCTAATTCACACTTCATTTTCGAAACATCACGTCTATAACAAGGACAACAGTTTCAGCAGGCCAGACTATGAAAGATAAATTTATTGTCGGCTCAACAGAATGGTGCTCACTTCCGCAACTCGATATTGCTGCAGTGAAAGCACGCGTTGATTCGGGTGCAAAAACTTCTTCGATACATGCATACAACATCGAACCGTTTACCCGTGATTCAACTCAATGGGTTCGCTTCGATCTGCATCCTTTGCAAAAGAGCAGGCGCGCTACAATAAGATGTGAAGCACCGGTTATTGATCGCAGGACTATAAGAAGCTCAAACGGCACGACCGAGAAACGTTTTGTTATACGAACACCGATGACATTAAACGGAGATACCTGGGACATTGAACTGACGCTGACCAATCGAGATGCCATGGGCTATCGGATGCTGCTTGGGCGTGAAGCAATGAGTGGCCGCATACTGGTCGACAGTGAAGAGGAGTTCCTGCTTGGTGAGGTATCAGACACGCAACTCGAAATGCTCTACGGTAAAGCGATGCCGGTACCGGGCGCCGGTTTAAAAATCGGCCTGCTGGCCAGCAACCCCACTCTCTACAGCAACAGACGAATTATGGAGGCCGGTGAAAAACGTGGTCATGAGATGGTGTTTCTGGATATCAGGCAGTGCTACATGAAGCTCGATGCAGATGCACCGGCTGTGCACTACCGCGATGGACGCATACTCAATGATCTCGATGCAGTGATACCGAGAATCCGTCCATCAATGACTTTTTACGGCTGTGCAATAACCCGGCACTTTGAAAGCCTCGGTGTCTATGCGCTGAATAACTCGGCAGCCATTACCCAGTCACGTGACAAACTGTACTCACTACAGATGCTGCAGGAACAAGGGCTTGATATTCCAATCACAGGCTATGCAAACTCACCGAACGACACTGACAATCTGATTGAAATGGTCGGTGGCGCTCCACTGATAGTGAAGTTGCTTGAAGGTACTCAAGGTAAAGGTGTGGTGCTTGCCGAAACCACCAAAGCAGCGGAAAGTGTAATCAGCGCAATGAAATCAGTACGTGCTAATTTACTGGTACAGGAATTTATCGAAGAGGCTGCCGGTAAAGACCTGCGCTGCTTCATGATAGACGGTAAAGTTGCCGCATCAATTCAGCGCAGTGCCGCTCCCGGTGAGTTCCGTGCTAATTTGCACTGCGGCGGCAAAGCAACATTGGTCGACATCACACCAGAGGAAGAAACACTCGCCATTAAGGCAGCAAGGACGATGAACCTGAGCGTCGCCGGTATCGACATCATCAGGAGCGCGCGCGGACCTCTGCTGCTTGAAGTAAACTCGTCACCCGGTTTGCAGGGCATAGAGGATGCAACCGGTCGCGACGTTGCGGCGATGATGATCCAGTCAATAGAAAAACAGCTGCGACCAATGCCGAAAGAGGTAACCTTCGACTACCTGCAGACCGCCTGACAATAAAACCACTCAGTTGGAGTAATCACACCTGATAAAGAGCAATTAAACCGCGGCAAGCGCCTGGTCGATATCAGCCAACAGGTCATCCGCTGCTTCTATACCAACTGACAACCGCAGTTGATTTTCAGGAATCATGTTTTCTGCAGGCTCGAGTGTATGTCTGTGTTCAATCAGTGTTTCCACGCCACCAAGCGAGGTAGCGCTGGTAATGATCTGCATCGAACCCGCGAGCTTCAGTGCAGCAGACGCCTTACCATCGACCTGAAATGAAAACATTGCACCGTAGCCACCGTGCATTTGTTTGTTCGCCACCTTATGACCGGGATGACTTGTGAGCCCCGGGTAGCTGACTGACTCAATCCTGGGGTGCTGCTCAAGGTACTGCGCCAGCTGCATCGCATTTTCAGACGCACGCTGCACCCGCACAAACAACGTGCGCATGCCTCTTAACAACAGCCACGCTTCAAACGCGCCAATCACAGCCCCCGCCATCTGACGTTCACTTTTTAGCGCCTGCCACAAAGCGTGTTCCTCACGTGTTACCACTGCACCTGCCAGTACGTCGCTATGGCCATTGAGATATTTGGTGGCGGAATGCACAACCAGATCTGCTCCCAGATCGAGCGGCTGGGTAAACACCGGAGTCGCCGCGGTACTGTCGACACACACCAGAGCATCGTATTGATGTGCAATTTCAGACGCCAGTGCTATGTCTGTTACATGCATCATCGGATTGGAAGGCGTTTCGACCCAGACCAGATTGGTGCGATTTTTATCTGCCACACAAGCCTCAATGGAGGAGGCATCAGCGGTGTCATATTCACTGACGAATATATCCTGCCGCCTGCAGTGCTCGTGTATCCAGAGTTTCGCCCCCCAGTACATCGCATCAGGCAACACCACGTGAGCACCGGGTGTCAGTGAATAGAAAACAGACGCAATAGCGGCCATACCAGAGGCAAACAAGCGACATTCTTCTCCGTTCTCAAGGTCTGCGAGTGTGCGCTCTGCGTGAACAAACGTCGGGTTGTCATCTCGTGAGTAGACATTTGCTGCATTCAGTGGTGCGTAGCGATCATCTCTCGCAAAAGTAGTAGACAGCTGTATTTCAGGCACTACCGCACCACTGTGTACATCGAGAAAATGTGCAGCTTTGGCGGAGATGGTTGCACCATCAGGATCACCGGGGTTTTTCATCTGACCGCCTTTTGTGTATTAGTTTTCAAGCCCATACGAGAGTCCGGCAAAAAATCAGGATAAGAGCTAAAAATAGAGAGTACCTGAGGCGTGTTTAGTGCGCTTCCTGCCAATTGGCACCTACACCGATTTCAACTTCCAGTGGAACACTGAGCGTACCCGCACCCACCATAATATCTGCCAACTCACCGGTTACTTTCTCTATCTGACTCTCTGCAACTTCAAGCACCAGCTCATCATGTACCTGCATGATAACGCGGGCATCAATTTTATCGTCCAGAAGCCATTGATCAACATCAATCATTGCGCGTTTAATTATATCTGCAGCAGTTCCCTGCATAGGTGCATTAATCGCGGTTCTCTCGGCATACTGCCTCATCTGGTAACGGCTTGAGTTGATGTCCGGCAGGTATAACCGACGACCAAACACCGTCTCAACATAACCCTGATGTTTGGCATTCATTTTAGTCGAGTCCATATAGCGCTTAACTCCGGGATAGCGCTCGAAATACAGATTGATATATTGCTGCGCGTCACCACGCGATATATCAAGCTGGCGCGCCAGACCAAACGCCGACATCCCGTAAATCAAACCAAAGTTGATTGCTTTTGCTGCACGACGCTGATCTGCATCAACATCATCCAGCGCATGACCGAAAACTTCAGCTGCAGTGGCACTGTGAATATCCGCACCTTGCTCAAATGCGGACAACAGACTCTCATCAGCAGACAAGTGGGCCATAATTCGCAGCTCGATTTGTGAATAATCGGCCGCCATCAACTGATAACCCGCTGGTGCGATAAACGCCTCGCGAATTCTTCTGCCTTCGTGGGAACGGACAGGAATATTCTGTAGATTCGGATCAGAAGAGGAGAGCCGCCCGGTGGATGCGACAGCCTGGTGATAGGACGTATGTACCCGCCCGGTCTTTGCATTAATTTGTTGCGGCAGCTTATCAGTGTAGGTTGATTTAAGTTTACTCAGGCTACGGTATTCAAGAATCAACTTTGGCAACGGATAATCTACAGCAAGCTGTTCCAGTACATCTTCTGCCGTAGACGGCTGGCCTTTGGGGGTTTTCCGAATAACCGGCATGCCCTTTACTTCATATAAGAGCTCACCAATTTGTTTTGCAGAGCCAAGATTAAACTCCTGCCCTGCATCTTCGTATGCCAGCGCCTCAATTGATTTAACCTTCTGTTCAATCTCTTTGCTCTGCGTATGCAGCAAATCTGCATCAACCAATACACCGGTACGTTCAATATTCGACAATACACTTAACAGCGGAATCTCTATTTCTCTATAGACTTTGTCGAGTGCGGGTTCCGCTGTGACAATTTTGTTTAATTGATTGAATAGTTGCAGAGCGACGTCTGCATCTTCAGCAGCGTATTCTCCGGCCGGTTCCAATTCTATCTGATTGAAGGTCAGCTGCTTCGCACCCTTGCCTGCCAGCTCTTCGAAATGGATGGTTTTAATATCCAGATATTTTTTTGCCAGTACATCAAGATCATGTCGATTGGCAGAGGCGTCACAAACATACGACTGCAGCATGGTATCGTGTTCGATACCTCGCAGGTCTATACCATGATTGAGCAACACATTACGGTCGTACTTTAAGTGCTGACCAATCTTTTTAATCTTTTCACTTTCCAGTATGGGTTTAAACACTTCCAACACTTCATCACGCGACAGCTGATCAGGCGCTCCTTCATAATCATGTGCAACCGGCAGATAGGCGGCTTCCCCCATTTCCACCGCAAACGACAACCCCACCACTTCGGCATCCATGTAGCTGATACTGGTGGTCTCCGTATCGAACGCAAAAATGCCTTTGTCTTTTATTCTCTTTAGCCACTTTTTAAGGCTTGCTTTAGTGGTGATAATTTCATAGTCGCGTTTTTCAATTTTATCGACAGCGGGCACTTCAGGTGCTGTGCCGCCGGATACAGCAGTGGTTTGGCCATCCAGTTCATTCAGCCATGCTCTGAACTGATAACGTTCAAGCATCGGTCGCAGCGTTTCGGTATCTGTGTCCCTGATTTTCAGCGTCTCGATTGTTTCATCGAGTTCGACATCGAGTTTGATCGTCGCAAGATCATAAGACAAAGGAAGTAACGGCAGTGCCTCACGCAGATATTCTCCAATTTTACCTTTGATTTCATCGGCATTTTCCATCACACCGTCCATCGTGTCGTATAGATCGAGCCACTTGACAGCCGTTTTGGGACCGCACTTGTGTACTCCCGGTATGTTGTCCGCCTTGTCTCCAACCAACGCCAGATAATCGATGATCTTAGACGGCGGAACACCGAATTTTTCAACAACGCCGTCTATGTCATAGGTCTTGTTGCTCATCGTATCGATCAGTGTCACGTGCTCATTAACCAGCTGCGCAAGATCCTTATCACTGGTTGAAATCACGACCTTCTTTTTGGCGTCTGTTGCCTGCTTTGCGAGAGTACCGATCACGTCATCTGCTTCAACACCCGATACGCTGATCAGCGGCAGGCCCATGGCACGAATCAATCGGTGCAATGGTTCTATCTGTTGTCGAAGCTCATCGGGCATCGGCGGACGTGTCGCTTTGTACTCCGCATACATTTCGTTGCGAAAAGTTTTTCCCTTGGCATCAAAAACCACACCTACATCAGTCGGCTTGTAGGTGTCGAGCAGGCGCCGAAGCATGTTGACGACACCAAGCATGGCACCAGTCGGCTCGCCAACCTTGTTGGTCAGGGGCGGTAGTGCATGAAATGCGCGGAATAGATAAGACGATCCATCAACCAGTATCAGAGGAGGCTTGTCTGACATATTGAATCCGGGAAGTTGAACTTGAATCGAAACAGAATACCTGTCCACAGAGGTTTAATCGACAACCACGAAGACTTAAATTGCAAAACAAAGGATTCTGGCGGCGAATTACGAGGCAAAAGCAAAGCACGAGCAGTACTACTAATCAGCTATACTTGAACGCTGAACGCGAATAACATCGACAGACGAATTCAATGACCATCACAAAAAAGCCACAACTTCGAAAAGGTGCGGACATCGACCATGCGCTGAGCCGCGAGTCCTGGAAGATCTTCCAGATCATGGCAGAGTTTGTTGAGGGCTTTCAAAAACTCGCCGCAATCAGTCCGTCCGTCAGCGTCTTCGGTTCAGCCAGGTTCGCGCCCGATCATGAATGCAGTGTTTTAATCGAAGACATCTCTCGCAGGCTTTCAGATGCAGGTTTTGCGGTGGTCAGCGGCGGTGGGCCCGGCATCATGGAAGCCTCTAACAAAGGTGCTTTTGCCGGAAAATCAGCCAGTGTCGGGCTAAATATTCAACTGCCGTTTGAACAGTCCGGCAATCCTTATCAGGATATCGCAATCACCTTTAAATACTTTTTTATCCGCAAGGTGATGTTTGCAAAGTATGCATCTGCCTACGTGGTCATGCCCGGTGGTTTTGGCACACTGGACGAACTGGCAGAAATTCTGACTCTGATTCAGACCGGCAAATCGCGTAAGATTCCGGTAATTCTGGTCGGTACCGAGTTCTGGAGCGGACTGGTTGATTGGCTCAGAGACTCTATGCTGTCGATGGGCACCATCAATGAGTCTGATCTTGACCTGTTCTCGATTGAAGACGACCCCGAAAAAGTCATCGACACGATCTTTAATTTCTACGAAGGGGTTGATATGGATCAGGTACTGGCCAACGACGATATCTCTATAGATCTCTGACCTGCATTGCCAAACAATTTAACCATCATCTAAACAAAAAAGCCTGCCAATGCGTGCACCTGCTGCCTTTTCCTAATGTCTGTTTTCACCGCTATCGATATGCCGCTGCTGGCTGCATTTCTGAAGAACTATTCCGTAGGTGCGCCAAAAGGATTCACCGGCATAGAAGCAGGCATTACCAATAGCAACTTCTTCATCGACACAGAGACCGGGCGCTACGTTCTAACCATTGTCGAGGACGAAACTTTTGCAGACGTTGAGTGGTTTATGCAATTACTCGCCTACCTGCATCGGAACAATATCCCCTGCGCGAAACCACTACCGGCACGTAGCGGCGGCTATACACAAACTATTGCCAACAAACCGGCCACCGTTGTGCAGTGCCTGCAGGGTACAGACAAAACCCGCGTTGACAGCAACGATTGTTTTGCCATCGGCAAGGTACTCGCAAGCTTTCACACGAGTTGCCAAAACTATCCAGAGACTCGAAACGATTCCCGCGGCGACGCATGGCGCACGGCGACCGCTTCCAGGGTTCGCACAAAACTGAGTCGGGAAGAATTGAAACTCCTCAACAAGCACATGGAAGCAGACTACGCCGGCGTGCTTGCCGGGCTACCAACGAGTGTCATACACGCCGATCTCTTTAAAGATAACGTGCTATTCAATGGCGGAAATATCAGTGGCATTATCGATTTTTACTACGCCTGCACGGGCTGCATGTTGTACGACCTTGCCATCACGTTTAATGACTGGTGTCGTGACGATACAACCCGGGTCGACCAGCAGCTCGCCGGCGCACTGATAAAAGGATACGAAAGTATTCGACCGCTCAATACCCGCGAACGCAGCAGCTGGCCCGATGCCGTTCGCTGTGCTGCACTCAGATTCTGGCTCTCAAGACTGTGCGATCTTCATTTCCCTCCGGATGCACTGATGACCTTCGCCCACGACCCGACACCACTGCAAAAAATTCTCTCGGAAGATGTCCCTTCACTAGTAGACTTGACATCTTAATCAGCTGGCAGTGATTGGTCACCAGGTAAGTGCCAAGCGGTCTAAATATGTTATTCTCGGTAGAATTCGGCCCGTTTTTGCCTAAAAAGCTCCGGATACTTTGCCATGGTTCACGCTTGGCGGAATACTAAATCATACGAAAATTAAGTATTAAAAATACTGAGGAAACCTATGAAAAGACGCGATTTTATAAAATCAGGGGCAGCTGCCACGGCTGCAGCGGGTGCCACAATCACCGCCGCTCCGGCGATTGCCCAATCCAAGACTGAACTAACAATCGTCTCTACCTGGCCACGAGACTTCCCGGGGCTGGGTATCAGCGCACAACGACTCGTCGAGCGCATCTCGGAACTGTCAGAAGGCAAAATTGCCACCAAGTACTTTGCAGCCGGTGAACGCGTCGGTGCATTCGATGTATTTGACGAAGTCGCCGCTGGCAACAGTCAGGCATACATCGCTGCTGACTACTACTGGAAAGGTAAGCACCCGGGCTTCGCCTACTTTACCTCGGTACCTTTCGGCATGACTATGGGAGAGTGGAACGCCTGGATAAAATTTAAAGACGGCCAGAAACTCTGGGATGAACTGTCTGGTGAGTTCGGTCTTAAGGCACTAACGTGTGGTGGTACAGGCACCCAGATGGGTGGCTGGTTTAACAAAGAGATCGAGACTGCAGAAGACCTCAAAGGTCTTAAAATGCGTATCCCGGGTCTGGGCGGCGACGTCATGGCTAAACTGGGTGCATCACCTGTGTCGCTACCGGGCGGTCAGATCTATGAAAACCTCGTCTCGGGTTCGATCGATGCGACTGAATGGGTAGGCCCGTACAACGACTACTTCATGAAGTTCTATGAGGCAGCCAAGTTCTACTACTCACCGGGTATGCACGAGCCGGGCGGTGGTCTGGCTTTCGGTATGAATGCCGAGTGGTGGAACAAGCGTTCGAAGTGGGAGCAAGCCATCATTGAGGCCGCATGCATGGAAGAAAATGCAGCACAGCCTGAAGAAGCGATCGCCAACAACGGTTTCTTTCTCGCAAAGATGATCGAGGAAAACGGTGTCGAGCTGCGTGAATTCAACGACGAAATCTATGACAGCTTCGGCGAAGCTGCTGCAGAAGTGTTTGAAGAAACACGTGATCACAGTGAGCTCGCAAAGAAGATCAACGATAACTTTCAGGCAGCCCTGCGCGAAATGGGTGCTTACACAAAGCTTGCCGAGGTTGGGTTCTCCAATCAACGCAATCGTGTGCTTGATCTCTAGTACCTGCACTTACTCAGTAGCTGGCGGAGCACTCTATGCTCCGCCACTTCTGCCTGCCATGCGTTTTCCCGAATTGCTTTATCCGCGATAAACCGGATTTATACGTCGCTAAACATGTCTTCAAAACAAATTCAAACCAATCCAAATTCAAACCAATAATAAGAGTGCGCGGCGATGGATACTGAACAGCGACCCGACTCCCCGGCTGACTTCAGCGCAGACTTTAAAGATAAGCTAAGCCGATACTTTAGCTGGGGTATGTTGTTTTTTCTGATTGCCTACCTGGTCAATAACACCCTGGTTCATTCACAGAAGTGGCCCGGCATTAAAACCATCAGTAGCTCAATGGCAGACTGGCGCTTCTGGGTACAACTGGCGATCTACGCTGCCGCACTGTTACTTGCCTGGTTACTGGTTAAACAACGGGGACGCAGTTTACGTGCGGACGCTGCAACCATTACGGCAATCAACACTTACATAATCCGCTCACTATTCTGGGCAGTCTTTTTTATTGGCCTGGCCGATATGGCCATTTCATTCCTGCGGGTAGAAAATCTTTTATCCCTGGTGTTTGACGAACAACTCACCAAAGACCTTGGCCGACCACAATTCCGCGGCCCGATGGTTCATATGCCATTATTAGCACTGGGCTTTGTCGTCGGCGCCATCACCCGCACACTTGGCTTTCACTGGCTTGCGTTACTGATAGTCATTGCCGAACTCGCCATTGTTATTACGCGTTTTATCTTTTCCTACGAACAGGCTTTTATGGGCGATCTGGTGCGCTTCTGGTACGCGGCATTATTTCTCTTCGCGAGCGCCTATACCCTGCTGCAGGAGGGACATGTAAGAGTAGATATTTTTTATTCCGCCATGCGCAAAACCCGCAAAGGATTTGTTAATTCATTCGGTGCGGTGTTTTTCGGTATGGCTCTTTGCTGGACCATTATTGTTATTGGTCTGGGTGGCAAATCCGCCATCATTTACGGCCCGTTAGCAAACTTTGAAGTATCGCAATCAGGTTTTGGCATGTATACCAAATACTGGATGGCAGGTTTTCTCGGTGTGTTCGCCATCACTATGTTGCTGCAGTTTACTGCCCAGTTTCTCGAATCAGTTGCCGATGTCAGGCAACAGCCTGGTGGCAGAAATATCGCCACCGAAGTCGCGCACTAGGAGCAGAACATGGAACTACTATTTCTTGCCCTGTTACTGGTCATACTCGCTTTTGCACTGGGTTCCGGTTACCCGGTAGCGTTCGCACTCCCGGGTGCAGCTATTATCACTATCGTGCTCGCAGCGATCAGCGGCTATCTGTTTGCAGGTGGCAATGTAGATGCCTACTTTGCACAGGATGGTCCGAGCCAATGGTTATCGGCGGGGGTTACCAACCTGCGCGGTATCTACTGGGAAGTTGAACGTGACACCCTCATCGCTATTCCGCTATTTATCTTCATGGGCATCATGCTGCAACGTTCAAAAATTGCAGAAGACCTTTTAATGACCATGGCTCAGCTGTTCGGTCCGGTACCGGGCGGGCTTGGAATTTCAGTAGTATTTGTAGGCGCGTTACTGGCCGCCACTACCGGTATTGTCGGTGCAACTGTGGTAGCCATGGGACTCATCTCGCTACCGGTCATGTTACGCAACAACTACTCACCTTCTCTTGCAACAGGAACCATTGCCGCCTCCGGCACACTTGGACAAATCATACCGCCATCCATCGTACTGATCATTCTTGCTGATCAGCTTGCCAGTGCAACTGATCAGGCAAGTACTGCTCGAAAGGCATTATATAAAGTATCTACCGGTGAAATTTCAATGCCATCGGAATTTGATGTCGGCTCTACCAGTGCCGGTGAAATGTTCCTTGGTGCATTTGTACCAGGCATTGTGCTGGTCCTGCTGTACATGGCATACATCCTGATTTTCGCGTTAATTCGCCCAAAATCTGCACCTGCAGTGAGAAACGCTGCCGGCTTTGACGGTAATTTCATCGGCCAGGTGCTAGGCACCCTGGTACCACCACTGACGTTAATATTTTTGGTTTTAGGGTCAATTATTTCGGGTATCGCAACTGTTAATCAGGCAGGTGCTATAGGCGCTGCCGGTGCATTGTTAATGGCGGGATATCGTTTAAAGGAAACCGGTGCGACGAGATACATGCCGGCTTTTCTCGCGGCAGCAGCGCTGATCGCCATCGGATTGATTCTGGTATTTTTTGATAACAACATAAAATCTATCAATACAGAACATGATCGACTCGGTATCACTCTGGCAATAGTTGCCGTGGCGGTATTACTACTGGCGTTACTGTGGAGCGGAATACGTGTAGCGCGTATAGATAACACGCTCTATGAAGTTATGATAGAAACTGCAAAAACCACCTCTTTGGTTTTTATTATTCTACTCGGGGCGGCAATTCTTACTGCAGCCTTTCGAGCTTTTGGCGGCGAAGAGCTGGTGCGCGACTACCTTAACGCATTGCCCGGTGGTTTCTGGACCAAGTTCGTTATCGTCATGGCCGTTATTTTTGTACTCGGTTTCTTTCTCGATTTTATTGAGATTGCCGTTGTCGTTGTACCAATCGTCGCCCCTATCCTGCTGGCAGATCCATCAGCAAATATCACAGCAGTCTGGCTGGGCGTAATGATAGGACTAAACATCCAGACATCATTTCTGACACCGCCCTTCGGCTTCGCCCTGTTTTATATGCGCGGTGTGGCACCAGCAGCGGTTAAGACATTGCAAATGTACAAAGGTGTTATCGCATTCATTATTCTGCAACTCACCGCATTAGGCATTGTTGGTTACTACCCGCAACTGGTTAACTATCTGCCAAAGCGCCTGCAACTGACTGCAGAAACAGCCCCACCACCGCGCAACCCGAAGCTAAATCACTGTGTGGAACAATATGTCTCTGAGCAATTCACCACTAACGGAGATAGCCTGCTGACATCGATAGCAGATACACGTGCACTTGACTTCAGTATGCTGCCAAAGAAACTGGCAAAGTCAGTAGAAGAAAGTTTTGAACATGCACAAAACAGCATCACATTACTTGCAGATGCAAATCAACGCGCGGATGTGGTAGCAGATGGTTCCGCTGACTTTAGACCATTGCACGAACAAGTGCGCGATATACGCATCAGCACGCTTAGCATAGATGCAGAAATTGAAGAACAGCAGACCAAACTTAACCGACTCAGTGACGAAGACGCCGGGCGTGATGCTTTGCTTCAACACCTGGAAGAACTCAACGCCGAACGCGAAGCAACAATAGCAACCACACCGGAAAACTGGGAGCCCGCACGCGCTGCGTATACCAACTTACAACTGGATGAGCGTAAGAAGAGAGTTGAATACAGAAAAGCTGCCGACAAAGGCTATCAGCCCATAGCCACGTTACAAACAACTCTGGCAGCGACCGAGTCACTGGAAGCGCTCGGTGGTGAGTTCCAGATGCTAAAAGATATGATTGAAACCGCAGAAGATGAAGCCACTATCGATGAGCTCTCAGCTTCAAGCAAGCGATTTGGTGCGGTTGAGGGCGCATCGAAAATTAAGTCAGCTATTTCAAAAGCCCGAAAGTCACTCAAGGCAAAGAAACCGAGCAAAGAAAAAGCACTTAAAGCACTGGCAGATGCGGAAGAAGAATATCAGTCAGAACTGGAGTGGAGAAAGCAGGCTCAAACAACAATCGGAACGCAGATCTCTTCATATGAAGAATCAATGCGCTCCACAATCGGTATTAGACAACAGTCAAAACTCACTAAGGACCAGGCACTTTACGTTGCCGCCTGCGATGCGGGTCATCGCGATATCTCGCTTAACTTCTAACCTGTTGTCGAATTCAACCGCAAGTCAGTAAAAGAAACGCTATACCTCTGCAGTTTCGCGCTGCGCTGCCCGTTGTAATGCTCTGAGTGATCTCTCAGCCTTGGCATTGCCCTGCGCTGCAGCAGCTTTGAAGTATTCAATTGCTGTGGTTTTATTTAGCGCCACACCCCAGCCGTTCTGGGTAAGTACACCCATATTGTAGTTGGCTCTGGAGTCACCCTGCTGAGATGCACGACGTAACCAGCGCACAGCACGGGAATAGTTTTGCTGCAAACCTCGTCCGTTACCATAGCGCAGACCAAGATTCACCTGAGCACGCGCGTTGCCGCGATCAGCGGCTTTACGATACCAGTCAATTGCTTTCTGCTCATCTTTATCAATGCCCAGACCGTGTTCATACATACGACCCAGATTGTATTGAGCTGCTGCATTGTCCTGATCAGCGGCCATGCTAAACCAGTAAACTGCCTGATATACATCTTTTGGTAAACCCAGTCCAAGTGCACAACCAATTCCGTAGTTAAGTTGAGCAAGTGAATGACCTGACTGTGCCGCCTTGCGAAACCACTGCATCGCTTCGGCATAATTCTGCGCACCGGCAACACCATTGATATAGCAAATACCCAGATCATATTGTGATGCAGTATGACCGCCGTCCGCTGCACGCTGAAACCACTTCACTGCAGCTTCGTTGTCAGCCTCAACCATGTTACCGGTAGCATACATTTTCGCCAGTAAGGCACGCGCCTGCAGATCACCACGTTCGCCAGCGAGTTTGAACCATCCAACTGCAGCCCTTTTGTCCTTAGGCACACCTTTGCCCTGTGCGTAACAAATACCGAGGTCAAACTGAGCAACCACATGTCCCAGGTCTGCGGCAGAGCGATAATAATTTACTGCCGCCTGTCTGTTTTGCAAAACACCATGACCAACAGAGTACATGTAACCCATGAAACCCTGAGCACAGGAATTTCCCATGTCTGCTGCCGGCAGTAAGTATTGCACCGCCTGCTCATAGTTTTGTTCCACACCATAGCCGTCGAAGTACATGATTCCGAGGAACAACATTCCCCATTGGTCATTCTTGCCGGCACTTGAAATTATCCAGTTGCGGGCTTTATCGAAGTGTTTTTTGCAGACTTCCAGAGGCAGCTTGCCTTCACACAACAGTGCGATCGCCGCACTGGCACCGAGATGACCATCTTCAGCGGCAATCTCAAAGAGCTCTATCGCAGCAGCTTCGTCCATCACCTTATCTACAGATCCGCGACGCAGCTCCATTGCATTTATAAAATGATCATGCGAATCGGGAGGCTGAACCAGAGTGAGTGAACCACCACCCGGCAACTGGCGTGCGCGGCGACGCTTTTGCTGGTTATTTGGATCGTCTGACATTGTGCTCATAATCTTTCAACGTAACGCTGTGCTGGAATATACATTCATAAACACAAAATTTGGCTAAGTTCTCCAGCCTGTAAAAGGTTGTCACTTCTGGCTGGAGGCACAAAATTACGCCGACATTTAACCACGTTCACAGGTTTCGCTCTTAATAGTGGTGCGCACTTCTACAACAAACATAATTCCTTTGTTCGGTTATTCACGCGCCATTTGAATCAATATTCAAAACCTCAGGTGCGATGATCAACTGAGGCTCAGTGGGTACTTAGTCGCGTCGTCTCTTTTATTATTTCCATCACGATATAAGAGCGTGTATCCCTGACTCCCGGCAAATCGCGCAGAATGTCGCCCAGCAACTTGCGGTATTCAGCCATATCAGCAACGCGTATTTTCATCAGATAATCAAAATCCCCGGACAACAGATGACACTCCAGCAAGTGCGGAATTTGCAAAGCCGCTTTTTTGAATTTCTCAAAAATGCTTTTGCTGTCGTATTCAAGTTTAATTTCGACATAGACCATCAAAGCGGCATTCATCAACTCCGGATTTAAAATAGCAGTGTAGCCAGTGATGTATCCATCCGATTCGAGTCGCTTGACACGTTCGAGGCAAGGTGAGGTGCTAAGACCGACCCGATCCCCCAGATCTACATAGGAGAGCCGTGCATTTTTCTGTAATTCTTCCAGGATCCGGCGATCAATTCGGTCGAGCTTTTTCATTTAGTTTTCAGCAATTATTACTGTGTATTTAATTTTTACAGCATATACATTGTTATTGTATTCAATTACCGCAATATATTCCGGCAAATATCTCCTAAACTGACAGAAATTACTGAATTAAGTTGAATCAGTCATAAAAAACCCGGCCACTGCAGCCCCTGGCTGCACAGAAACCGGTTAAAAAATAGTCTACCTCTGGAGAGAGAACCATGCTGATAGGACTGCCGAAAGAAATTAAAAACCATGAGTATCGAGTCGGACTGACTCCAGTGAGCGTTCGTGAACTTGTCACTAACGGACATTCGGTTCTGGTACAAGCCACAGCAGGTGAAGGTATAAGTGAACCGGACAGCGCTTATGAAGAAGCCGGTGCAAAAATCGCCAACAGCGCCGCAGAAGTATTCGAACAAGCGGAAATGATTATCAAGGTTAAAGAACCGCAGCCTGATGAATGCAAAATGCTTCGA
The DNA here is from genome assembly GCA_964550655.1 of uncultured Granulosicoccaceae bacterium. Taxonomy (GTDB): domain Bacteria; phylum Pseudomonadota; class Gammaproteobacteria; order Granulosicoccales; family Granulosicoccaceae. The sequence goes on from CAZKAQ010000004.1 coordinate 62,756, forward strand.
CCTGATCAGGTATTGTTTACCTATCTTCACCTGGCACCGGATCGGCAACAAACCGAATTATTGCTCGACTCCGGAGCTATCGCGATTGCCTATGAGACAGTAACCGATCGCAACGGCGCACTGCCTCTACTGGCACCGATGTCTGAAGTTGCCGGACGTATGTCTATTCAAGCTGGCGCTATGTGCCTTGAAAAATCACATGGCGGCTCGGGCAAGCTGCTGGGCGGCGTACCGGGTGTTGCCCCGGCCAACATATTGGTTATTGGCGGTGGTGTAGTGGGAACTAACGCCATACAGATGGCTGTCGGTATGCAAGCCAGCGTCACTGTTCTGGATCGTTCGATCGAAAGACTGCGTGAACTGGATGCTCAGTTTGGCGGCAAAATTTCAACCGTGTACTCAAGCAAAGCAGCACTCGAAAAACATGTTGCAGACAGTGATCTGGTCATCGGTGCAGTTTTGATTCCAGGTGCCGCAGCGCCGAAGCTTGTCACTCGCGATATGCTGAAAACCATGCGTAAAGGCTCGGTACTCGTCGATGTTGCAATCGATCAGGGGGGTTGTTTTGAAACATCAAAGGCTACTACACATGAAGAGCCCACCTATATCGTTGACGACATTGTGCACTATTGTGTAGCGAATATGCCGGGCGCTGTAGCGAACACATCAGCACATGCGCTCAACCATGCAACATTGCCTTTTACTCTGGCGCTGGCCAATAAAGGCTACCGAAATGCCTGCATGGCTGATCCACATCTGCTTGAAGGCTTAAACGTTCACAAAGGCATACTTACCAATCAGCCCGTAGCTGCAGCACTGGACATGGACTACAAAGAGCCGGCAACAGTGTTGTCTGTATAATTGGTAAAAATCGGTAATAAACCTGCACATAAAATCAAGTGTGGGTTTATTTTCTTTTTTTTCTTAAATTGCCGAGTCAGATTATTGCAGCGCAGTGCTTACGCAACTGTCTGGCACTGGCTGTATTTTTAGTGACTTTTATTGCTATCGACTCACAATTGTTGAATAGCATAAAACGTTTCAATTCATCAGCGAGTGAAGGTAGAAAAGCACTATCAGCAACTTCATGCTGCAAATAGTTAACTTGCAGTACACCGGTTTTACGATAAGCCTTACAATCTATTCGGCCGACCAGTTTATCTTTGTATAAAATCGGCAAACTGAAGTAGCCATGCTTTCTTTTCGCGGCAGGCACATAACATTCAATCTGATAATCAAACGCAAATATTCCACGGCACCGTTCGCGTTGAATAACCAGATTATCGAACGGTGACAACAAACGAATTCCATTCCAGGGGCGTTTAATATCGTCAATCAGCGATGCATCACAATAAAACAAATCACCCTCAGGCGATTGTATTTTAACCACACGACCACTCTCTGCATAAGCTTCTATACAATCTTTAACGGCGAGTCGCAACGCTTTACCTTTACGCAAATAAGTAAACGACTTGAGACTTGCAAATCCGTGTGCTCTGAGTGTTGAGTCGATAAGATGGCATGCCTCTTCTGCATCGTCCGGCGTCTTTGTGCACACATGCTCAGGCAGCACACGTTCGGTCAAGTCATATCGCTTTTGAAAACCCTCACGCCCGACTATCATTAAATCGCCCTGCATGAAGAGTTTTTCAATAGCCTGTTTGGCAGGCTTCCAATCCCACCAGCCCGTATTCGTACTGCTGGTATCGGTAAAGTCTCTGGTACGCAACGGGCCTTCTGTTTCAATACGTTTGTATACGCTACGCAAAAGTTTTTTATCTATTTGGCCAAACCAATGTTTCTCACCGGCTTTAATCGCTTGCATTCTCGGCAGTGCAAAACGAAAATCATGCATTGGAAGATAGGCAGCTGCATGAAACCAATACTCGAAAATCTGCTTATCTCTTATCGCTATATCAAGGTATTCAGGGCGATAGTTTTTAACTCTTGTCCATAAGACATGATGATGAGCGCGCTCCACTACAGAAATTGTATCGATCTGCACATAACCAAGATGGGTAATCGCCGCAGCGACGCCCGCTTTGCCTGAGCCCAGCGTTTTACTGTTGATCAGGCCCTGCTGCGAAAGTGCTATCCGGCGTAGTCTGGCAGCAGGTAATTTAACAGCGGAGTTGGCGTTAATATTTGATATGAGCGTGTCCTTGATGATTGTTACAGCGGTAAAATTTATTCAGTGGTGCAAAGAATAAAAACACTTGTAGAATGGCTTTATACATCGTGACTAAGCAACGCATTAGTTTGTAACGTATCATACAAGTAATTAACAACCCGACCCTATGAATTACAAACAGCGCATCTCACAATGATTCACGTACTTGGCTCCGTAAATATTGACTACTCGGTAGTTGTTGCACGACTACCAAATCCCGGTGAGACAATCTCCGGCAGCAACCTGGTACTTACACCCGGGGGCAAGGGGGCCAATCAGGCGCTCGCTGCAAGAAGAGCAGGAGCGCAGGTGAAATTGACCGGTGCGATCGGTAATGACTCGGTAGCAGAAACAGCAGTCACTATTCTTAAGGATGACGGAGTGGATCTAACCGATGTTAAATCGATACAAGGGCCTACCGGTTGCGCTTTTGTTTTTGTTGATGAAAACAGTGAAAACCAGATCATCATTATTGCCGGCGCTAATGAATCTGTCAGCCCGAATCAAGCCAGGCAGTTAAAAATCGCTGCCGATGACCTGTTGCTACTACAGCTGGAGTGTCCACTGGCGACAGTCGCAGCAGCTGCAAGTCATGCCAGCCAGCAAGGCGCCAGAGTCATTGCCAATCTTGCACCTTATCAGTCATTTGATAAACAATTTTTTACCGCTATTGATTATTTGATACTCAACGAATCAGAGGCCGAACAACTCGCAGAAGATTTAAGCCTCAATGCTGCAACAGTCACTGATATTAGTGCCGTCACCAATTGCTCGGTTGTCAGAACACTCGGTGCAAATGGCATTGAAGCAGTTGACGAAGAGTCAGGACTATTCAGTCTTCCAGGCATCAAGGTCGATGCTATTGATACAGTAGGTGCCGGTGATACTTTTGCAGGCTTTCTCGGTACGATGTTGTCAGCGGGCAATTCACTACAAGATGCTTGCAAGGTTGCGAATGCGGCAGCAGCTCTGGCGTGTACCAACTCAGGCGCTCAAACCGCCATACCAACAATTCAGGATGTTATCGCTCTTGCCAACAGGGTTAACTGATCAAAACACAGATTCAGCTAAGCCATCTCTCCATATTTTTTCAGCTGCAGTTTTTTGGCCTGTTTAACCCACCCATCCCGTTTAATCCGGCCTGCACATTGAGGAATCTGCAGCTGTAATTCTTCCATTCCGCTTTCATCAAGGTTTGCCACCTGATCAAAATAGTAGATACCGTTCTCGTTTAGCATCTTCTCAAGTACAGGACCCACACCTCTGATATCAGTCAGCTTGTCGTGTTTTTTAGCTGGAGTTTTTTTCCAAGCTGGTGGTTTTTCCTGAGTCGGAGGTTTCTCCTGAGCAATGGACCATCCTTTTGAATCCTGACCGTTATTCGCTATTGCAGGGTGCTTAGCTTGATTTTTAACATTCGAAGCGCCGGATTCAACGAGACCATTCTGACCTGAGGAATTGATTCCGGTTTCAGTTAAAGTAGTTGATTGATCTGCAGATGACACCTCTGGCACTGTTGTGGCTCTGGATGATTCGGCCTCATCGTTTAGTTCAGCAGCGTCAGCAGTCGATAATTTTTCCTTAGCGAGTTTGTCGTGTTTATTTTTTATATTAAGCAGTTCCAACTCGGTAGCGCGTCTGGCTTTCCTTTCTTTCTCGAGTGTATTATTTAGTTGTTGCAATTCAGTACGCAGATGATCCGACTCTTCGTTATCTTTAGTTTGCTCTGTATTACCCGTGTCGCTATTGGCTGGCATTATGACAGAACTATGTTGCGTTGCCGCTTCGAGCTCGGCAATACGCTCACGCATGGTATCCGTCTCACACTGCAAATTCTCAAGTGCCTGGTTTGCCTGATCACGCTCATTGATTAACACAATGTTTGCGGCTTCCATGGATTTGGTTTCAGAAGTGGCCGCAGATTCCTCCGATGATCCGGGTTCTGCGTCATCAGAATGATTGATTGCCTTAGAGTGAGTTACTTCTGCCTCTGTATCAGGTAAAACAGATTTCATCGGTTCGTCTGCGATGGATTCACCACCTGTTGTTACGGCAATAGTGGCATCTGACGAAACTTCTGCAGACTCGACGGTTAACTCAGCAGAGTCATGTCTCTGCCGACGCCAACTCCATAACAGCCAGCCAAGCAATGTTCCCAACGCGAACGACGCCAGTAATGGTATAAGAATATCCCATAGCACCCAGACCATCTGTTTATCCTTTCTGCATCATATGTTTAAAAAAATACATGCTGCTTCAACCGGATTGATCGTCTGGTTGTTTGAGCACGGTAAAGTGTACCCGTCGATTCGCCTGTCGACCTTCGGGTGTATCGTTAGATTCAAGTGGTCGTCGATGACCATAGCCGACGGCAATTAGTTGATTTACAGGCGCCACTCTCGAGGCCAGATAGCTTCTCACCGCAGTGGCTCTGTTCTGGCTCAGCTTTTCATTAACACTGGCGCGCCCGACATCATCAGTGTGACCTTCGATCTCCACTACCAGGCCTGAGGTGTAGGTATTAATTTTCAATGCGACTTTATCAAGTGTTTGCATTGCTTCAGCAGACAACACGGAGTCACCACTGGCAAAGACGACATTCTGCCTGACTTCTTCCATCAGCTTATCTAATTCGAGCTGCAGCGTTTTGGCGTCGTCATCCACCTGCTGTACCCGAATGTTATCTATTACTATTAAACCTGTGCGCTGTGCTCTGGCTGTAGAGGACGCCAGATAATCCTTAACTGAGTCAGTACCTGTGACTGCATTAATGGTCAGCTCATCATTGCGAAGTAGGACCTCACCTGTGATGCCGGGTGCGAAGCGCGATACCACTGCGGCCATACTTTCTACACCCTGCATCAGTACAGGGGCATCAGACGGAATTTCAGCCATCGAGAGGTTATCTGCCACGTTCTGAGCACCAACCGCCTCGCTCGCTGCAAACACCAGTCGTTTTCGATGCGCATCTGAATAGATTGTACCGTTGAGTGATATTTTTTCACCGTCCGATATGGAAACAAGGTTCAGTTTGTTAGCCGATAAGAGCTCAACACCGCCTTTAACTGTCAAGTCAGCTATTTCAATAGATGCAGCTCTCTCAATAGCCAGAGCACTATTTTTATCCCTTGCCGAGACTCGATAATCGAGTTCATTATCGCTCAGGGTTACTTCCGAGCGTCGGGTCTGTGTTGGACCAAGATGTTCAAGCAGTCCGGCCACAACATCAACTCTTTGTTTGGCCACCTGAGTTTCAGCTATCGATTGAACCTCAAGATTGTCAAAAACATTCTCAACTCCGGAGGACAACATTGCCTGCACCAGCACATTGCGCTGACTTTTATTTTGCACAACACCACTCAATGTTGCGTCAGCTCCGTTGGTACTCACCTCAATCAACAGGCTTTCTTCAGCCTGCGGAGCTGCTGCGATTGGCAGGTTTTTGTCAAGATCAAGTCGCAGATGACGAATCCCGCGCGCAAACAGGGCAGACGACTGATCATTAGAACCACGCATAATTGAGGCGAGTCTGTCGGGTGTGACGCCCTCAGGCAGGTAACCGCTGACAGTCAGATTCCGGTAGTCCCAATCAAACTCAAGCGTTGTGGTGTCGATACTCGCCTGCGCCAGCCGGTTCATGGTTTGCCGATCCAGACGCTGTTGGATTTGCGGTGCGATAATCAGCAGTGACGCAATAAACAACAATACAAATGCCGATGCGATCCACATCCGGATACGCACAGTGTTCCAGCCGGCGTCATCGCGCGGCAGCGCCTGATGCTCATTATTATTTGATATCTCAGTTAAGCTCCGACTCATCATCTTTCCCGGTCTTCAGGGAGGCTAACCATCAACACAGGCTGATAAAGCCCGAAAAGGCTATATCTTCCGGGGTTGACTTTCATACACTCTGGAACAGGCAAAATCCGCTTTAGGTGATAAATTAAAGAAACTCTTCGATGCTGAACCCACAATTTAGTTGCTACACGCTACACCGACAATTACTTATAGGTTACTGTTGCGCTAAGTACAGCAATCATTCAACAGAAAGTTTATTTGTCTTTTCCGGAGCAAACCCTTGCTACAAGCCATTTCCCACCAGAAGATCACATCTCAATCCGGTAAAATCGGTTGTCTGGGAGTTTTCGGTTTACTGTTATTAACAGTTGTAATCACTGTAGCCGCAACTGTCTGGGCAATTCAGAGCCAGTTATTCAGTAGAAATTTCAAACCGGTAGAGTTAAGTGCGCCGGAGCAAATCACACTTGAACAAAAATTGAATGCACTGGCAGCTCAGCCCGACGCCACAGATAATCCCAACTCATTTTCTTTGACATCAGAAGCGGATGCACAGACAGATTCAATCGCCGGTGAAATTAACTCTACTGAAACGGAATCTCAAACAAGCGCAGATGGCGAAATACAACCAGAACTTTATGTCGAAGACGACAGCAAACGACGCATCGAACTGACTGAGAGAGAACTCAACGCGCTATTGGCTAAAAACACTGATCTTGCAGAACAACTCGTCGTTGACCTGACTGACAACCTGGCCAGTATCAAACTACTGGTTGATCTCGATCCGGATTTTCCTTTCTTTGGCGGTAAAACTCTGAAAGTCAGTGGTGCCACCGAACTGTCGTATCAGAACAAACGACCCGTGATTGTGATGAAAGGGGTAAGTGTATGGGGTGTACCAATACCTAACGCATGGCTCGGTGGCCTGAAGAATATTGATCTGATTAATGAGTTTGGGGGCAACGACGGTTTCTGGAAATCACTGGCGGAGGGCATTGAAGATATCCAGGTGCAGGACGGTAAGCTTTTAATTCAGCTGGCTGAGTAACATACCCTGACAGAAGTATGACGAAGCAACTGGTAGCACTGGATCATCTGAACCTTGTTGTAGACAAGGCGCTCATGAATTTGAGCATAGATAGACAGGAACGAGATATTATTCGGCAGGTGTTAATGTATGCCGAAATGCGTGGCAGCAGCCAGGGACTGATAAAGATCAGAGAGCGCACCATACTGCCGGATAAAAATTGCACTGATCTTCAGCTGGAAAACAAAACACCCGCAATCGCAAGAATAAATGGCGGCGGTCACACGGGCATGTTTGTTCTGCACCAGGCAACTCTTGCTGCAGCGCGGTGTGTTAAGGCTACAGGCATTGCGATTGTGTCTACACACAATACTCGATCATCCACTGGAGCCATCGGGTTCTATGCCAATGAGCTGGCACAATCGGGTTATGTTGCGATGGTGCTGACGAGTTCGCCAAAGGTGATGGCCATAGAGGGCGGTATTGAACCGGTAGTCGGTACCAACCCGATAGCATTGGCAATACCAACAAACAGCGAACCACTGGTACTCGATATGGCAACTGCTGCCACCACATGGTTTTCGGTTATTAATGCCAAAGACCAAAGCCTGTGTCTCGCCGCAGATACTGCGCTCGATTCAATTGGTCAGCCGACTACTGATCCAAATGAAGCTATGAAAGGTGCATTAAAAGCTTTCGGCGGGGCGAAAGGTTCCGGGCTTGGCTTGATGTTTGAGTTTCTTACCAGCGTTTTAGGTAATGCATCATTGTTTGGTGACGCAGAAGACAACCGCGGCAATACAATAATTGCCATCGATCCTGAAACCATAGAAAGTGGCTTTTCAAACAGGGCCTCAGAATTGATTCGCCGGCTTAAAGCCAGCTGCCAAAATCAAAACAACGGCCATAAAGAATCTTCCATCCGTCTGCCCGGAGAACAAAGCAGCGCTCGCGCCGCACGTTGCCTTGCGGCCAACGAGATTTCAATTGATAAGGGTTTATATCAGCATCTGACAAAACTTGCCCAATGATTAAGCCTGGCCGGAAAAATCAGTTGGCTACAAAACACCACCCATGCAGATATATTTCATCTCAAGATAATCTTCGATTCCATATCTCGAACCTTCCCGACCAATACCGGATTCCTTGACGCCACCAAACGGCGCCACTTCGGTAGAGATAATACCTTCGTTAACACCGACAATACCTGACTCAAGCGCTTCTGATACCCGCCAGACTCGATTGATATCCTGTGAGTAAAAGTAGGCGGCCAGTCCGAACTCTGTGGCATTAGCAAGTGCTACACCTTCTGCTTCCTCTTTAAATCGAAACACAGGTGCTACCGGACCAAACGTCTCTTCGCGGGTTAAGTTCATATCCGTATTAACATCGGCCAGCACCGTTGGCTGATAAAACAATCCACCGAGTTCATGCGGCGCTCCACCCAAGAGGATTTTTGCACCCTTTGAAACCGCATCTTCAACATGCTCTGCTACCTTATCAACCGCAGCCTGATTGATTAAAGGGCCTTGATTCACCTCGCCTGAATCTGCAGCACCGACGACAAGTTTTGATGCCGCTTCAGCGAGCTTACTGCAGAACTCGTCATAGACACCGTCCTGCACGATAAACCGGTTAGCACAAACGCAGGTCTGCCCCGAGTTGCGATATTTTGACATCATCGCACCGGCAACTGCCGCATCGATGTCTGCATCATCAAAAACCAGAAACGGTGCATTACCACCAAGCTCCATCGAGACTTTCTTCACCGTACCGGCACATTGTTCCATCAACAGTTTTCCGATTCTGGTCGAGCCGGTAAAAGACAGCTTTCGAATCACTGGCGAGGAGGTCAGAGCAGTACCGACAGCAGCTGCATTTTCTGTAGGCACGATACTGAAAACACCTTTCGGTATACCGGCGCGCAAAGACAATTCTGCAAGTGCCAGTGCAGACAGTGGCGTCGCTTCGGCAGGCTTTACTATCATCGTACAACCAGCCGCGAGTGCCGGGCCGACTTTTCGTGTGATCATTGCGTTAGGAAAATTCCATGGAGTAATTGCAGCTGTCACACCTACAGGCTGCTTAATCACAACAATACGCTTGTCTGCAGCGTGACCCGGAATAACATCCCCGTAGATACGCTTTGATTCCTCCGCAAACCATTCAATAAAACTTGCCCCATAGACAATTTCACCACGGCTCTCGGCCAGTGGTTTGCCCTGTTCAGTGCTAAGAATTATGGCCAGATCTTCCTGATTTTCGAGAATGAGCCGGTACCATTCCTTTAAAATGTTAGCTCTTTCCTTAGCCGTTTTTGCGCGCCACTCAGGCAATGCCTTTTCAGCTGCTGCAATTGCTTTATCGGTATCACTCGCTGAACAGTTGGCGACATGCGCAATCTCGTTACTGTTAGCGGGATTGAATATCGGGAATGCGGATCCATCACCTGAACCGACCCATTCACCACCGATAAATGCATCGGTTTTCAGAAGCGACTGATCACTGAGTTTCATAGTTTTATCCGGTTTGTTGTCGTGCCCATAGTAAATCAATTAGCAGTGCCGGCATTAACTGTTATTGAGATCAATACGACCTCGAATTCAGTAAGATGGAGCTAATTCCACGCTTTGGACGCTTGCACCGATCCGACCACCACCTGTTGTGAATTTTTAACCTGTGGGTTGTACCAGGCAGCCATTGCCTGATAGCGCTCCGCTGACACCAGACCCAGCTGACGTAACGCCGCACCCAGCATTACTTCAGCACCACGAGTCGCGCCGTCGTCATTTTTTATCGCGATTACAACCCCGGCCTGCAAGGCCACCGCAATAAAAACCCCTTCGGCGCCGACTTTGACCATTAAGTCGTCGCTATTTTTCATGGCAGCTGTACAACAGCGATTGGTGCCGGCAACCATCTGCGGATGAGCCCGCATCGCACTGGCAATTCTTGCCATCGCTATTTGTCTTTTACTCTCTATTTTCGGGTTCGATTTATAATCATTGATAAACGCTGTAAATGCTCTTGCAAAAGCAGATAACGGCAAGGCAACGGCTGGTAAGCCACAGCCGTCTTTATCCCACGGCATATCGAATACATTGACACCGCTGAGTTCAGACAACAACGCTATCCAGCGTTGCTGCGTTGCATGCTGGTATTCTGAATAACCATCCAGTGATTCCTCCAGAAATGCAGCCATAGTCAGCATAGCAGTGTGTTTACCGGAGCAATTGTGCAGCTCTTTGGCAGCGGCACCACCATTGCGTAGTAACTCCTCGGAAGTATTTTTATCGAGTGGCAATGAAGGTCCGCACTCAAGCTGCGCAGGTGTCAGTCCGACCCGCTCCATCCAATTCAACAGGACTTCTATATGCATCGCTTCTGCGTTGTGTGATGCACAGGCAAGTGCCAGTTCCTTATCAGTGACTTTGAACTGATCAAGTGCACCGGATTCGACCAGCGGTACTACCTGCAAAGGTTTCAAAGACGAGCGCGGGAATACCAGTGCGTCGGTATCACCGAGAGACAATATCGTTTTGCCGTCAGCATTCAGTGCCACTACTGCGCCACGGTGGCTCGACTCCACGACGCCACCGCGAATAACTTCCGCCAGTACCGGGTTCATATAGAAACTCTGTTAAGCCTGAACACTATTAGCGACTGATCAACGAGATAAACGGCTTGATTGACAGGTAGAGGATCAACGCGACGAACAACAGGGTGCCCAATACCGGCAACGGATTGGCGATGGCACGGGTAAAGAATGTATCGGACTCACCCGCTGCGTCACGTGCCGCTTGTTCCGCGCGGATCTCCTGCTTGTGTTTCTGCTGGTAGGTATCAATCAACTGCCGTGCTCTGGGCTCATCTGTGTTATCCCTGATCCAGATAGCCGGGAAGGAAATCTGGAATTTCCCGGCTGATGTTTCGTACCAGTCAATTGCATGCTGATCTAATAGTTGTCGAACATCATTCGCCTCATCTTCCGGAACATTTCGCAGGCGAAAAAGGATTTTAGCCATATTTTTTATCTATCTGATTGCTGCTCTTTTGCCAGGTTTTTGCCCGGATGACGGCTCAAAGTGCCATTTAGTCAGCGGATTAACCCGACTATCGACCTGCTATACTCCTCGCCCGACAGCAATGAACTTGTCGCCATTACGTTACAAAAATATCGATTGAGTGACAAAAACATGCCACAATATGTTACCAAGAACAAAATTTTTACAATCTGTTCATGCTATTCTGGAGCTACTGGAGCTATATGTGCATGAACCCTTAGTTACTGTCGTCTATTCTAAGTTAATAATTACATCGATCAGGCAATTTTTACCTCAGTGAAAGACCAGCGCACCACAACATTCCCCACTGCACTCTCCTGTGAGTCCGGCAAGCCGGATCTATCCCGGCGAGCATTCGCATTTGGCTGCGCTGCCGGCTTGTGTCTTCCCTGGTCTGCCACCCGTGGCAGCACCAAACTGGTCTACCCTGATCGTACACTGGCCCTGCACAATGCACACACCGGTGAAAAGGAAAACGTCACTTTCTGGTCCGACGGTCACTACCTTGAAAGCGGCCTGAACAGAGTTAGCTGGTTGATGCGCGACTTTCGAACCGGCGACGTAAAGGCCATTGATCCACGTCTGATGAACATTCTTTATCTGCTCTCGCGCAAGGTAGAAAATGAGAAACCCATACTAATGCTGTCAGGGTTCCGCTCAAAGAAAACCAATGACATGCTGCGTAAAACAACTGAGGGTGTAGCCAGAAGAAGTTTCCATATGGCTGGACGCGCAGTGGATATCCGGATCCCGGGTGTGGGAAGTGTCGACGTTCAAAAGGCCGCACTGCGTCTCGGTGGAGGCGGCGTCGGCTACTACCGCAGCTCGAACTTTGTGCATCTCGATACCGGACCGGTTCGAACCTGGTAGGAACACACTATCGGCTTCAAATGCGGCCAATTCTAAAGTGCCAGCGTTAAATCAGCTGCTCGCAAAAAACACCCCCTGGTATATGTTCACGCGCAGAAACCGCAACGCGGAACAATTGTTTTCCACAACGGATACGAATTAGTGCAAAAATTCCTGCGTTGACTCGCGCATTTGGCTTTGGTCGGCAGCCACAAACCTATCGAGGTACAGCGTGATTTTAGTGAGAAAAATTATATTATCTGTCTGTCTTCTCATAGCGACAAAAGTTGTCAATGCGGAATGGTCAGGCGGTGCAGAGGCAGGTACAGCCATTGGCTCTGACGGACCAGCGCTACGATTCTTTTTAAACAAAACTGCGGACCCGTGGTCTCACTTTATCTTCCTGGACTGGATTCGCGAATCTGGTGGCAGTAACTTCCGAATCGGCTACAACCCGACTTTTCGTATCAGTCACTCGTTTTACAGCTTTGGAAGATTTAGCGCTGAAGTTGACGATCCAGATGGAATCGATCAAGAAATTGATGCGCTCGCGGGTATTGGCAATAACCTGTTTCAGCGCGGTAATACCAGAGTAAAAGTAGAAACCGGCCTGGCGGCGCAACATCTCAGATTCGAGGACTCAACCGAGGAAACAGATGGCTTTGTATTTGTTTCGACTGGCGTGAACTCCAGCCTGCTTAAACTGTTGAGATTCGATGCATCCTTCACGACTAAACTGAACGATGAAAGAACGGAATTTGAAGGCGAAGCCGGATTCTCATTTCCGATTGGCCCGAATACAAAATTACGCTACGTATATCAGTTCCAGCGTTTCAACTTTGATGACAGAGCGAATATTGTCACCGAAGATAATTTTTTTACTATTTCTTACGGCTTCTGATCAGATTAAGTGAATTTAAAACCGGGAAATAAAAAAGCCGGCTGCTTTGACGGCTTTTTTTTACTTTCGACTTAAATCGAATCTCGACAAATCA
>CAZKAQ010000005.1:0-70190 GCA_964550655.1 uncultured Granulosicoccaceae bacterium
CGGCAGATGCCGACCCTGTGAAAGCAATAACACTTAAGAAAAGAGTGGTTGTAAAAGTGCCTGATCGAGTGAATATCCCACTGTTGCACCGTCTTTTTTGGCATTATCAAAACGACCATTCCAGCCAGTGGTGAAGTCGACTTCAGCGTCTTTCATCAACTGAGCCTGCATGGCACCCGAGTCCCAGAAGACTGCTATGTGAGGCTTGAGTTCTCGAATTTTATCGAGCGCACGTTTCATACCCTCCTCAGTAGAAAGCACTTCATAAACCTGATCTGGTGGTACACCATCAGCCATTAGTGCAGGCTCAAGCGCACCGTCAACATTGTTGGCGCGATAAGCCCGGGTACCGGGAAATTTTTCAACATCCCAGAAATCTGCCCATGTCTTCGGTGCATTGTCGCTGCCCGGCTTACCAAACTTGTCTGTATTCCATGCCATTACCGTGGCAAAAATATCAGACCCTACGCAGTAGTCTGTGTAGGTATCGGGATAAAAGTCAGACACATCAACGACGTCAAAGTCGATCTTTTCAAGGCAGCCGTCGGCTGCCGCCGAAGCACCGCCACCGGAACCGGTGACGACCAAATCCCAGGTAACCGACCCTGACTGCACTTGTAAACAGGTTTTGGACATTGATGCACCGGACTCTCGAAGGATTTCGATACCGGTATTTTTAGATGCGTCATCGAACAGCGCAGCATCCTGAGCGTCGCCGTAACTACCACCCCATGAAACAACTGTCAGCGGCGCGGCATGTACACCACTTGAAACGAGCACCGTTGCACCCGCTGCGACAATTGCCTTGCACAGCTTTCTAAAATTACACGAACATAGCTTTCCTCCTATGATCGAGAATCGCACTCAACCCCGGACGGAGCTGAGCACCACCCATTCGGACTTTCACCATCCCAACTATTTACCCAGCGTCAATTTATTGATGGATATTCAGACTGTTGAGTCCGAAACAGATGCAGGTTAAGGCAGATAATTTTGCGTTTCGAACAACCATGATTACGGCTGACAATAATTAAGCGTCACTGTATCAGCGAATGTCTATAAATCCAGTCTAGTTGTTATATCAACCATGAACTAAATCGTGAGAAATGAGTCCTTGTCATACGGGGGTTTGTCTCCGTATATTAGCAAGTGTATGCATCTTGAGTCGGTCTCAATCCCGGGGCCAGCTGAAAGAAGCTACTAGGAGGGTAAATGCGTTTACGCAGTTTTACTAAGTGGGGTGCAGTACTTCTCCTGGCGTTGGGCTCGTACACAGCCAACGCCAAGGAGGTATTGCCCATGTTGGGTGGTGTTATTATCGATGGTTACGATTTCAAAACTGATATCGGACCCAAAGGTAGTATCGCTTTTGATGCAGAGAAAGGGCAATTCAAAGGTGCGTACAACGCACTGAAGATGCCAGCTGGACGACGGGCAATATTTGCCTGGGTTCACGACACAGTTAACCAAAAGTCTGAGTATATCGGACCGGTCGGTTGGCTGAAGACTGGTACTGCCGGTAAAGCAAAAGGCAAATTTGCGATCAATGTTCCTGCCAAGTACCGAAATGGTGATTTCGGCACTAACGAGATCATTGCCTTTAGTTCTGAAAAAACCGGATATCTCGACGCACAAGGCAACGTACTAACGCAGCCAAGTGCACCTGCGGGCAGCGATATCCAAAAGGCTTTCAAAACGGCTTTTTTCCTTTACGCTGCACTACCCGGAGCGGACACCGACCTGCACTACTGTGGTCATGGTCAGGATTTTTTCTATGCAAAAGCTCCTGAAAAGCAAGTCTGCTACGACTGACTGTGCGGTCAGAAGTACTCAAGTTGCATTCAAGCGGGCCTCGCGGCTCACTAGATCCAACCTCTGTGTACTTTCAAGTTCGATCCGTGTGATTGAAGAAATGACTGTACTGTCTACGTTGTTCCTGTGTGAGGTAGCAATTAGCTGCCTCGCACCTCAATCTGATAACTTATTATGAAAAATATCCGCTACCTGCCGCGTTTGGCTTTTTTTACTGCCCTGGCCTTCTCACTGCTACTCACTTCAAGTACACGTGCACATGATCCCGCACTACACGGCTTCCAGATGAGTACCTTCGATCCGCCGTTCCCGGCTCCGGATTTTGATCTGGAAGTACTTACGGGTGACACGGCCAACCTTGAAACTTACAAGGGTGAATATGTTCTTTTGAATTTCTGGGCAACCTGGTGCCCACCCTGCCTTGAAGAAATGCCATACATTGAAGAAGCCTATCAAAAATATAAAGACCGGGGCTTTACCGTGGTCGCCATATCAAGTGACGAAGAAGGCGAAAGTGCCGTGACGCCGTTTATAGAAAAACTGGGCGTAACATTCCCGGTACTGCTTGATCCTGACAAAGCTGTTTCATCGGTTTACGGTGCACACAATTTGCCGATGACTTTTATTCTTAATCGCGAAGGTGAAGTTGTAGCCGGTGCCGTTGGTGAGCGTGACTGGTCCAGCGAAGAAGCACTGTCGGTTCTTGATGAGATAATCACACCTCAATGAGTGCACCCCATCGCTTAACCGCCAACGGGCTCCTGGCAGCGCTCATGGCCCTGCTTGTCGGCGTGAGTCTGGCTGCCGACGATACTCCGGACACAAGCACTGAAGACCCACCAGTAGCAGTTATCAATGATTTTGTATTAACTCAAAAATACATTGATAGCATCATCAGACACATGGCGCTGGGCGAGCAGGTTTTGATTCGCGCTGATTTAGAAAAATTTTCCGAGTCACTTATTCAGGAAGAAGTCCTGTTCCAGTTTGCTTTAGCAAGCGCATTTGACGGTGACGAAGAGCTGCGTGAAGAAGTTAAAGCACTGGTGGTTGATCGCTTAATTGAAAATCACGTTACCAGCAAGCTGGACGTTCCACCCGAAGCGATCGAACAATTCTACAACGAGAATACCGGCGCTATACGCGGTGAGACTGTGGAGGTAAGCCAGATACTTACCGAGACTCGCGAAGAATGCGAAGCGCTGCAACAAAGACTTGCAGACGGAGAATCTTTTGCCAGCCTGGCCGGTGAATATTCACTGCATGAGCGCTCTGCAAGCAACGGAGGAGTCGTTGGATCAATCATGAATCATGATGGCCCACTCGGATTTGAACAGCGTCTGTTTGAAATACCGCAAAATGAACCCACCCTCTTTGATAGTGATGATGGCTGCCACATCGTAGTGGTAACCGGCAGTGAAACACCACCACTTCCACCATTAGAAAACGTTGCACCTGCCATTGAAGGACTATTGCAGCGGGAACTTGAAATAGCAGCCTTGCAGGCGCTGATGGATCGTGCGCATAGTAAGGTTGAGGTTGTACGGCCAGAGTAGAGATACTGCCATTTCAGGCTAACGGCTGCCACTTACTGTTATTAACCTACCCGTTGTCGGGCAACACATCGTCATTAACGCATGGAGAATCAACTATGAAAGCCGCTGAACTCAAATCTCTTCAGGCACCCTTAAAAGAACAGTATAAAGAAGACCCTGACTCAGCGGTTATAACGCTGAAAGCCAACGGCAGAATTGGCGAAGGTGTAACCTGCCGTGTCGAGACCGGCAAAGCAATTGCTGAGGCCGGGCTTCACCCGGCAACCGGTGGCAGCGGTACTGAGCTTTGTTCCGGTGATATGTTACTGGAAGCACTGGTGGCGTGCGCCGGCGTTACGCTTAAAGCTGTTGCTACCGCTATCGAAATTGATCTTCGAGATGCCGCCATCTTCGCTGAAGGAGATCTTGATTTTCGTGGCACTCTTGGTGTCGCAAAAGAAGCACCGGTTGGCTTTAGAAGCATTCGTCTTCACTTTGATCTCGACACCGACGCTGAGCAGGATCAACTGGACACACTATTGAAGCTGACAGAACGCTATTGTGTTGTGTATCAGTCAATTTCTAATACGCCTGAAATCAGTATCAGTCGATAAACGCCTCTCTGCGATAATGCGGGTATTTCGCAACACCACGTGCCGGGGTGCATCCCCAGCTAGCTATAGACCCGGACTGGCAGGCCCAAACCGATATACACCACACTGATCGAGATTTATGCCGGTCGGATTTTGCAAGTGTTGTCGCGCACAAGTGATACACCTGCCGATAGATAGACAAACCGATTTTCTGTGCGCCAAGGCCAGGTTAGTTGATTGACAACTACCAAATGCGAATTTTTTAATATATATTGACACGGTGATATTGTCGAAGTCAGCACTGGAAATAAAAAATGACAGGGCATTTGAGTACCGATTCTAGTGATGCCATTCTACGTATTTATGACACAGCAGCTGACCCGTCTTTGTGGCAAAACGTTCTTGACGATATTGTTGAATCTGTTGGAGCTCAGGGCTCTGTAATTTTTGAGTGGCAGAATCAAAATGGCAGCCAGCATCTGACTTCGCCGTTTTTTTCTAATTTCTATTCCGCTAAAGCTCTAGCCTGCATTATTCACCATAAAAATAAGATCCTCCTGGCATGATAACGTGCAACTGTCTGCTCTTCAGCTGTTAACTTCACGCCGTTGGAACCGGAAAAAAGCAGTAGATCAGTATTATATTGCGCATGAAACAGACCCAGATTATGGCCGATCTCATGGCTGACAACACGCGCATCATTTACAGTAGTGTTATCCGCCACCAACAGTGCATTGAAACCGGGCGGCTTCAATCCGTTGGGCCCCCCCAACCAACGCACATAGAACGAAGTCATCACGCCCTTTTTATGAATATTTCCGATATCAATTACTCCGCTGCGTATCGCTTTGAAGAAATCCGCAAGACCACCGCGCCCTCTTCGATGGCTTAGCCCCCGAAGCAGATAATCCGGGGCTTCAACATGGCGTACAACGACTGGCTCTATAACAATATCTGCCTGACTCCAGATCCTGTTAACCTGATCAAAATGGCGGCGCATACTTTCGACTGTCCGCCGGCTGGATAAAGCAGGGGTATCCTGGCTACTGACCATGATATACACCGCTATCGGTATGGTGAGTATTTCCCGCTCTGTCCCGGCAGGGCCCCGCACACCAACGGCTGCGGATCCTCTGAAAACTATAAGCAATCCTAACGCTAAAAACAACAACACTGCCTGTCTGTTGTATCGCATATTCACATTTTACATTCCGGTTTAATGTAGAGTTTAGTACCACACCAGCTGTAAACAAGATAACATCTCTGCTACCAACGCTGACCATGACAGACACGCCAAAGCATCGATGCCAGACACAAAGTTTGTTATAAAACTGTTACAAATCATCAGGGACTACTTAAGAATTTGTGACTTAACTATTTATCTGATTCATGTTCACGGTTCAAACTAGTGGGCCGGTAGTTTAATAAAGCACTTTGTGCGAAGAAAAACCACAAACCATTAATAAAAGAGTTTGCTGTGTTTACCCTCAAATATAAATATGCAGCACTGATATTTTTCTTATGTACCCTGTTTGCTCTTCCCGTTCGGGCTGAGGAAGATTTTCTCGCGCTGGGTAAACAAATACTTATTGGAACTGACGAGCAGCGTGCAGAGGCGGCTGATGCCATCGTCGCACGTGGCGACGTCGATATGGTTCCGACACTGGTGCTGTTAATGCGAATCGGCGGGTCGCACGTCGTCACACAACGAGCACTACATGCTTTAACCGGCAAGAAACTGAGCAACTGGCGAGAAGCCATGCTCTACCAGGAAGCACATCCCGAGATTGAACCACACTTAAGCTACTATGATCTCAAGCTGTGGTACTGGAGCGGCATTGATGAAGATTTTTTGTCTTTGTTTAGCAACCCCGCAGATCGAAGCAATACTCGCATTCGCTTCGAAGAAATCACCTGGGGCGGCGTACCCTACGATGGTATTCCCTCTCTCGACAACCCGACCATGATACCCGCTGCAGACGCGGAGTATCTGCTCGACGACGATCTCGTGTTCGGCATTGAGATAAACGGAGACGTTCGCGCCTATCCACTGCGAATAATGGGCTGGCATGAAATGTTCAACGATGTCATCGGCGGCGTACCTGTGGCCCTGGCGTACTGTACGCTTTGCGGCGCCGGAATTCTTTATGAAACCGATGTTAGCAGTCGCAGCGAACGTTTTGTATTCGGCTCATCCGGCCTGCTCTATCGTTCAAATAAACTCATGTTTGATCGCCAGACCAATAGCTTATGGAATCAATTTACCGGTGAACCCGTTTCCGGCTCACTGGCTCACTCCGGCATAGCGCTGAAAACACGGCCCACCACAATTACTACATGGTCTGAATGGAGAGCGCGTCATCCGGACACCAAAGTGTTGTCCCTTGCGACCGGACATTTTCGTAACTACGATTCCGGGGTGGCTTATCGTGACTATTTCGCTTCACCGGATCTCATGTTTCCGACCCGAACCGATCAGAGCCGCCTGCGTCAGAAAGAACATGTTTACGGTATTCGTCTCGCAGGTGGAGCGAAGGCATGGCCACTCGACGCCTTTGCCACAACCCCCGTCATCAATGACCGGATAGGATTTTCCAATGTTGTGTTAATCGGTGACAGCAACACACGAACTGTGCGTGCCTATGAACGAAACAGGCAACAATTTACCGGCACTCATACCGCTCTCAAAGGGCCGGGTGGCACCTGGCAAATAACGGAAAGCGCCTTGATTGGACCAGACGGTCAGAAGCTTCCACGTCTTCCCGGCCACATCACTTACTGGTTTGCCTGGGACGGTTTTCTGGGCGCGGGAAGCAAACTTTATCTTGATCATTTGGATGCCGGAAAATGAAGGGTCCCCGGATCAACGGCAGAAATAGTCCGGGTTAAGACGCACCTGCACATTGTCAGCGCATTTACTTTCTTTTTACGCTGACCTTCCCGGCGCTTCTCCAGTCATCAATGGGCGGGGAGAGCTTTACGCAGGCCTGAATAAGATTCGATACGTAGTCAGAGGGTCCACGCGGCTTGAGCTGATCTCCCGCTTTAACGACGGCGTCAATTCTTGCCTTCAGATTCTCAGCATGGGAATCAACCGGATAGCTATCAATACCCGTTATCTCTCGAATGTCGGCTGAAATTTCACCGTCAGGGGCAAAATCCAGTCTGCTTTCATCCACTTGATTCAAGAGTTCATAAGCTCTTTCCAGATCGACCAATAGTGCTGTTTGCGCCATGTTATTTCCTCTATAGACTATGCCGGGACCAGGATCTGTGCGAACAAGTATTCCTGCTGGATATCAGCAGTGATCGCATTCATCACGCGCACTGCAGCACCGGACGAACACAAAACATGCTCTCACCCCAACAATATAGAATTTTACCAGGAAAAAAAAGCGTCAATGTTCGCATTGACGCTCAAATTCAGGTGAAAAACAACACTTTGACAACCATCATCTTCAAAAATTTTATGGCGGGCTGAGAAATCTGCCACATCCAAAGTTGAAGGGTCTTTTCTATCGCAGCAGAATGCGTCTGCATCGCGAGAACTCACTTGCAAGTGATAAAAGCAAAGTGCATCCACCAATAGCAAGTTGGCGGATGCGCTTAACCTGCATTATTCATGAGGATTCGGCACCCAGAGTCATTATCGCTAAACAGGTCGGCCGATCGCCTGAGAAGCGTGGCCTGCCACGCGACGAGGGGGATCGGGTGAGATGTGACGCGATAATGGCTTCTGGTGTCGAATAGACAGTGTGTAAGATAGAAAACATTGCCAAAAGACTACCAAACTCTATGTTTATAGGCTAAAACTAAAATTAGTCGGTCGCCTTGTGAATAATGCAGGTTAAGGTTACTGCCATTTAGAAGGGGTAATGTTCGTCCAAAGATTATTCCAGACTAAATATTTGAGCCGCCCCATAGCACACTGAACTTTACACAATGAATCAGAAGAGAGGTATAGTCGTTGATATCAACTCCCTCCGGCAATACGTACTCCTGGCTTCCGGTAGGGCTCTTTAGTTTTGAGACAAACGTAGCGTTTTGAGTGGCGTTCTTACCAGTCAGGTCCGAGATGTCTGTTTTAGATAAAAATAGTTTAAGATCCGGTCCGGCATTGGTTTGGAAACTATCGGATAATTTTATGATGGTTTGACCGTCTCTTTTAAAAATCTCCCATGCACCATTTACTTGATATTGTTTACTAACCCAGCCACCACTGGAAGCAGCGTAAGTTACTGAAGCGGTTCCAAAGATCATTGCGAACACAACTAAAAACAACGCTGTAGTGCGTTTACCTGACTGTAAAATAGATTTGAACATTATAAATAAACTCCGTACACATTGCGTGCGATTAAAATAAGTGTTCCGCTTGCGGAACCAAGGTTAAAGGGGTGAAAAGGTGATTCATTAAGAATGATTCACTATGCCGCATACCTGAGCTAGCAGGCCGAATTCACTTTGCCGTTTCGAATATCTCCGAATATCTCTAAGACGGCGACCGTTAGAAATAGTTCCCTCTGTGATGACAGCTGAACAAGTGTTCATAAATGTGATGTCCACGGAAGTTGACCAGGTTCCCTCAATACTGCGATGCATGTACCAGATCGGACAACAACGTCAACAGAACGTCATCGACATTGCAGTGACAAGAACAATACAGTAAACATATTTGTATATATTAACGACAACGTATCTTGCATTCAGAGCGAAACACTCACCAGTAGCCACACATGAAAAAATTACTGCTCTTGTTCCTGTTCACCTATTCGAGCAACTCACTAGCTGCATGGGTTGAATACTCGACTGAATCAAATGGTGACATCTTTTTTTATGACAATGAGCGGATCATCTATAATGGCGACCTGGTTAACGTTTGGACCAGAATCCAATACAAAACTTCCCTTATGGGAGCGGCGAGCTATCAGAGCCTGCTGAAAATAGACTGCTCAGAAAGATACGAAGCCACACTACAAAATACGTTTTTCTCTGATAAATATTGGACCAAACCCGCTATGGCAAGCAACACAAAGGAAAAACCGAAGATAGCTATAAAAGCGAATTCTGCAACACAAAAACTTGCTGAGATCCTCTGTAAAAACTAATTCAGACATTTTTTCAGGCTTGAAGGCACCTACAATTAATCAACTCCGGTAAAGCTACACAAAAAAATGCTCGCGCTATATCCATAGCGCGAGCATCAATAACTACAAAATATTTGAGGAATGTTTAATTCAAAGTTGCAGTAATTTTATAAATTTCACCTTCATCGGTAGTTGCATACAAAGCACTGTCTGGCCCCATTACAAGACCACGAAATCTCTTGGAAAAACCAAGTGGCATCTGGATAGCGCTCTTTACTGCTAATCCATCATCAGCGATATCGTAAATGTCTATACGTGATCCGGGTGGAGTGTCGCCGAAAGCAATGCCCATGATGCCAGCCGTGAGACGCCCTTCATAGATACCCCAATTGCTGCCTTTCAGGAAGGCGGCGGATCCGGTGCCTTGCGAGAGACCATTGTTGTTCCATGCAGCCGGCATGAGATCGTCAAAGCGAGTATCACTCATCGGCGTGTAGGCAGCACGAATGGCAGGATTCACAGCCTCCATTTGATTAGGCTCATAACCACAGTATTTATCAGGGCATTCAACTCTGCCGCCTCGTTTCTCTGCAGGATCCCAACCGGCATTGCCACCATTAACCAATGCGGTGATTTCATCGTTATGCCATGGACCGTGCTCTGCGGTAAACGCTCTGCCATCGCTTGGACGAAAATCTATACCTTGTACGTTTCTGTGACCGTATGTGTAGATACGCTTGTCAAAACCTTCAGGCGGGTTGTTGTCAGGATGTGCATTTCCGTCTCCATCTATCCTTAGCACTTTACCGCAGAGCAATTCACCGTCCTGCGGACAAATTCCTCTGTGGCGATCGCCACCCGTGACCCAGAGGTAGCCCTCCGGTCCAATGCGTAACCTGCCACCATTATGGGCTCCGGGACCACCGAATGGCTGATCCGACTCAAAAGGCTTGTATTGAATATCTTTAACAATGTCTATGCGGTCAGAAACGCTCTTAAGATCTTCACTGACCGTAAATTTCATGACAATGTTGCCGTCACATTTTTCGAAGTTGGATTTACAGCCTTCACCGTAATATTTGTCAGAGCTCGAATAAACGTACAGCGAGCGATTTTCAGCAAAGTTACTGTCTGCAACTACGCCTAACATGCCGGCCTGACCGTCGCAGAAAAGATCACCTGCCGCATCGGCGAAGCCACTGGAATCTTTCATGCCATATAGTGCATTAACATCACCGGACCCTGTTCTTACTGAAAGGCCTTTACATTTTTCGGTGTAGAACATTGTTCCGTCAGACAGGAATGCCATGTCCCAGGGACTTTCAAGTCCTGACATAAACTCTGAAGATTCAATAGTTGGAACTTTCATGCCTTCGGCATAGGCATTGGGTAATAGACCAACAACTATTGCGACAGACGCGAAGATTGTTGACGTAGTGATACCTGGTTTTACCATCTCTCATTCCTCCAAATGTAATTTATAAAATATTGCTACTTGTATGTTGCGTCCTCTAAGTATGCCGCTAAATCTGTAATTTCTTCGTCTGATAATGGCTTTGCCATCATGATCATCAATGAGGAGTTAGGACCGACCTTAATACCTTCCCTGTAAGCTTCCAGCTTTTCCTTCGTATACGAAATCTCGTTCCCGGAAACTTTGGGAAAACTCGCTGCTCCCTTACCTGCAGGTCCGTGACAGTTGATGCAGGTTTTGTTGTATCTCGCCTCACCTGCCTCTTTATCCCCGGTCAAAAGAATTTCTTCATTTAGAACGTTAGCTTCAGATGCTGACTCATCTTCAGAAGACTCATCACCACTGACAGCATAACTATAAAAACCGGAAAAGATTAAGAAAAGCAGTACTTTAGAGATTGTATTGATCATAAATTTGCAACCACAAAAGATCCAGCCTACAAAATCAGCGCGAATTCAGTCTATATCACGCAGCAGCGAATTCATAGAGTTAAACAAGACTTTCAATCTCTCTGAGGAACCAATATTCGCGGTAAAATTATCAATCGCAGATTGCAAAAATAACTCAATAAGTTTTATATACTCCAGATCTACTTCAGGCAAAACTCAATATGAACGACGATCCGCTGCTGCAACCATTTCAGCTCAAACATCTGACGCTCAAAAACCGGATCATGACAACATCGCATGAGCCGGCTTATCCTGAAGACGGCATGCCCAAAGAACGGTATCGCGCCTATCACGAAGAACGCGCGAAGGCAGGTGTTGCGCTGGCGATGACAGCTGGTTCTGCTGCTGTATCCAAAGACAGTCCGCCAGTATTTAACAACGTACTTGCCTATTCAGATGAAGTTGTACCCTGGATTCAGAATTTAACTGACGCGTGCCATGAACACGGCTGTGCTGTCATGATCCAGTTGACCCACCTCGGGCGACGTACCACCTGGAATAAAGGCGATTGGTTGCCATCGGTATCCTCCTCAAAGCATCGGGAACCTGCGCACAGAGCATTTCCCAAGCTAATAGAAGATTGGGACATAGACAGGATCATCAATGATTTCGCGGATGCTGCAGAACGAATGCAGGCAGGTGGCATGGACGGTATAGAGCTGCAGGTGTACGGGCATCTGCTCGATCAATTCTGGTCACCGTTAAGCAACGATCTGACAGGGCCGTATGGTGCCGATACATTGGAAAATCGAATGCGGTTCCCGCTGGATGTACTCTCAGCTATTCGTAAACGAGTAGGAACGGAATTTATTGTTGGCTTTAGATACACAGCAGATGAAGCCCAAAAAGGCGGCATCAGCGCTGCTGAAGGCATAGAGATATCAAAAAAACTCAGCGCAACCGGTCAGTTAGATTTTCTTAATGTGATACGTGGTCGCATTCATACTGACCCGGCCATGACCGACGTTATTCCGGTACAAGGTATGCGCAGTGCACCGCATCTGGACTTTGCCGGCGAAGTAAAGAAAGCGACCGGCATGCCAACATTCCATGCTTCCAGAATTCCGGATGTGGCAACAGCACGACACGCTATTAAAAGCGGCATACTGGATATGGTCGGTATGACACGTGCGCACATGGCTGATCCACACGTGGTGCGTAAAATCATGACTGGACGTGAATCTGATATCAGACCATGCGTTGGTGCCACCTATTGTCTCGATCGAATCTATCAGGGTGGCGAGGCCTTATGTATACACAATGCAGCTACCGGTCGTGAGCTATCGATGCCACACGATATTCCAACAACCGATAACGTACGCAATGTAGTTATTGTTGGAGCGGGACCAGCAGGATTGGAAGCAGCCCGTGTTTGTGCTGAACGAGGCCATAAAATCACAGTTCTGGAAGCACAGGATCACGCTGGAGGCCAAATACACATCACAGCCCTTAATCCAAGACGGCGCGAAATGATGTCAATCATTGACTGGCGTGTTGAACAATGTACAGCAAAGGGTGTTGTTTTTAAATTTAACACCTACGCAGACCTGAACGATGTGGTTGCTCTTAAACCTGATGTTGTCATCATCGCTACTGGCGGCCAGCCCAATCTCGAGTTATTTGAAAGCAGGAAACAGATTGATCTCGTAGAAACCAGCTGGGATATGATAACCGGTGATGCAAAGCCCGCTGAACACGTGCTCATTTACGATGAAAGCGGTGACCATCCAGGACTACAAGCGGCAGAAGTCGCTGCATCTGCGGGCTCCAAAGTCGAGATAATGACTCCGGATAGAGTATTCGCGCCAGATGTAATGGCAATGAACCTGACACCATATATGCGCAGCCTGCAAGATAAAGATGTTACGTTCACTGTGACACGTCGGCTGCTCGGCGTTGAACGTAAAGGCAATAAATTGCTCGCCACAATTGGAACAGATTATAGCGATCATATCTATACTGTAGAATACGATCAGGTAGTGGTAAATTACGGCACCATGCCAATGGATGAGCTTTACCTCGCATTAAAGCCCATGAGCTCAAACGGAGGTGCTATCGATCATGAAGCACTAATAGAAGGCCGGGCACAGACTACTGTACGTAACTCGGACGGGAATTTTCAATTGTTTCGTATAGGCGATGCAGTCAGTGCACGTAACACACATGCCGCCATTTACGATGCATTAAGACTGTCTAAAGATCTATAGGAGTGTATTAATCAAGCGGCCTTTTTAGTCACAACTGTTGCCAGTTGATCAATACTCGCAATAACATCAGCGACATCTTCTGTTTTCACAGGTTTTGAATAATAGTAGCCCTGGGCAACACTAATGCCCAGCCTGCGAACTTCAGCCAACTGCTGCTCTGTCTCGATTCCTTCTGCGACGGTCTCCAGACCATAGATTTCAGCAATTGAGGCAATTGTGGCTGTAATAGATTTGCTGCTAACAGATTCATCGTCGATTCTGCTGATAAACGATCGATCAATCTTAAGGGTATCAAGAGGCAATGCCTGTAGCTGGTTAAGTGAAGAATAACCAGTACCGAAATCGTCCAACGCGATTTTTATACCATGATTTTTAAGGGTGGTAAGACTGTCCACAATCCATTCGATATCGGACATCACAACACTTTCAGTGATCTCCAATTCCAGAAAGCGTGCGGGTAGATTATAACGTTCGATCGCGTTAAATACATTATCAACAAACTCTACCTGGGTAATTTGATGGACCGACACATTAACAGCAACTCTGATAGCGAGATTCTCGGTATTATTCCATACGGCTGCCTGTCGACATGCTTCGTTCAATACCCAGTTACCCAGATTTGGCATTAGCCCACATTCTTCGGCTACGCCTACAAATTCGATTGGTGAAACCAGACCTCTTTCCGGGTGGTTCCAGCGTATAAGTGCCTCAACAGAGAACACTTCGTCATGCAGTAAGCTAATTTGAGGCTGGTAGTAGAGTTCCAGTTCATTATTCTCTATTGCGTACGGCAGATCTCTTTCAATAGTTGTTCGCTGCTCAAATTGTTCTGCAACGTTTCTATCGAACGATGTGATCGATTTCTTTCCTGACTGCTTTGCGCTATACATTGCGAAGTCAGAGGTCTTTTGTAACTCCACAACAGTGTCGGCATCATCAGGATATATACTGTAGCCAATACTGGTATCAACCTCAGCTATAGTATCTTCAAGAATAAACGGTGCCGTAAAGGCTTCTTTCAGTTCACATGCAAGCTGATAGAGTTCGTCTTTTTTGTCAAACTTATAGGTAATTGCGAATTCGTCACCACCCATGCGCGCTATTATTTTACCGTCATTTGTAACATTCCGCAGCCTGTCACTCACTTGCCTGAGAAGCTGATCTCCCGCAATGTGTCCCAACGTATCATTGATGGCTTTAAAACCATTAAGATCCAATGTCATCAAAACTAATTTTTCATTTCGGGCAGTGTTTGTTTTTTTGAATAAATCTTCGAGCTCATCCTGAAAATAACGTCTGTTAGGAAGATCCGTTAATTGATCGTAGTCAGCCTGATGCTGCACTCTTCTCGCTATCTTGTATGTGACATACCCCATAATCAGGCAGAAAAGAACGATGAGTAAGCTGGAAAATAAGTTTATTCTGGCTCTTGCACGGATAGACTCTGCGGTAGATATTGTATTTTTAAGCGAAGCATCAACTAAATTCGCTACCTGATCTTTAGTATGCAATGATAAATTATTCCAACGGGCAATACTGTCTGCGACATTAGTCTGATCATATTTCGTCAATAATATTTGATCAACGTTGTGTCGAAAAACATTATGATACTGATTACTCATGTTGACCGCTTCTTCCCTGGACACGCCTTCGTTCACATTCTGCTGAGAAATATCTATCAGGTAAGTTAACGCCTGCTGGGCTCGTTCATGCTGCTGAACAATTCTCAGCTCCATATTTTCCTTATTGATTTTCTCTGCAGATGAATTCTGTATTTTAAGCAGATAACCTTCCAGCAGAGTGCTTATTTGATTTATCGAATCGCTCAATTCCCAAATGACATTCTTTTTGTCATGTGCCGTGAGAACATCAATATATTCTTTATCAGGAAGACCATGATTACCCTTGCGTATTTCATTTACCGATCTGATGAGATTTGAATAAGCATCGAAAAGTTTCATTCGAATACTTTCATCACGAGCATCAAAAGGCAAATATACTTGTCGGATCAATATCGAGCTCGTGATAGACATTCTCTTAAGGCTATCGTCATAGTCCTTAATGAGAGCCGCCAGTGATCCGCTTCCGTAGCGATTATGGAGTGAATTAGAACCATCGGTATCTGACAGCAGTAAATCAGAGCGAACCTGATTGAAAAGTGTCCTGGTGTTTTGGGAGAGATTTGAAAGTTCAGTACGACCGTCAGTAAATTGTTTTGATTCAATCAGAATCCGTTGCACAGCACTTCTTTGCTGGTCCAGTGTTTTTGAGATTTCAAACAACGTTTTTTCAGGAGCAACAGAACGTTGCAGACTCAGTGCACCTGAGAAATGTGTGAGTGCATCAGACAAGTAGTGACTTCCAAGCCAGAACACCATGCCTGAAAATATAAAACTGACGAATATAAGATTTTTACTGCTTTTTGAGATGTTTATCATTTTTTATTATCGTATATTAGATCAAATCCTCACTACATCTCTAACAACTGGTGTATTGCGATGACCCGATTTTCGAAACTTTAACAACTGTGTATCTCTGTCCTTTTAATCTTTTCTGTCCTTTTATTCTCTTATGGGCAGCTGCAGTATTTGCTTTACATATCTCTGAGTCATGAGAAAGAACTGCAGCTAAATATGAGCAATTGCCAGCATCAACCCCGAAGTTTCTAAATGACTCCGTATCGATCAACCGCAATAAAGGCCGGTTTTATAAACATAATTGCTTTTTCCGGCGTATACGATCAAACCGAGCGACTTACTCTCCAGGGCCAAATCACTCGCAAAATGCCATGGAATTCACAAAATCGCGCAAGTGTTATCTTACGTCTCTATATTCAGTCTGCAGCAACACCATGACAATTTAGAATTCTTCATTTCTCAGGACCGTCGGGCAAGCCACACAAATTCGCCTTTTTAGTCAGACAGAAATTGGAGATCTGTACACCGGGGATGTTAGTCGTGCCTGAATTTCCATTGCCACGGAATGCCTGTTTGTACAAGAAATTCTTGTCAGGCTCCTCTGTTTTGTATCGACCGGGAAATAAATGCTAACCTGCACGCTTGGCCTGTCTGATCGAGCGGTGGAAAAAAATGGCACAAGAGCGTCACTGCAGTGAAATCTGAATAGACGCGAAGCAATGCCTGATCCCCCGATTGGGGGATGCGACCGTGAGGAATTTCAGCTAAGTGTATAACCTAAGCTAACACTCTCAAGAAGTAGGCAGTAGATGCACGACAAGCAGTCAACAGCTCTCATTTCAATCTACGACGCTGCGAACGACTCACAGGGGTGGGGAAACTCACTTGACGCGTGCGTTGACTACGTTCGTGCACATAGCGCAAATATTATGTTTCAGGAAAACGACATCAACTCCCGATGGCGTTATTCTCTGGGCAGTGAATTTTGGCGCAACTGCTCACCGGAAAACATGGCAACCAGTATTGCGATGTTTGAAAAGTATGACACCGCTGCCTGGAAATTCGTCCATAAACACAAAAAACAAACCTTACTTGCTGATACAGACTTCTGGAAAGATCTAAGCGAAATCGATGAGCGAGAAGACTATAAGTTTTTTCGAAATCAGATGGGTTTTCTGCGTAAGGTGGGTTGCACCCTGAATGACAATCTTTGCTGGACCGACAACATTGCTTTCCAGTTTCCGGCGCACATGAAAGTCGTACCGATCGAAAGCATGCAGAGAATGCAAAGCCTGCTTCCTCATGCCGCAAAGTCTATAGAGCTTTGGCGCACCTTTTCTATTCTAAAATCCCAATACAAAGCAGTTTTGTCAGCACTGGATCATGTCCGCGTGGGGCTTTGTATCGCAGAGCCCGGTGGTAGAATCATTGTCAGTAATGATGAAGCTAATAGAATATTTGATCTTGGCAGTTCAATTCGTCTGGGTAAAGACAGGTTGATACACTGCAAATCATCCGTGGTACGGAATTCAATCCAGCAATCAATAGAAAAAAGTTGTGCTACATCATCCGGACAGGCGTCTTCAGCGGAAACTTTCCAGGTTATCGGTGAAAACCCCGACAAACAAATAGCTGTTGAGGTAGCGCCACTGAGGGATTCCGGAGCTGAGATCTCCAGCCACTTTAACGGGGCACTGCTTACGCTAATTGATTTCTCTTCCGACCTTGATATTGACTGCGCCAGAGTCGCAAAAGCATACAAGCTCACCTCTAAAGAAGCGGAAGTTTGTCAATTGCTGGTCAAAGGAACATCTGTGGTTGATATTGCTGATATCAGAAACGTAAAGCCCGAGACTATCAAAACCCAGCTCAAGTCGATATATCGTAAAACAGGTGCTGGTGGTCGGATAAAACTAACCAGACTTGCGTTAAAGAGTAGCCCGCCGGTTAACTGATTTTATTCAGTTACCATGGGAATCAACGCATTACGAGTAAACCTCACGTTGACTGTGTGTTTATAAACAGCGCCCATCCGTGGGACAAACTACGCCAGCTTGAGTACCTCACAAACCATTTCACTCGCACACAGTGTGACAACATGAGCCAGAAGAATCATCACCATTTTGTGGTATAGGCGATGATCCACCTGGCATTTTACAAAATAATTGACCATAGAAATAAACAAGTGATCTGCATGCTTAAGCCAGCCAATACCCTTATTTTTATGGCAAAGTAATTGAAAAATGCATCATAGGAACGAAATGAGTTTTTTCTCAGACCAACAGGCTTACTTTGACGAAGTTTGGAATTTTGTCCGGCGGGTACCATTTGGCACGGTAGTTACCTATGGGCAGATTGCACAGTCGCTCCCGCAGCCAAAGTACTTTGTCTTAAATGAGCCATCAGTTTCAGTCGCAAGACTGGTTGGAAGTGCCATGGCGCGCTGCCCTGCAGATGTGCCGTGGCACCGTGTAATTAATGCTCAAGGCAAGGTGAGCAACAGGGCCAATGCAAGCGAGCAGGTGAAGCTACTTGAGACTGAGGGTTTACATTTTGTTCAAGGCAGGATTGATCTGGAACAATATCAGTGGCTTGGCCATAACGGGACGCCTAAACCGAGACAACACCAGTTGTTCTAAGACAACACCAGTGTTTCCGGGTATTGCCGGTGCTTCATTTAATCCGCTTTACAGCACGCTAAGCCAACCCCCTTGTACTGAGAAGGGTTCGGCTAATACCGGACTGCCAAGTCTGGCGTTCTTCAATTGGGAACGAAGAACAAAAAAAGGAAAGGGCCTTTGATCACCAGTATTTGTGAAAAAGACCCTTCCTTCCTGAACTGTTGTAATAGTACAGCGTGATCAGTTTAGCTTGCAGCGCAAGGGTTGCACGGATTGCAAGGGTTTTTGCAAGCAGCAACGGCTTTAACAGCACAAGGGTTGCATGGATTGCATGCGTCATCAACGCCTGCGATGCATTCTTCAATAGATTTCTTTGCTGCACACGGGTTGCAAGGATTGCAAGCCGCGCGAACTACACCAGTGCTACCAGCAGCTACAAGAGACACAGCTGCAGCAAGAGCCAAAGGGTTAAGACGCTTAGTTTCGTTGTTTTTCATGTTTGTTTTACTCATATTTAAGTTGTGCAATAAATTAAAAGTGACTATTTCACGTGGTAAAGCGCCGTCACCGCGCTATGTGTATTGCCGTCCAGAGCGAAAGCAAAGGATAATCCGACCTCACAAAATAATGACATTGCAGTTTCACCGAAGTTCAACTGCCGTTTCAAAATGTCGCAAATACCTATCCCGAGATGCTGCCATAACTTCCGAACTAAAAAGCAGACCGTTTAGTTGTAAAAGTCAAAGCTCAGAAAACGAATTCTTCACCGCTTGACCCCACAACTAAGAAAGCTTCGGTCGTGGACGTACCATTACACAAAATGCATGAACAACTTATCACCAAAAATTAACTTCTGCGACAAGAGCTTTCTACCACTAACTATGCTGTATCAGAATTGAACCATACCGTTACATCAAACTTATTTATCGATCGTGGCAACCATGATTACAGCACAGGAACTCCAATAGATAAGCACGTTGGAAATTGACCAACGGTCATGCATCGCAGCTATCAAGCCGCCGGCAAAAGCGATAACACCGGCAGGTAAAAAACCGACTATTGGCATGGCAACACACGCTAACAACATGGTTGCTATCAGCAATACTCTGCGCCACCAACTTCCTTGTCCAAAACTACCTTAATAGCAACGGTCTGCGGAAATACCTGGCTATCTCTATCGGAATAGCTAAGCGTATCGCAAAGCATTACTACGTTTGCGCTATAAAGCACTCAGGTCGCCAATTGAATGAAATATTTATCTTCTCTGGGTTATTGTGTAATCCAGGATCTTTTCTTACAGAACTTACCTGACTGAGCCCACCCGGTGAAGACTTCCGCACACGAAACGCCCACTTACGATAGCCACAAGCACGGAATACTCTTTGTCTTCGCCGCCGGGGTCTTATGGTCCACAGTAGGCCTCGGTATTCGCCTTATCGAAGATGCTGTTGTTTGGCAGATCTTGTTGTATCGCTCTATCAGTATGTCAGTCTTTCTCTACGTAGTGATTCGTCTGCGCTCAGGGGAGAGCCCGTTCACACAGATACGCCGCGTCGGTTTTCCAGCTGTCATCGCAGGCCTGTCTTTGGTGGTTGCCTACTCCGGTGGTATATACGCTATCCAAAACACCTCTGTGGCAAATGCCATGTTGTTGTTCGCAACAGCACCGTTTATGGCTGCCGTTCTGGGATGGTTAGTTCTAAGAGAACCCGTACGCGGAGCGACGTGGATTTCCATCATTGTGGCACTCAGTGGAATTGCCATCATGGTTGCAGATCAATCCGGAGCGGTGGCGCTTAAAGGCAGTCTTGCAGCGCTTGGTTCAGCTCTCGGGTTTGCCATCTTCACCGTCGCTTTGCGCTGGGGGCGTACCGGCGAGATGTTACCCTCAGTGTTTTTATCAGCCGTGTTTGCCATAGTTATTACGTTTGTGGTGTGCCAGATTTCAGGGCTTCCCAAAGTCATTAGCCTCTACGATGGCGGCATTGCCATGAGTATGGGAGTGTTCCAGGTTGGGGCTGGACTTATCCTTTATACGCTGGGTTCACGCAGCCTGCCCGCCGCAGAGCTGACTCTGCTGTCCCTGGCAGAGGTACTACTGGGGCCTGTCTGGGTCTGGTTATTCCTTGGGGAAACAGCGAGTGCCAATACGTTTATCGGCGGTGCAATTCTTCTTGTAGCGATTGTCGGAAACGCTATATCCGGCAAGCGACGTAAGCCGCCGGCTATAACTACGCCTTAGCAATATCAGTAACGCTACTCACGTCACCCTCATACTGATGCAAGTCGTCTCGACCGCCGAGCTTGGTTGCAATATTGGCGGCAATAAGCGCATCAAAAGAAGCTTTTAGTTGAGGTTTTTTTTCCAACATTCTTTGCAACGCATCCGTGTCCCACGAGACATAGCGTGTTTCGGTGGTAAAAACTACGTCGGCAACCGCCGGTTGTCCGGTTACGAAACGAAGCTCCCCGATAAAGCAGCCAGGTCCGTTCCAATCGACGGTCTCGTCGTTTTGGATGATTTCCGCCCTGCCATGTTGAAGCAGATACAGCACCGGTTTCTGCTGTCCGGCATTGATCAGTACTTCATTGGGAACACCCGTGTGCCAGGTGGCGATCTCAAGCACACCTAGAGTCTCACGGGTAGTGAAATTACGAAATACCATGCTCTGCAGCATTTTCTGATCCTCAGTCAGTTTGACTGGTCTACGCGCCATTAACAGCAGAATCACGTGAGCAACATTGATCAATACAAACGCACTTTGCCAAAACACGGCTGAGTAAGTGCTTTGAAAAAGAAAATAAGGAAGAGTCAAAAGGCCTGCAGCAATGGTCAAAAGGCGGAGCCAGAGGATGTCTCTGACCATGTAGGCACTGCAATACATTGTGTTAGCAATAAAAAAAACAACAATCGCAGAGTTGGATAATTCTATATTCAAAAGACTGCTCCATGTATTTCAATGCATCGTCCATCCAGATGCCAACGACAATGTGTTTACGACGAATTTACTTGACCCGGACTACCAATAATCGCTTATATACTGAACTAGTTGAAACCAGTGAAGAAGGGCTGGCTTGCCTGTTTGCGGCAATTTATTGCCAAAAGTCGTAAGCACAACTTCTCCACAAGAGAAGTTGGCAGGCCGCGTCTTCCTATCCGGGATTTCGGCAATCTTCGAGTCCACTGTGATCAGTAAATCGAAAAATGTATGAAGGTATATTATCAATGCTTTCGAGGTGTCAGTTGATGACTAGAGTGCGAAAGACGAACTGATTCAAGAGATACAGTGTTACGTAAAGCCATATGATTTAATAACCTGAGTCACTTACAGTGAATCATTGCCAAACCATCTCTGCTAAAGGTATATCTGCTAAAAACAGGTGCGCAGTCCTGCGCTGTGACACCTGTTCTTTTTACCTGCAATGGATTGTGACTTGTGTATCTACTCACCAGTAAAAAATTATTATTTTTTTACTATAGAAACAAACTCACTCCCGCCTTTGATCTTCTACGATGGCTGTTGATTCACTGTCCAGTCGTATTTTTTATATTTAACACGATAATCTGCAGGTATTTTATTGTCGCGAAATGGATTTATGTAACTTGTTAAATCATTAGCCTCACCTGATGGCACAAAATCTTTGGTGTAAAACTCCATGATTTTGGATACCCATACAATTTTTTTGCTTTGATCAAGCGTGACGTATTTTTCTCTGTTAAGAAATTCCACACTCGAGGCTTGAAGCATTTCTTCCAAATTTTGTTCTGTAAATGCCTGCTTGGGAAGCCGAGGGCAATCTTTTACCATGCAGTTCAATGCAAAATGCATTCTGGGTTCATCATAGGGACGTATAACCTTGTTTTCATAATGATATAAATTTGTCTTTTTTCCTCCAATAATGACTTCCCTGAACCTGAAAAATGATGCTCTTTTTCTAAGAGATGAAAAATTCTTCGGGATACCTCTATCAAGCACTCCATACATAGCCAAGGCATTATATGCATTAACATGATACGACAAGATCTGCTCACGATTTGTAAACAGCTCTTTATGAGTTTCCGGACTCACTTGTTGTATTGCTGAGACAAATGCAATTAGGTCATCGGGGTCATCAACCACACCCCAAAAATTAATCCGACCCTGGTCATCGACGTGCTTGGTTAGTACATTTTGCCAGTTTGGCAGCGCATTGAGATAAGGGTTGTTTACACCCTGAGCCAAAGCAATTGAGGAAAAGAAAAAAATGAATAAGAAAAAAGTGAAGCGTTTAAGCATTAGAATCACCGTGTCAAGTTGTATAAATATTTGTAGAGTTAGTCTGTCAAAAAATATTACTTAATAAAATTTACTGTTTTAGGCAAAGGCTCATAGTGCTGCATCGTGCCATCAGTGTTTTTGAATGAAATGGGCTGTAGTATAAACGCATCACGATTAGCATTATGCTCACACATGGAAACAGGTCCCTGTGCTGTCATAACCATAAATGAGCAAGCATGTACTCGTTCTTTATTTAGTTCGTTGGCGTCCATAAAATTTTGAATGAAAAAGGTCAATGGATATATGCGCCCTTTCGACTTAAACAAGTCGAAACTAATGTGATGCAACTGCGCCACAATGTATCCAAAACCTTTAAGCCACCATTTTGGCTTACGTATCAAGGCACTTAAAAAGTTTTTCAGTAGTACGGATCGTTTTTCCAGCCTGTCCCAACGAATTGATTTGAAGTCATTGATGAAGGCACCAAAAAAATCATTAGAGTGCACTATGGGAAATATTTTATTGTTTGCAACAACGGTAGGCAGATAACTGTGACATTCAGTGTGCCCCACTTGAATTGCATCCCAGGGTAGATTCCTTTTTGCAGTTTTGTCTATTTGTTCTCGTACCGTTTGCTGGTTAATAATAACGTCTCGCCTGCCCCACTCACCTCTTCCGGTTTCTGCTTGTAACTGAAAAGATACCAGGCCAACATCTTTCGCATAAGTT
The DNA here is from genome assembly GCA_964550655.1 of uncultured Granulosicoccaceae bacterium. Lineage (GTDB taxonomy): Bacteria > Pseudomonadota > Gammaproteobacteria > Granulosicoccales > Granulosicoccaceae. The sequence continues at coordinate 23,181 of CAZKAQ010000005.1, forward strand.
TTGAAAAACTCTACCAAGGTTGGTAGCTCCTCAAAATTCCCGCGATGTATCGTTGTATTGAACATAATATGCAGGCCGAGCCCGGCGGCGCGTTGAATATATTCAGCCCTAATCGCATTGAGCTCAGTTTCTGTGTCACCCTCCTTGCGTCGCTGAGTGGTGTCTACATGAAATGCAACATCACAAAGACCTGCTTCTGCGAGTGTTGCTAACAGCTCACGACTGGCAGCGATACCGTTGGTAAACAGAGCAGGATACAACCCGATATCACGAGCATAGCGAACAATTTTTACAAGCTCTTTGTGTTTGCGTAATGTAGGGTCACCTCCGGTAATTTGTACGTGCGTGCCTGTTCCATAGTACTCATAAACCTGATCAAGGCGTCTAAAGACCTCTTCTATAGGGATATCTCTGACAGATTGTGAGCTCTCAGACAAATAACATAAAGTGCAATCAAGGTTACATTTTTGAGTGATCTCTACGGCAACACATCCTATTGTGTGTATACGGCCTAAAACCTGATGGGCGGTAAACAGATCACCCATGCGCCCGGCAGTAAAATTCAGTGCCGAATCTCTATCACCCTGAGGGTTGTCTGGTGTAGAGTAAGGTGTATTTTTGGAGAAATTCATTTGGAATATATTGTCTGACGATTACGGCAAAAAAGATTATGCGAGCATTATTAACTAATTATTATAAAATTGATTATTTGACTTTAAGAAAAGCTTGTGTGTTCGGATTAACTCTCATTGCTACCGGCAACCTTTTCGCGCAGGAAACCAAAAAACCTCAATTTCAAAACCTCGTACAGCGAGTGTTTACGCAACCCTATAATCACCTGCCTCAGTATGAGGTATCAAAACGAAATTTCGGTAAAAAAGGCGACCGGCCCGAAAATCAGTTATTTACAGCCGCCAAGCGAACCTTGTCAGACTTACGCGACTGGCTGCCCTCAGCAACCAACCCCAAACTGTTCAATGCTAATGGTATCTGTTTCACCGGTAAGTGGGTAATTGATACAGCCTCGAATTACACCGGTTTATTTGCACAAAACACTCGCGCAAACGTACTCGCGAGAGCGTCAGTAGCACTGTCTGGCACCAAACAAAAGCACAAGCGTTCCTTTGGCATGGCCGTTAAGATCTTTGACAGAAATAATACAGAAAGTTCGAATTTGTTTGTTATGCATTCGCTGGCTGGAACGAAAACCAGGCATGTTCTGGATCTCGAATTAGACAACCACCCTAAGCTCGGAAAACTGCCTGCTGTTTCTAAAATTCCAACTTTGCTCAGAATCAGAAAAGATCTGGAACGAGCAGATGAAATGACCGGCGCAAACAAACCGGAATTGAACTATCGATCAGTAGTTTCCCTGGCCGAGCTTAATAACAATAGTACGCAAGTCGTCTCACCGACCTGGGTAAAAATTGTTCCCAAAACTCTGCACAGAGCAGACCTGAATGACTTCAGAAACGAGATGTCTGTTGAGCATTACCCAAACAGGAAAATTGAATATACACTGCATGTCGCTAACGGCAAAAAAAGTGAAAAGGACAAAGCAGTCTGGATGGAACTGGGTCTTCTAACCCTGGAAAACTCCGTTGTCTCCAGAGCTTGCGATATAAATCTGCATTTTCCACATCCGAAGAATATTTCGACCAATTGAGAGAAGATAACGTCGCAAACATCAGAGCCTAATCGAAGTCTCTGCAGTAGCGCTCATCTGTGAACTGATTAACATATGCGGGAATAATTAGCCGATTATTCCCGCTGGTTTACTCTGGAAGTGTGCGATTTACATTTTGTGCCCTCCAGCCGAGCCGAAAGTCGCCGTAACCAGTCTTACCTATGAGCGAAAATATTATTAGTTCGACAACAGCGCAGAGCGCGTCAGACAATGACGGCTACGTTCAACGTAAGCAAATGTACGTAAAGCGCCAGTTTCAGCAATCCATGTTGCTGCAAACACTCCTGTTAACTTTCATCATCACCAATGTGGTTGTGATGGGAATTTTTTGGGCTATAGACACATTTTCTGATCTGCAGCAGTTCAAGATCTACCTCGCCTGTACAATCGCTCTATTGGAGCTAGTGGGGTTCATTGTTCTCTACAAGGTAAACCTTGACGCAAGTCATCGAATCGCCGGCCCCATATATAGTATCGAGCGGTTTCTCCAAAGCATTGAAGCCGGCAATCTGACAGGTACGTTGGAACTTCGCAAGACAGACCAGTTTCCCGAAACAGCTGTACAACTCAATACCACTGTAAGTTCGGTGCGCAGCAGAATTAATCAGGCTCAATATCTGGCTGCAAAAATCCAGCAAAATCCGGAACAGGCAACACAACTCTCCCAACAGCTGGTTGAAGAACTTTCGTTCTTCAATACAACCAATCCTACCGACCGTAACTGACATGAAGGGTCTAAAGCAGCTGCGCAGAATCACTTCACACCAACGCGGTTTGACGCTTATTGAGATTCTTGTAGTTCTCACCATTATCAGTGTTCTGGGTATGCTGGCGACACCGTTGTATCAGGGCTACCGGCTAAGAACAAAAGTAGGACTCGGTGTCACGACGATGGCTCCGGTACAAAGGCTTGCAGCCGAGCATTTTATACTGGAAGGCAGATGGCCTGCAGACAACGCAGAGGCAGGTGCCTGGGCACCTGACACTTATACGGTAAATTTTGTGACCAGCGTAACTATCACTGATTCACCAGTGCCGGGCTCGATTGAAATTACCTATGACAACTCGCGACTGAGAATGCTGGGTAACGACAACACACTAATCTATTACCCTGAAGCAAGTAGTGATACTTCTATCACATGGAGCTGCGACAGAGGCAGTATGAATAATCGTTATCGACCCGCAAATTGCCGGACATAATAAATCAGTTACTCGAAAACACTGCCTCAACAGTACAGCAGTGAAAGAATTCACCGCACCAGGCTTGATTCGCAACTTTTCTGTTCTGAGCTGATGTAGTTCAAGAAATAATCTAAGACGCCGTTAACCTGCTACACCATAATTTACGTTGGAGATACATAGTGGTTAATGATAAAAAGGTGATCAGCGCGTTCCTGGTTTTCGCATTTCTTTCGATTGTATGTTTTTTCTTTATTGAATTCCTGCCACATATTTAGGATACATCGAATCCAGGGTAACTAAACGAGTAATCGATTAGACTACGATCAGCTAATCACGCAGGCTTTGCTATTGGATTGCTTCACCAGTACATCGTAGATTTCCACCGCTTAAAAAAGCTATAAAGACTCTTGCTTTGAACGAGCAATTATATACTCGGGCAGGTATTTATCTGCAACCAGATTACCGATCTTTCTAAGAGACACCTGATTGAAATGCGCCGCAATCTCTTGTCCTGCAATTGAAGGAAAAGGATCCGCCGGAGAGTCTTCGCCACGACTGTAATCGGTAAATTCGTTACCATCATGCCGGAGCATATTTATCGCTTCGTTAGCAAGAAAGTACCCATTGCTGAAAAACCAGATTTCGCTTCTGAATATAGTGATTAATCGATTCAACTTGCATGACTTTTAAACCACATCAAATACATTGCCGGATCGGCTAGCCCGGACTATTCATGAAATGGCGAGCATATCGCGCAGAGATTTGTTTTCACAGCGCATTTGCTTCTTGCGTCGAATACTTACTGATATTTGCTAAAGAAAAAAGGTGCTGGGGAATCAAAGATCCAGCGAGATGCCGTCGATTTCATGAATAGTCCGGGCTAGACAATAAACAGTAGCGACTGAAGATGATGTACTTAAAGAGTATACTCGATACCTGTCAGTCAGCTATCTGGAATCTGGCAATAAACAGTTGTACACTGAGATCCCGAAAATAAAATAATGGGAGCGTCTTATGTCTGATCAAAAGCAACGCAGAGGTAGTTGTTTATGTAGTGCGGTTTCATTCACAGCGTCGTCTGGCAAAAGCGTAGGTGCATGCAATTGTAATATGTGCCGCAAATGGAATGGCGGTCCACAGATGGCAGTACCGTGTGCAGACACTGTATCGTTCGCTGGAGAAGAGAACGTGGCGGTATATAAATCATCCGATTGGGCGGAGAGAGGGTTTTGCAAACAATGTGGCACTCATCTGTTTTACAGGTTTCACGGAAATCAACATATGATGTTGGCCGGGCTGTTTGATGATAGCGACGATTTCGTTCTGGAGACCCAGTATTTTATTGATCAAAAACCTGGCTTGTACAGTTTTGAAAACAGCACAACCGACCTAACAGGAAAGCAAGTAGCCGAGATGATGGGGCTGGGTTAGTTTTAATAGCATCAAACAATACTCGAACTCACGGACAATGTAATCCGGACTATTCACGAAATCGACGGCATCTCGCCATTTCATGAATAGTCCGGGTTAAGTAAATACAACAGTATTGAAAAAACGCGCTGATCTGTTCAGTCCTGCCATGGTAGCGACAACATTAGTTTGCGTCTTCCTTTTTAGGAAAAACCCGAATCCCGACAGAGACGGACGCCAACACAACTGCAGACCAGATTAGAAAATTACCTATATTGTTGAACCACGAAGTTGCAGTTAACACTGCTAAGGCAAAAAAGAATTTGGAAATATTTTGTGAGAACGCCTTGTACTTACCGAATTTATTTGCCCCTTTCACTTGAGTGCCTCTTAGAAAAGTCGAGGCTATGTCCAGGGCAAACAAAATAAGAAAACCTACCTTGTGAATCGCTGACCAGAACAGAAACAGCGTGCTGTAGGTAATGAATTTATCAGCCAGGGGGTCAAGGACCTTGCCGTATTTTGTTACCTGCCCGGTTTCCCTTGCCAGAGCGCCGTCAACAATATCAAAAATGATAACGATGGTGATAACAACAAGGGCAATAGTCCCAAATAATTGCCATGGCATTCCCGTCGATTGCGACAGTTCAGTTTTATATATCCAGGTCAGCCAGCCCGGAATAAAAATAAACAGTCGCCCCCAGGTAACCTGGTTTGGTGTGACGCCCAGATCATAGCCAATCCATCGAACAAATTTTCGGAAATATCTCTGTGCCACACGAACTCTCCTGCCAATCTAATTTTGCATCTTCTACCAGCTAAAGCCATTGTATTACAATCTTTACTAACGTTGTCCATATCTACCACATTTGTATCCAGGCAGTATTTTCTAATATCTGGCTGCAAGCCTGAAATGGACCTCTGTGAGTAATTGCGGTCGCAGCTTTTAACTCGGACAATCGACTAAAATTTGGAGGAACAATAAATTGTCGGGCTACCGTTAATAATCCCGTCAAAAATAATCATGAATTTATATTGGCAGTCATCGTCAGCGCCACGCTCATCCTGCAGTGCTAAAATCCCCTCGGCCTTACCTTGACTAACCTCAATACTACCCAGTTTTTTTATATAGGCTTCAGTATCATCATGGTCTTTTCCCGGCACCATATCCAGGCCATTCCAATGATAAACCTGATACGGACCGGGTGCATCACCCACCGGCCCGGAAACAAGCAGGAAACCATCATCAACGTTTGCCATACCCCGGATTCCACCTCCTTCAAGTTTTACCAAAAGCAGTTCTGCTGAACTTACAGGTTGCTCAAAAGTGAATTTTAACACCGGCACATAATTGCCAAGGAATACAGGCCCGCGAAAGCCAACATAAATCCATCCATCATCAACCGCTATTCCTTCAATATCGACACCATTTTCTTTACCGGGAATCTCACTGAAAGTCTTCAGGGCTTCATGATCTGAAATAATACCTCTCAGGGATATGCTCTTTATTGATAACGATTGTGCCTGCTGATCTACTTCGATCCGATGCAGCCAGTCGCGACCCGGCTCATCTTTTATTTCTGCTTGAGTAAACGTACTGCGATTTCTCTTAACTGATTTTTTTGAACGAGTTTTTTTTCTCCTGGAAGAGTGCGAGCCAACAACATAGATAAAATTTCCGTCAACCGCTATACCTTCAATATCCAGTTCTCCACCGCCACCTGTATCATCCGGAAGCGAAATATCGCTGTGTACCGTGTACTGGCTATCTTTATGCTTCGATAGCAACTGTATTATATTACGATTCTTGTCAGGCCCGACCGCTTCATCCCCACCAATCACCAGATAGGGACCCACCTTCCCTATGGCACTCAAGTCTTTTGCGGACCTGATACAACCGGCATTTATTTCTTCGGATTCACATTGGGTAGCACTACTGTTGTCAACAAAACGAGCCGACCCCTTATCGATCAACTCGGCCAACAGAGGACTACCATAGACCAGCGATACAAATATAACAATGAAGCTGTGCGCCCTCATCTTGTTTACCTAAGTTGAGTGTCGAATGATAAGTCGCACCATATTACTATGAGACTCCGGGTGATTTCTGCTGTACATCACCTTACTTCGTACTGATTATCCGATTGCCCTGGTATTTTCAGAAACGCATCATCGAACTGGTTTCCGTGGCAGACACCGCTACCACGCACCTTGAGCCACCACAGGAAAGAGTTGATTGATATCGTGGGATTCTTTCAAAGCAGTTTGCCAGACCCGTGACCAAATCGAAGTACACAGATGACAGGCCTTTTCGAGCAGTTATCAAACAGCAATCCAGCAGCTGATTGCTACCACACGGACGCGATTACTGTGTGCTTCAGTGTTGGCCGGATTTATCAGGTAATCTTATTCTACAGTGACCTATATAGCTTATAGCAGTCAGTGCTGGCTATTCGTTATAATATTCAGCACCGTGAGTTGCCTGAAACCAATCCGGACGGCCGTCGTTGTCATTAGCGGCCTGTTGTGACTCCAGAGGTGTTGTTATGACCTTATCTCCAGCATCACTGTACGCATATGTATTGGAGTGTTCGACCCCTTCGGCACCAGGGCGATTGAGATCGTTCCGGTTAAAAGCCAGGAAATTTATCAGTCTGTTTTTTAGCATTTTCATCAACGATAACCTTGAGCCATACTCTATATTGGCGGCAAGAATACAGAGACTGAATAATATTTTCTGTAACTTTATGTGTCATGACGTTAGTTGTTTAGCATCAGCTGGATCGAGGCTGCCACTTCCTGTTATCAGTTGTGCGACCGGATCTCCATTTTCTACATCAACAAAGTCAGCAACGCCGTCACCTTTAAGGCCTACATCGGTTTCAAGGCTGTCGGGAATAGCATCAGCATCGCTGTCCTGATCAATGAAGTTACCCGGTAGGTCACCATCTAAATCGTCATTGCCTTCTATCAGATCAGGGATGCAATCCCCGTCAGAGTCATTATCCATAAATTGCCACGAGCGCTTACGGATTATCCGACATTTTTACAGTTAGAAATCCTGAATATTCTTTGTCGCTACGGCATTACCTGCAAACCAAATAGACCTACATGTAGAATCGGAAAATAGGACAGCCCGAAGGAACTCAGAGTATCTGACCGTCAACGTCTTGTTTGACTATTCTTAAACAACCAGCTTTTTCAAGTGAGTAGACGAGTAAGTTAGACATACTATGAATAAGTTTACTCTATCTTGTTTGTTAAACACTCACCGTTTACTGGTGACTGGTGATATTACACATAATGTGACCCACTTCTCATATTTAAGATGAACTTTTTACAACAGCAGGAGTAGTCTTCGACAGACATATAAACAAGAGAGAGGAATTATTTCGATCTTCTCTCAAGAGTTGAGGTATTTCGTGATAGCTACAAAACGCAATTCGATTTTAACCGTAATCAGCTTAAGCCTGCTTGTCACATCGTGTGGTTCTTCTGATGATGTTACATCAGATGATATTACATCATCTGTTATTAATGCATCTGAAGCCGTTGTCACTTTGCGTAAAGCTAACGCGACAAGTTTTTCCATCGACGGTGGTGCTGACGCGTCATACAACCAGAGTATAAACCTGATATCTTTTGATTCATTTAGTTCTGATCAACAGTGGTTAGAGCTGGATCGGGGAAACGGATACTATTCGTATCAAAAGCGTGACACCGAATTTTGCATGGATGGGCAAGACGGAGGAAGCAACGGCCAAAACGTCATACTGTGGCCCTGCGAAGAGAACAACTATAACCAGCACTGGAACAAAGTAGATATCAGTACAACGTTTCGCTTTGAGAAGCGCAACGCACCGGAATATTCAATCTCTGGCGGTAACGGCGGCGCAAATGCACAGCTTGTTAGCCTATTGCCTTCCGACGACGACGATGCCGATCAACTATGGTTTCTGACAAAACAGGGAGCAAGTAGCGGCAGTAACCTGGTCACAAACGGTACGTTTGAAGACAAACTCGAAGATTGGAGTCAGATTGAACCTGCCTTTGAATCCGGTGTTGCCTACGAGGGGGACAATTCCGTTAAACTGGAAGATTTCGGCTCAGTATCGCAGCGTCTGATCCTGCAACCCAACACACAATACAAAATTTCCGCGGTGGTAGAAGGCGATGCCGCAATTGGCATTCAAGTCGGTGGCCAGACCTTCAGCAAGAGGGGTGACAATGACGACTACACGCCTGTAACGCTCGAGTTTAATAGCGGCAACAATGACAATGGAGTACTCTTCGGCAGAGCGGCATCTGACACCAGCCGAATCGATAATTTTGAAGTTTACTCCGTCGACGGTGATGATAACTCACAACCATCCCCGCCGGTGCCAAACGAGCCTCCAACCCCGGGTCCTGAATCTAATCCCCAGTCTGAACCTGATCCTCAGTCTGAACCTGATGAACCATCGAATCCGTCACCGACCCCTCTGCCAGATCCGTCGGATGACTTTGATATTGAGTTCGGTACCTCATCAAACAGGTCCGGACTGCGCGATCTAAACGGAGCGACGGTATCGGGAAATATTTATGTCGAGGTCAATCCCGCATCACAGATAGATCAGGTCTTGTTTTATATCGACAACACAAATTTGTCAGGTACACCGACGCAAACAGAGAATGTTCCACCGTTCGATCTGCAAGGTACTACTTCCAATGGAGGGCGGCCTTTCAATACAAACAATCTCTCTAGCGGCGCACATACACTTTCAGTGCGTGTACTTTTTAACGATGGATCCAGAGAGACCGGTACAGTGAGCTTTGCGGTCAACAACGGCAACGGCGGCGGTAATAATCCAGCACCTACGCCTGCACCCACTCCTACACCTGATCCCACTCCCGATAATGGCAGTTTTGGTTTAAACCCGAACGCCGATCCCTGGGAAAACTTCGATCTGATTGACGTATGGGCACTGGATACACCGGCACCACGTTCAAACGATGGCTGCAGGGCTGAAAGAACTGATGAAGATGAGTGGAACGATATCTCAAATGCCTCCGCACAGTTCATCTTTACGCATTCTGACGGTGGAATGCGTTTCACAACGCGTATCGACGGTCAGACTACCAGTGACAATTGCAACAGTGGCTTTGTCCGTTCAGAGCTCCGTGAGATGCTTCGTGCAGGCGACACAAGCATCAGCACAACCGGCGTTAATGAAAACAACTGGAAGCTAGGCTATCAACCGGGCAACCCAAACAACTGGGGTGGCGAAAACGGTGAAATGCATGCGACATTGCGAGTTAACGAAGTAACCACCACGGGTGACTCTAACCAGGTAGGTCGCGTCATTATCGGGCAAATACACGCTGATGACGATGAACCGCTGCGTCTGTATTATCGCAAGCGCGTTGGTCAGTCCAGGGGCTGTATCTATTTCTCACATGAAATCCGTGGAAGTGACGATGTAGATTTCTTTATGATCGGCAATGAAGCCTGTACTTCCGGTCCGTCGAACGGTATCGATTTGGACGAGCTGTTTTCCTATTCGATAATAAACGAAGATGAGGAAATCACGGTGATCATTCGTCGCGGCGATCGCGACGGTCCAATCATTGCGCAACGGACGATCGATATGAATGATCTCGACAGTGGCTACGACCGTTCGGATGAGTGGATGTATTTCAAGGCAGGTGCATACACACAGAACAACACCGGTGACGACAGCGACGGAGATATAGTGACCTTCTATCGTCTGTCTAAATCACACGACTAGGAGTCTGCGCGGCAGAAGTCTGTGTAGCGAGAACGCGCCATGGCGAGGGCGTTTTTACGATCATTTAAGGCGCATAGTTATTCATACGCAACGAAAATGATCGATAAAAACGCACCGTCAGGGTACGTTCGCAGTAGCAGAGGTTCTGCCGCGCAGACTCCTAGCCCGAACTATTCATGAAATGGCGAGCATATGGCGCAGAGATTTGTTTTCACAGTGAATTTTCTTCTTGCGTCGAATACTTATTGATATTTGCAAAAGAAAAAATTTGCTGTGGAATCAAAGATCAAGCGAGATGCCGTCGATTTCGTGAATAGTTCGGGCTAGTAGTCCGTCTGCCAGGTACTATCATTACAGCTGTTCGCGCAGCTGTAATGATTCTGAACCATATTAGCGTTTTCACTGAGAAACGACATACAAGCCAATCAACTAAATATCCCCCGGCAAAGCCGGGGGGATTAACTTATGAGCCGCTCAAAGCGGCAACGGGCGCTTAGCGGCCCTTAAATTTGAGAGCCAAAGTTGGCTTGCTCGTTAACGCAATTGATCCAAGTCACCGCTCTTCCGCTTCCTGATTTCGTATGTAGTCTCGAACCATTATTCAACTCGTCCTACAGTTGTGATCAAGTCTGCTTTTACAACAAAGTATCAAGGTTTAAAAGAGCGAACATAATCTTTTAGTGCCACGATTTCCGCCTCAGACAAAATACTCTTCCACGGTGGCATGGCTGGACTTTGCCCGACAGCCGCGCCCCCTTCTTTAATCGCAATAAGGATTTCTTCATCGCTGCGCCACTGATGAAATTCAGCGCTTTGAAAACTTGGTACCCAGGCACCCAGTTTCAGAGAATCCGGCCCATCTGCCGCTCCCTCAACACCGTGGCATCTTGCGCAGTTTGTGTTGTATAAAGATTTTGCCTCAGCCGCGTCTATCGTGGCTCCGGCACTGCTCGCTATTCCAACGGCGGGGGCTGCGAACTCTTCGTCTCCACCCACCAATCGAAAAACCAAACCAGTTGGCTCGCTAAGTTTACCCAGAGCGGTTACCAACAGCTCTCCTTCGGGGCCGTTGACCAAAGAGGTAATACCGGCCTGAGCAACGAGAGGACTTCGAGTGATGCGGGCTACCTCGTCAACAGGCTCACCGGTAGCAGGCATTGAGAAGATTTCGCCGGAGTAGTTATCTCCGAAAAGATATTGTCCCTGCAACTCCGGAAACTCTGCACCACGATAAACTGACCCCCCAATTGCAGCTCGTAAAAGTGCCGTGTGCTCATAAGCATAGACCGGTGCCTGTTCTTCACCCAACAAACTCTCTGGTCGAGCGGTTCCCGTTTCAGCGTTACCTTCGACAAATGGAAACTGGTAGTTTTTACCTTTGACAATCAGATTGATCTCTTCCCACACTGTTGAGCCTACGTCACCGGCCCACAAGTTTCCGGTTTGTTCATCAAAAGAAATACGGAACGGATTCCGAAGCCCGTGAGCCCAATATTCTTCAAGCACCCCTGCCTGCCCGACGTAAGGGTTGTCATTGGGAATAAAATAATTAGCGGTCTTGCCATCCGTAGGCTGACGAGGCGGCGGATGACTGATATCTCCGCCGGTTTCATCAACATCCAGCCTCATTACACCACCAACGAATGAACAATCGATTCGCTGATGGCAATCAGTATTTGTAGCGTCACCCACAGACAGGTATAAAAAGCCATCCGGACCAAACTCAAGTCCACCACCGTTGTGGTAGCCACCGTTGTCGCGATTTTGCTCGATTAATTTAAGTTCACTTGCCGAGCGAGAGTCCGTATCCGGCAGTGATACATCAAAGCGGCTCAGGTAGTTGGTCTGGGATTCTTCCGTATACGATGTGTAGAACATGTAGAGGAAAGGCTTGGACTCGTCTTTGAATTGAGGATGGAAATCAAAACCCAGCGCGCCATTCTCAAACTCTACGAAACCAACAGCTGCTGACAGGTCAATCACGAGCGTCTTGTTGGTACCAGCCGGGTAATCAGCACTGTAAATGCTACCGGATCGTTCTAATACATAGATAGTGTCATCGTCACCGGGTGCAAATCTGACCATAATCGGTTGCAGAAAAGTAGTGTCAGAGAGGATCGGTTTCAGTTGATACGGGTAATCACTAGCGACGTTAGCTGATATACGTTTTTCGGTTATCCAGTTCGCAAAATTCCGATCTGCCAGAAACTGCCGTGCAAGAACCAGCGGGCTAAGCGCAAAAATCAAAACCAACCAGACAGGGGGCTTTTTCAACAATCCAAACAGATCTTTTACCAGACTCCAGAGCCGCACACCGAGACCTGATTTTTCAGCAGCACCGAGTACCAGGTAGGCGATAGCAAACAGAAGAATACAAATGAGGCTGGTGTCGAGTAATAATTCAGGACTGAAATTCACAGTAGTGAATATAAACAGGTACAACGAAGCGGCCACAATGCCCACCATCAGGACATAAACCTCTTGTGCTGTGCGACGCGACGTGGAAAAAACTCCCCACCCGAGAAAAAGGCGACCAGCCAAAAATGCCCCGCCACAAAATGCAAGAAATACCTTGAGATTAGTCAGGATATCAGCGGTGCTAAAATCCACCTCGGGCAAATAGAGCAACCAGTCTGGTATCAGACGAAAATTGTCAGCCAAATAACTGCCGAGCAATACTGAAACTGCTACCAGCACCAACTGCAGCACAAGCCTCAAGGCGTATGACATTTGATTTCCTGTATTCGAATGTATTTGATCGACTTGTTATTCCGAACTCTGTTATCCAAATGACTCAGTAAATTAGACGAACCCTGTAATGATGACTGTGCTAACAGGCAGTAATCACATGTAATCTCTATAGGTTCGCGCCATGAAAGTTCGCACCACGGCGGGGAGACACACAGATTTGGAAACGGATTTCAGGCCATCATCGCGAGGCCATCATGGTACGTATCGGACGGTAAATTATAACACCACAAAGTACTCACGCAACTATGGAGCCAAAAATTGAACGTGTGTCACAAACTGTTTCAACAGGTCTGGAAAGTCGGGTGACTGATCTGCCAACACATCCGCACTATCATCGCTGCGCGAACTTTAGCGCCTGGAGCCAAAGCAAATTGTTCCATGATGGATTTATTGCCAATGTAAATTGGACATTCCCAAGATCAGCTTGTCGAGGAAAAAGCAGCACAGGCATTGCAAAAAAAGAAACTGAGATCGACTTCTATGAGATCCGTCGGAAAGACTCGCAATTCATTAAAAATCATACGTGGCGCCATAGCTCAAACCCGCCAACGAAAGCTCAATATATCCACCATACTCAGGAATAAGCTATGACAACACACTGATGTTACGTCATAACTAGCCGGACTATTAGCCAGCGTCAACTCGACCTGATAATTTGCTTTTCGAAAATGCCAGGAATCTGTTACCGTGTTTGCCAAGGTAAGTTCTGAACAGACGAGCACGTGAATCCCTGTAGTTTGGCTCCAGTCTCAGTGCCTCTCTAAAATTCGCACGCGCAGTGCGAAAATTGAATTGACCAAAATTGTAGACACCTTTCCGATAAGCGCAGTTTGCCTGAGCTGCAGTATACGCAGCCTTAACTTCAGACGAATCTGTCTCGCTAACAGAATGCTTGTTTAAAATATTTTCAATTGCTTCAATCATCAGGACTTCATCACCGGACATATTTCCAGAGTGGCGTCTGTATTTTACTAATGGTTCATTTATGTAGTCGGTAGTGTAGTACTTACATATTCGAATCCAGAGGTCCCAATTTTCAGCAGCCGGAAAACTTTCATCAAACAGCCCTACTTTATCAATTGCCTCCCGGCATACCACCACGCTACCTCCGGTCATTCTGTTTTTCACAAGCAAATGCAGATAAATATCGCCCCTTACATTCTCCTCACAGAGCTCTGTTGTGACTACCTCATTGTGCTCGTTGATAATATAAACAGCGCTATAAACTAATCCAACATCACCCACAAATAGAGGAATCTGCTTTTCGAGCTTATCGGGTAACCACAAATCATCACTGTCCAGAAACGCAATATACTCACCATTTGCCTTTAAAATTGCATTATTTCTGGATTTTACCTGACCCTGATTTTCCTGATCGATCACGATAACCTGGCCGCGATATCGATCTTCATACTCTCTTAGAATGGCCAAAGAATTATCGGTGGAGCCATCATTTACAGCAACAATTTCTACCTGAGCGTAGGATTGGCCAAGAATGCTATCCAGGGCATCGCGAACGAAGTTGTCACGATTGAAAACTGGAACAATTACTGAGACGAGACCTGTTTTCATAAATAAACACTAGTAACTAACTATTGAACAAAAAACCAAACTTACGACGCAACAAATATCTTTTTAGTCTTCAGCCATAACCAGGTTTGATGATCCTTCTCAACCAGGAAAAACAGCGAAAACAACCACATCAAAACAAGGACTAACAAACTAAAAATGATCACTTCAAAATAACTTCCAACGTTGGTATCCAAATATTCGAATATCAAATAAAAGATAACGATTAAGATCGAAGGCTTGAGAACACCATTAGTAATGTATTTTACGTAATTGACGTTCAATTCATTACATGTGTAGTAAGGAATGATCAATACATTAGCAACCAGCAACGGAATTGCCGTCCCCACAGCGACGCCAACAATGCCATAAGCCGGAGCCAGCAGAATACTCATTCCCAAATTGAAAACAGCTTGAATACACAAAATGTATGCTAGCGCTTTGTGCTTACTAATACCCTTTAATATTCCCTGAGCAATCAGTTGTGAAAGCGAAAATATATATGCCACCAACAGGATACTTAAAACCTGCCCTGAAGGTTCTGCATAGGATTCTCCCATCCAAAGTCCAATAAAATCATCTCCAATAATCAGAAGAACAGCAATTACTGGCGCGCACAAAAGCAAGGTGTACTTCGTTCCAATCAAATAGATCTGCGCATTTTCTTCCACTTTGCCTACTGCTTCCCTGCTGCTAATAATCGGAATAAGAACGGCAATAATCGCCCAGATAAATTTTTCCAGATTCTCAACGATCATCGCTGGAATTGCATAAAAGGTGACCCCCTGTAACGAAACCATTGAACCAATAACAATTGAATCAGTGTAAAAAAGTACCTTTAACGCAATTGCTATCAGGAAACTATAAATACTGTAGTCAAACATTTGCTTGAAAGTTGGTTTATTAATCAGGGATATTTTGAATCGCAGAAATTTATATTTCTTCTTGATAAATATATACTGAGCCAGATACTGCATGACACTCGTGGCGGCTTGAAGTATCGCCAAAGCAAGTAGCGAATAACCATTTAAGAGTAAGCTGACCAGAATTACATTTTTAATAACTGTAGTAACAATTAAAATAATGTTTAATTCAAGAAAATTCTGCATCCCTCGCAAAGAGCCAGAGAGAACACCGAAAATCAGATTAATGGCCAGATCAACGCCAACAATTATGAAAACCAGATAGAGATAACGTTTATCAAATAACTCGACATTAAAGAAATCTTTGAAAAACAAACCGAGTATGGCTATCAAGACTACGACAAATGCGCCGGCAATAGAAAAGAACAAAAAAGCAGAGCTATACATCTGAGCCGCCTTGTCATATTCCTTTACAGCAGTGTATTTAGATAAAAACCTGACCAGCGCTGTATTAATTCCAAAATCTAAAACTGTGAAATAACCTCCGATAGATACCATCAGAACCCACACACCATAAACTTCGTCCCCAAGTTTATTCACCATTATCGGGCTAACGATAAAAGCAACGAGGATGGTTATTATAAAAAAGGCCCAGTTAGCTATAACACTGGTGGCCAATGTGATTTTATTCATATTCTTTTCACAAATTGACCAGGAACGGTAAATCTGATTGAGTCATGCTTGGAGGATTGCAGATTGTAATGGTTCAGCCCGGGTATAACACTTTTATTTACCGACAATGAATCGATCTCTTGTCATTGCGAGCTTACGACACAACACCTTCAGACATTAGCGCTTCAGACGGGTGTCAGTATATACCCTCATGGAGTGCTCCGTTTTGGGGTTGATGGATCCACCTTAAATGGACATTCTAACCACCTTCAGAAAATTAGATTATTGATCCTTTTTTGATCTATATACAAGCATCTTTTTCATCCGAGTTTGCCACTTGACTCACAGATCGGTAGTTTGGGTCATCGAATATTAATTGAAAGGCGTGGCGGCATAACCGAACCGGCGTGGCGGCACGGATATATCACGAAAATATCACGAGAAAACACACAAGAAAAATCAAAGTCGGACCTGACAACAGAAGAAACAAGGATCGATTTCTCTAAGTAATCTTGCAACATTCGACAACCTACTTCTGTGGTCAACTATCGCAGTAACCTGCCATGCCAAAGCCTCCCAGACAGTTTTTTCTTATGAACTATCAATGCTGTCACCGGTTGTTCATAAGAACACCGCAGGCATGAAATCGAAAATGATCTCTATCTATTTGCTTTATAGAAGTCGCGTCTTTTGTTTTTTTCGTCAGCGATAATTCGGCGCCGCGTACTCCCGAAATATTTCTCACTGTTCAAATTCATAAACACTTCAACTTCGTATTCAACAGCCGTATGTTCTCGCGTTTTGACTGTCCATCATAGATTGAACAGGAATAGCTATTAACTACTTTTGAATTTTAGAAATTATAAAATGCACTGTTGCAAGGTATGTGGACCAAGCAGATAGTTCAGTACGCGCAGGCTGAATAACTAAGTATTTTATCTGGTTATAGAAAACCAGTTGAATAATCCACAAGGGCATACAAGTTTCATCGTCAACCTCAAGAATTGTAAATCTCTATGACACCAACGAATGATCAGCAAAGACTGGTCTGGTGTTTGCTGTGTGGTGGAATGTGGACTTTTATAAACGCGAGGATCCACTGCCATCGGTCTTATATCTGTCGGCTCTGGCATTTATAACGAACTATAAAGTGCCCAGAACAGGTGGACTATCTAATGTCAAACCATTTTTTCACTGCACGCAGGTTCCGTTCATCAGCTCTAATATTCCATTGGGTTATGGCAGTATTAGTAATAATACCGATGGAGGTAATGGCAGCACCGGTTGCAGTTGACGATATTGTCCTGGTCCCGTCTAACACGGCAATATCTGCCAATGATCTTGCCGCCAACGACACAAATCTGCCGACCGACACTTATACAATTACAACACCACCGTCCCACGGCACCGCTACACTCTCGGCAAACGGACTACTCGATTATACCCCCAATGTTGGCTTCGCAAGTTTTGATACGCTGACTTACACTGTTGATGACGGCGCTGGAGGAATTGATACAGCCACAGTCACATTTGAAGTGGTCCTCACAAGTGACTTTCTGACACCAGCCAGTAATTTTATTATTGGACAGGAAGATATACCGACACCATTAAATCTGTCAGTCGACTCAAGTCTTGAATTCGGCGGTACGCTGCAGGACATCATTGGCGTCGATGCGTTGTATCGCGATGAGAATGGCAGTGGTACAGCAGTCGCCTCGACTATTCCATCCGGCTCAACCGGTATAAATATTACCGGCTATGCAACACGTAACGTCGGTACAAATCAGAATGACGTGCAAAACGACGACTATGAACTGTTATCCGTATCGGTTGATTTACGTGAGGGTACTTATAGCGGGCGACTCACATATAGCATTTTACCGAATCTAAACAATGGAACTATCGATCAGTATACCTGGCTGAATGTTCCCCTTGGTCAGTCTGTATTGACCGATACCAGCTTTGTCGAAGGCCTCTGGACCGGTGCTGCGGATCTGCTAATCGAAATAGTCGCCGGGCAAGTCCAGATTACCGAGACCATTCCGCTGCAGATTGCCTACCACATAGAATACATGACAAGCGATGGTGACAGCACAGACTTTGTCGGTGGTTCCGGAGATTTGCAGAACCCGGGTGAATTCGTATCTACTTTTGTGATACCAGCAGCGCTCGTACCGACCGATGGCTCCAAGCATGGTTATCTCGTGCTAACCGGTAACAGCGCTGCAAACGGTTCTAACTTTGCAGAAGAACACAAGGGATTCAGCCGACTGGTTATTGACCTGCAAGCAGATACGGTCTCAGGTGTTATAGCATCTGAACGTGGAGAGCTCGATTCGAGAGTGACCACCTGGGCTTTTCTCAATTATCCGCTAATCGATTTAAGAGATACACCAGCGGCTGTTCCGGTAGCTATTACCGATAGCACCGCGACTCGTGTAGGCGATGACACCGCCTCTGTAACCGGCATTGAAGATGACCCTACCATTTTTATCGATGCATCAGGCGATTTGATAGTCGAGCGTGAAAGCGACCATGCTGCAGCTTTTACCACCATGTACACGAGCGAAAACTATCGCCGTACAGGGCTGAGTTCTATTGCAAGCTTTGTCGGAGTTGAAAGTGACACTACACTGTTTGACTCCAACCCGCCGGATGGAGTTGACAGCAACGGCAAGCCAATAAACATCCAGACCTTCGCGGTGCCGGCAAGCTCATCGATTGGTATTGTGCAGATGTCGTGGCAAACGATTGCTGGCAGTGCGAACAACGAGAACGTCGGCTACGGCTTTGCAGTAATTGATCTTAACAACAACACCAGTGCCGGATCGATCACTTTCTCAAGAACTACAACCCCGGACCTGGTTGCCTGGCAAAGTGTACCACTGGGTACAACGATGTTCGGCGCTACCGACGGTGGCATTCCGCTATTTCAAAGTAACAAAGCTGCAGGTGCTTTCACTGACGACTATGCTGAAACCGCGCGGTTTACATTAGTAGACAACGCTGACGGAACACGCACACTGGAATTTACTGCCAGCTCTAATGCAGGCACAGGTGCATTTGCGGATTACATCGGCACAACCCAGGTTTCGTGGTTAGGCAGCGAGCCTTTCAGTGTCGATGGTTTACCGGCAACAGGATTGTTTTCTCATGGCGCGCCGACAGACAATGGCGACTGGGAAGTCGACTTTGCAGACATACCCCTACTGACTCTTTCTGCCGGTGACCATGCTACCGGTGAGCTGGAGCTTGAGATGTTACTTTCATCAACAGGTGAACTCGACACAGTTGTAATCCATGTAGAACCTGTTGTTGACGATCCCACACTGACAGCAAACGATGCCGTTGGCTACCTTGCTACCGCGACCGACCTCGGCATTAGTGTCATTGACTCAGCGGACATTGACGGTTCCGAGACACAAATTCAAACGCTGACACTTGCAGGAGTTCCCACCACAGTTACACTGGCTTCCGGTACCGGAACCGTCAGTGACTTCGGCGGTGGTAACTGGCAGGTTGACAGAGCAGCCCTTGCAGGCCTGACAGCGACAGGCACAGCGGCTACTGTGGCCACAATCACAGTGAGTGGCACCAACACCGATACAGATGACCTTGACGGCGACACGGTAATAGAAGACACCAACAATGGTGCAGGGGTAGATGAACTCGATACTGCAATCTACCAGGAAACTTTTGATTTAATCATTCGTGAAGTACCAACGGTTACGTCACAGCTTGCCAATACAGGAACACCTGTTATCAGTGGTACTGCAAACACCAGTGCTGATGAAACACTATCGGTCACAGTTAACGGTATTACCTACATCGCCGGAGATGGCAATCTGGTCGACAACGGCGACGGCACCTGGGATCTGATAATTCCATCTGCAAATACAATTGCAGATGGCAGCTACAGTGTGACTGCAACACTCACTAATCTCACTGGTGCCACCGGCACAGACATCACCGTTGATGAACTTATCATTGATTCATCACCGCCTGCAGTGCCAGCGGTCATACCACTAAGCACAAGTGATGCGACGCCCGTACTGTCAGGCACTGCAACTGTTGCCGCCGGTGAGACGCTAACTGTAACCGTTGACGGCATTACCTACACCGCTGGAGATGGAAACCTGGTAGATAACGCCAACGGCACCTGGACATTGTCTATAACTACACCATTGGCAGAAGCTACCTATGAAGTCACAGCCGCAGTCACTGATGCAGCGGGAAATAGCACTACAGATATAACAGTCAATGAACTGATTGTACAAGCCATTCCTCTGTCAACTCCCACAGTGGTGCCTTTAACTACCAGCAATACAACACCGACTATAACTGGTGCCGCAGTGATCGGACCCGGAGATACCCTCACGGTCACCGTTGCCGGCGTAACCTATACTGCCGGTGATGGAAACCTGACCTATAACAGCAGCGGCATATGGAGCTTGAACATACCATCAGCTTTGCCTGATAACACTTATGAAGTAGTCGCCACGGTGACAGATGTGTTTGGCAATGCATTCCCCGATACCAGTAGTGATGAGCTTATCGTCGATACCACTGCACCGGCCACACCAACTGTCATCTCGCAAACCACAAACAATACAACGCCAACTATTTCCGGTTCTGCGACAGTAAATCTGGGTGAAACCCTGCGTGTTATGGTAGATGGTGTCAGTTACACTGAAGGTGACGGCAATCTGGTTATCAACGCAGATGGAACCTGGGATTTAACACTCCCTGCCCCACTCGCAGAAGGGACTTATAGTGTTGTCGCTACTATCACTGATGCAGCAGGCAACATCGCGACTGATACAACAGATGATGAATTGATCATTGATATCACTGCACCAGCCATACCGACTGTTACGTTTCAAACCACCAGCAATACAACACCCGTTGTATCCGGCACAGCAACAGTTGATCCGGGTGAGACGCTGAGTGTTTCAGTAGCTGGTATCACCTACACCGCGGGTGACGGTAACCTGCTTGATAATGGTGATGGCACCTGGGATTTAAATATTCCTGCAGCCCTTGCTGATGGTAACTACAGTGTTACGGCCATTATCACTGATGAGTCTGGTAATTCAAGTGAAGATACCACTGCACTGGAACTGACCATTGATACTACTGCACCGGTTACACCGACAGTTGCAGCACAAAGTACCAATACCACCAGCCCGACGATTACCGGTACTGCTACTGTAGTACCAGGCGATACACTAACGGTCACTGTAGATGGAGTGACTTATACTGCCGGTGACGGAAACCTTACCGACAACGGTGACGGTACCTGGGTACTTTCACTGCCTGTACCACTGGCAGAAGGCACTTTCGATGTCATTGCCACTGTCACCGACCCGGCCGGCAACGCCACCAGTGACAACACCATCGGTGAATTGATAATAGATTTAACTGCACCAATTGCCCCCGGTGTAACCAGTCTGGCCACCACCGATACCACACCTGTGATCGAAGGCACCGCCACCGTGCAAGCGGGTGAGACTCTCTCGGTTGAAGTTGATGGCATCATCTACACAGCAGGTGACGGTAATCTTGTCGATAACGGTGACGGTACCTGGAATCTGACCATTCCAGCGACTAACATTCTTGCAGAGAATCTTTATCAGGTTATCGCCAGAGTGACCGATGCAGCTGGCAACAGTGCTGTTGATCCGGGCGTTGATGATCTATTGGTTGATCTGACCGCGCCGCTTACACCAGGTGTTACCAGTCTGACCACCAACGATACCACGCCGGTAATCGAAGGTACCGCTGTTGTACAGCCAGGTGAAACCCTGACAGTGACGGTAAACGGCATTAACTATACAGCGGGTGACGGCAACCTTGTCGATAATGGTGATGGCACATGGTCCCTCTCAATTCCAACACCGACAACCGAAGGTTTGTACGATGTCACTGCAACTCTTATAGACAGCGCCGGCAACTCGAGTACTGATCCGAGTTCAAGCGAACTACTTATAGATACAACGCTGCCACTAACCCCGACAGCCACCCCGCTATACACCAGTAACACTAGTCCTGTGATATCCGGTACCGCCAATCCGGGACCGGGAGAAACACTTACCGTCACTGTAGACGGTACCACCTACACAGTCGGTGACGGCAACCTGGTTGAGAATGGCGATGGAACCTGGGATTTAACTTTTCCTGCAACACTGGCTGAAGCCACTTATGAAGTCACCGTCTCTATTACTGATGCAGCTGGTAATGTCAGCACTGACACCAGTACCGATGAACTGGTAATTGATATAACAGCACCGCCAGTCCCAACAATCATCGCACAGATTACCAACATCACCACACCGGTTATTTCAGGTACAAGCTCGACAGCACCGGGTGAAACCCTGACTGTAACTGTGAATGGAGTCAGCTACACAGAAGGAAACGCAAATCTGCTGGTCAATCCCGACGGCACATGGGAATTAACGATTCCAACAGGCAACGCGCTGGCTGACGGTACTTATGAAGTTATTGCAACCGTCACTGATCTGGCTGGCAACTCTGCTACCGACACCACTGCCACTGAATTAATTGTTGATACCATCCCGCCTCCGGTACCGACAGTGGTATCACAAAACACCAGCAACACAACGCCGGTGATATCAGGTACCGCGACCATTGCACCGGGTGAGACGCTGACGGTCACGGTTGATGGCGTAGTCTATACTGCAGGCGATGGCAATCTGGTCGACAATGGCGATGGTACATGGAATCTGACTCTACCCGTACCTTTAGCCGACAACTCCTACCCGGTAACAGTGACTGTTATCGATTCAGCTGGCAACGCCACTGAAGATGTCACTACTGCTGAACTTATTATTGATACTACCGCACCTGCAATACCAACTGTTGTAGCACAGGTAACCAGTAATACCTCACCAACCGTTAACGGTACTGCAGTGACAGGTGCCGGCGAAATTTTATCAGTCACGCTCAATGGCTTTAACTACACCACAGCCAGCGGTGATCTGATCCACAACAGCGACGGTACCTGGCAACTGACTGTACCGGTAGTCTTGGCAGATAGCGTTTATGAAGTCATTGCTACGGTGACCGATCTGGCAGGCAATTCGGCAGACGACATCACAGCGCTTGAACTTACCGTAGATACCACGCCTCCGGTCGTGCCAACGGTTATGTTTCTGACTACCAATAACAGCACACCTGTTCTATCAGGTACCGCAACAGTCAATACAACCGAGACGCTGACGGTTTTGCTTAATGGTACGACCTACACGGCTGGTGATGGATTTCTGACAGACAATGGTGCCGGCACATGGGATCTTAGCGTCGCAACCGCACTGGCTGACGGAAGCTACAATGTAACTGCGACCGTCACTGATGCCGCAGGCAACGCAAGCACTGATGCCACTGCACTTGAATTGACTATTGATACAGTGGCACCGGCGATACCGACAGTCACATCACAAATCACCAATTCCACCAGCCCGGTTATCGCAGGTACTGCAACCGTGGCACCGGGCGACACACTGACTGTCACCGTAGATGGTGTGATTTACACTGATGGTGACGGTTCTCTGCTGGACAACGGCGATGGTACCTGGTCACTAACTACTCCAGTAGCTCTGCCTGAAGGTACTCATGAAGTCATCGCGACGGTAACTGATCCTGCAGGTAACGCCACTGACGACGCGACTGCCGGTGAGCTTATCATTGACATTACCGCACCAATCGCACCGGGAGTAACCAGTCTCGCCACTACCGACACCACTCCGGTAATTGAAGGCACCGCAACGATCCAGCCAGGTGAGGTGCTAACCGTAGAAGTCAACGGGGTTATCTACACAGCAGGTGATGGCGATCTGACAGATAACGGAGATGGCACATGGACCCTGAACATCCCTGCTGCCAACGCAATGGCTGAGAACCTTTATCAGGTGATTGCTACAGTCACCGACGCTGCAGGTAACAGCGCACTGGACCCGGGTATAGACGACTTACTCATTGACCTGACTGCACCCGTAACTCCGGGTGTTACCAGCCTGACAACCAACAATACCACACCAGTACTCGAGGGTACCGCCGTAGTCGGTGCCGGGGAGATTCTTTCAGTAACGGTTAATGGTGTGACTTACACCGCGGGTGATGGCAATCTGACCGATAACGCAGATGGCACATGGATGCTCGCCATTACAGCGACGATCAACGAGGGACTCTATGACGTCACTGCGACCATTACAGACACTGCAGGTAATATAAGTACTGATCCAAGTTCCAGTGAATTACTAATCGATACCACAGCACCGCAAACACCAACAGTAACTCCTCTACATACCAACAACACCAGTCCGGTTATCTCCGGCACAGCCAACGCAGGTCCGGGTGAAGTACTGACAGTGGTAGTCGACCTTGTGACCTATACCAGCGGAGATGGAAATCTGCTTGATAACGGCGATGGCACATGGGATTTATCAATTCCAACTACACTGGCTGAGGCCACCTATGAAGTTATTGCCACGGTAACCGATGCCGCAGGTAACGTCAGCACTGACACCAGCGCTGATGAACTGGTGGTTGATATAACCGCACCACTTGCACCCACTGTTAATACCCTGACCACCAACAATACTACGCCGGTAATTTCAGGTACTGCCTCGACTGTACCCGGTGAAACACTCACCGTCACCGTGAATGGTGTCACCTACACCGATGGTGACGGAAATCTTACGGTCAACGCAGATGGCACCTGGTCACTGGTTATACCTGCTGCAAACGCATTAGCTGACGGTAGCTATGAAGTCATCGCAACGACCACAGACCTGGCTGGCAACGCCACTTCAGATACCACAGCAGCGGAACTCATTGTGGATACGAATCCACCAGTGGTACCGACGGTTGTTGCACAAAATACCAACAATTCCATGCCTGTGATATCAGGTACAGCTGTTGTCTCAGCCGGGGAAACACTGACAGTCACTATAGACGGTATTACCTACACCGCAGGTGACGGTAATTTGGTTGACAACGGTGATGGCACTTGGGACCTGACTTTACCTGTGGCGCTTGCCGACAATACCTACACGGTCACTGTGACTATTCTCGACTCAGCTGGCAATGTCAGTGAAGATAACACCACCGCAGAACTGGTTATCGACACCGTCGCACCTGTTATACCTACGGTAACAGCACAAACCACCAATAACACAACACCTGTAATCACCGGAACTGCAACCGTGGCTGCAGGGGAAACACTTAGCGTTACCGTAGATAATATGACCTATACAGCCGGCGACGGAAATCTGATTAACAATGGTGATGGAACCTGGACGCTATCTGTACCTGTCGCGCTGGCTGAAGCCACTTATGAAGTTGTGGCAACGGTTACTGATATTGCAGGCAATACCACCAGCGATGTCACAGCGGGTGAGCTTACCATAGATACTACGGCACCGGTTATTCCAACTGTTATATCGCAAGCTACCAGCGACACCACACCCGTTGTATCCGGTACAGCAATAGTCCTTGCCGGTGAGACCCTGTCTGTGACTATTGATGGTGTCACCTACACAGCGGGTGACGGCAACCTGATTGACAATGGCGATGGCACATGGGATCTGACACTGCCGATAGCATTGCCTGACAATACTTATGCAGTGACCGCCACAATTACTGATGTTGCCGGCAACACAAGTGACGATACTACCACTGCAGAGCTGGTGATCGATACAATTGCACCTGTGGTCCCGACAGTTACAGCACAAACCACCAACAATGCATCACCTTCGATTACCGGCACAGCCACTGTTGCACCTGGTGAGACATTGAGCGTCACGGTAGATGGTGTTACCTATTCGGCAGGCGACGGCAACCTGGTTGATAACGGCGATGGCACATGGGCACTCGCTATACCGCTGCCACTGGCTGAGGGGGCTTACGATATCACTGTTACAGTGACAGACCCTGCCGGTAACATCGCCAGTGACGCAACAAGCAGCGAGCTTATCATTGATATAACCGCACCTGTGACTCCCGGAGTAACCAGTCTGGTCACCACCAATACAACACCTGTTATTGAAGGTACAGCAACCGTCTCAGCCAATGAGATACTCACAGTTGAGGTCGATGGCATCACTTATACCGCAGGCGACGGCAATCTTGTTGACAATGGAGATGGCACATGGGCACTGACCATCCCGGCTGGCAACGCACTTGCAGAAAATCTCTTTCAGGTAACCGCAATGGTTACCGACGCTGCCGGCAACAGCAGCAGTGACCCTGGCATTGATGACTTGCTTGTCGATCTGACCGCACCTGTAGCACCAGGTGTCACCAGTCTCACTACCAACGACACAACACCGATAATCGAAGGAACAGCCATTGTTGGAACAGGTGAAACCTTATCAGTCACCGTTAATGGCATTACCTACATAGCGGGCGACGGCAATCTGATCGACAATGGTGATGGCACATGGACACTCTCCATCCCGACACCAACAGCTGAAGGCCTCTATGATGTTACTGCCACAGTCACCGACATTGCAGGAAATAACAGCACCGACCCAAGCTCATCTGAGCTGCTGATTGACACCACTCCGCCTCAAACTCCCACAGTCGCACCGCTGCATACCAATAACACAAGCCCGATAGTTTCAGGCACTGCCAATGCGGGTCCGGGTGAAGTGCTCACTGTAGAGGCTGACGGTGTGACCTATACCAGCGGAGATGGAAATCTGGTTGATAACGGCGATGGCACATGGAATTTATCAATCCCGGTTACACTGGCTGAGGCAAGCTATGAAGTCATCGCCTCGGTGATTGATGCTGCCGGTAACGTCAGCACTGATACTAGCGCTAATGAACTGGTAGTTGATCTGACGACACCGATTGTCCCGACTGTTACTACCCTGACTACCTCTAATACAACACCTGAGATATCGGGAACCACGTCAACAATACCCGGTGAAACCCTCACCGTCACTGTGAATGGTGTTACCTACACCGCAAGTAACCCAGGCCTGGTAATCAATACAGATGGCACATGGGTTTTGACAATACCAGCCGCCGACGCACTGCCAGACAATACTTATGAAGTCATCGCAACAATCACTGATCTGGCTGGTAACTCCACCACTGACACTACCGCCTCCGAACTTACGGTTGATACCAACCCACCGGTTGTTCCAACAGTAGAGTCACAAATCACCAACAACACGACGCCTGTGATATCAGGCACAGCCACGCTTGCACCGGGCGAGACACTTACAGTGACCATTGACGGTGTTACCTATACTGCCGGAGACGGAAATCTGATTGATAATGGTGACGGCACCTGGGATCTTACTCTGCCAACTACATTGGCTGACAGCACTTATCCCGTCACCGTGACTGTTATCGATGCAGCCGGAAACTCCAGTGTGGATGTCACCACCACTGAGCTGGTTATCGACACAGATGCACCTGTAACGCCAGTCGTAACATCGCAGATTACAAATAACACCACACCCGTCATCGAAGGAAGCGCCACAGTGCCACCCGGTGAAACGCTCAGCGTTACCGTAGATGGCGTCATCTATAACGCAAGTGATGGTAACCTGATTGTCAACAACGACGGCACATGGACTCTAAACATACCAACCCCGCTTGCGCAAGGCAGCTATGACGTAGTTGCAACAATTACAGATGCAGCCGGCAACACTAGCAGTGATACATCAACCGCTGAGCTGATTATCGATACAACCGCACCGGATGTGCCGGTGGTCGAGCCACAAATCACCAACGACACCACACCGGTTATTTCGGGTACAGCGAATATCGCCTCTGGTGAAACTCTTAGCGTGACAGTCGACGGTATCACGTACACCGCAGGTGATGGCTCTCTTATTGATAACGGTGATGGCACATGGACCCTGTCTATACCAACACCTCTGCTCGAAAATTCATATAACGTCATCACAACTGTGACAGACCTCGCCGGCAATTCCATCAATGACAACACTACCGGTGAGCTTGTTATTGATTTAACCGCTCCGACAGCGCCAGGTGTGACAAACCTGGTCACTGCTGATACCTCACCGGTAATAGAAGGTACTGCCGATCTGCAAGCGAATGAAGTACTGACAGTTGAAATCAATGGTGTCATCTACACGGATGGAGACGGCAACCTGCTCACCAACAGCGATGGAACATGGCTACTGACCATTCCATCAACAAACAGTTTGCCAGAGAACCTCTATGAGGTTATTGCGACCGTAACAGATGCAGCCGGTAACTCGTCCATTGACCCAGGTATTAATGATTTGTTGATAGATATCACCGCACCCGCCGCCCCCGGAGTCACCAGCCTGACTACCAACGACACTACACCGACAATCGAAGGCACCGCTACCCTCGCAGCTGGCGAGATTTTTTCGGTAACTGTCAATGGCACTGCCTACACAGCAGGCGATGGTAACCTGGTCAACAACGGCGATGGAAGTTGGACACTCTCTATACCAACACCGATCAGTGAAGGATTGTATGATGTTACCGCCACTATCACTGACATCGCTGGTAACATAAGTACAGATCCTGGATCTACTGAGCTGCTGATCGATACAACAGCGCCAACCATACCGACCGTAATTCCACAAGTGACCAGTAACACGACTCCAGTAATCAGCGGCAGTGCCAATGCCGGACCGGGGGAACTGTTGACTGTCACTGTAAACGGGGTCACTTATACCGCTGGCGACGGTAATCTGGTCAGTAACAGTGACGGCAGCTGGGAGTTGTCAATTCCAACTGAACTGGTAGAAGGCACTTATGACGTAGTTGTTACAGTAACCGATGCTGCAGGCAACGTGAGCACAGATACCAGCAGTGATCAGTTAATAGTTGATACCACCACACCGGCATCCCCCACTGTCAATACATTAACAACAAACAATACTACTCCGGTTATATCCGGCACAGCGACATTAGACCCGGGTGAAATACTAACGGTTACAGTGGATGGAATACTCTACACCGTTGGAGATGGTAACCTTATTATCAACAGCGATGGCACATGGACTCTGAACATACCAACAACGCTGACAGAAGGCATTTATGATGTAACCGCATCTATTACTGATTCCGCCGGTAACACTACCAATGATTCAGGCACCAGCGAACTAATTATCGATACCTCGGCACCAATACCACCGACTGCCGAGTCGTTGACAACAACAGATTCAACACCAACCCTGACCGGCAGCGCAGACATCGCAGCAAATGACACGCTGACCGTAACAGTTAATGGTACTGTCTATACCGCTGGTGGTGGTAATCTGGTCGTCAATAGTGACGGCACCTGGAGTCTGAACATACCATTTGCACTACCAGAAGGAACTTATCAGATAGAGGTAACCGTCACTGACCCTGTCGGTAATACATCAGTCGGCTCACCGGCAACTCTGACTATTCAACCCGTATTGCTGACCGATTCGGACAACGATGGCGTACCTGATGCAATTGATCTGGACGACGACAACGACGGCATTCCTGATCTCATCGAGGGACAACTCGACACTGATGGCGACGGAATACCGGACAACCGGGACCTCGATAGCGACAACGATGGCATTGCAGATATTATCGAGGTGATTGGAGAAGACAATAACAATGACTACCGGATAGACGATTTCATTGATCAGGACAACAACGGCTTGTCTGATGAGCTGCAATTATTTCCTCTGGAGCTTGTAGATACAGACAGCGATCTGATCGCCGACTTCAAAGACCTTGATTCAGATAATGACGGCCTCACCGATCTGATTGAAAGCGGCGGCATTGATGACGACAACAACGGCCGGATAGACAAATTTACTGACAATAACAACGACGGCGCAGATGATCAGACTCAAGTCACTGACCCGACCGGTCGCGACACAGATGCAGACGGCATAGTTAACCGACTAGACCTTGACTCAGATAACGATGGTATTTTCGATATCGTAGAGTCAGGTGCTATAGACCAGAGTGATGATGGCATAGTAGATTCCATGCAAGACACAGATCTCGATGGCATACCGGATAGCGTAGACTCAGATATAACCGGTGGTGAAGATACCGATGGAGACAGCATTGACGATCGATTTGATGCAAGCATTACCGGTGAATCAGACACAGACAGCGACGGCATAATAAACTCGGCAGACCCTGATGCTAACGGCGACGGACTTACAGAGGTGTTGTCAAACAATCTTACTATCGGAGAAGCACTACCAGATATAAACGGCAACGGCACCGAAGACCTGTTGGAACCTGCAAACGCGCTTATCAGAACCGGACTCCAGGGCCATGGCGGCTGTAGCGCGTATTTACCTGTCAGTTCTGATGGCAGACCACAGCTGGATCCGTTGTTAATAATACTAGCGACATTAAGCGGTGTATTTCTACGGCGTCGATATAAAAAAGCAACTTGCACTGCTCCTCGCAGACTTACATAAGCCGAGGGTGTAGAAGGTCAGGTATTGATCTCCACTTTACAGGAGAACTTGCCGTACCGTACAAGTCTGAGGTTACAAAATCTGACTCAGAAATTCCCGCGTGCGAGGGTCTGTCGCTTCAGAGAAAAATGTTGCCGGTGGACCGTGCTCAACTATCACACCACGATCAGTGAAATAGATGTGATCTGCGATTTCTCGGGCAAATCCCATTTCATGGGTGACCAGCATGCATGTCATACCCTCTTCGGCCAGATCTTTGATAGTCACCAATACCTCTTTAACGGTCTCAGGATCCAGTGCGGCGGTGACTTCGTCGAATAACATGATGTCGGGGTTCATGGCCAGTGAACGTGCAATAGCCACACGTTGTTGTTGTCCGCCGGAAAGCTCACCGGGATAGCTGTCTTCCTTGCCTTGCAGCCGGACTTTTTCAATCAATTGTCGGGCACGCTGCTCGACCTCGGCGGGTGATTCTTTTAACACTTTGATTGGTGCCATCATGACGTTTTCAATAGCAGTTTTATGCGGGAACAGATTGTACTGTTGAAACACCATGCCCACCTTGCGGCGCAGTGCCAGCTTATCGAGACGTTTATCGTTTACCTCTATGCCTTCCACAGTGATAGAACCTGACTGGATATCGTTTAATGCATTGATGCATCGGATAAGCGTGGATTTACCCGAACCGGATGGGCCGATAACACACACCACCTCGCCTTTCATTACATCGAACGAAACCCCTTTGAGTACTTCGAGATCACCGAAGGACTTATGTACATCTTTTATTGATACGATCGGCTGATCTTCAGTCCACTGGGAGTTTGTCATCTGTGATGCCTTACAGTTTAACCGCGTAACGCCGTTCAAGTGCCACAGTGGCGCGTGCAATCGGATAGCAATAAGCGAAAAATATGAGCAATGCAAAACCGTAGAACGGTATCAGTAGTTCGGGGCGGTTATTCTCTGCCTCGATGGCCTGACGACTGAGAGTGATGATTTCTTCAACACCCAACAGAGAACACAGTGGAGTTGCCATGGTTAAAATTGCATACCAGTTCATCCATGGGGGAATCATGCGTTTAAAACACTGCGGCAAAATAATTTGCCAGAGTGTTTGTGAGCGGGTGTAGGCCAGTGATTCGGCAGCTTCCCACTGACCACTTGGCACCGAATTAATCGCCCCGCGCACTACCTCTGCAATGTTTGCCATAATCGGCAGGCACAACCCAAAAACCGCTTTCGTCCAGTCTGGAATGCGAACGATGGTGTCACCAATGGTGAATTCGAACGGCAGTGCCAGTAACACAATAAACAGCAGCACCAGCCACGGTGAATTGCGAAACACCTGAGTAAAAAACCTGGCCGGCCAGCTGATCAGTCTGACGGGTGATATCTGCATCAGACCGAGTACGACCCCTACGATGGTGCCGATCAACATAGCAAAAAACGAAATCAGCACATTGAATAAAAAACCACCGGTGACTATAAACGGAATCCATTTAAACAACGCCTCGAATGCCTGTGCCATGGTGTAGCCGCTGGCAGCTGACGCCATGACAGGCCAAACCAACACACTGGCCAGAAGAATCCACCATACC
Organism: uncultured Granulosicoccaceae bacterium; assembly: GCA_964550655.1. Lineage (GTDB taxonomy): Bacteria > Pseudomonadota > Gammaproteobacteria > Granulosicoccales > Granulosicoccaceae. The sequence goes on from CAZKAQ010000005.1 coordinate 55,140, forward strand.
TGCCTTGGGGTTGCGGCCAGCCAACGCGAAAAATAGAGATCATCGACCTTGCCTGTGCGATCGGGTGCATACGGTTTTAATACGGGCAGGTCGGTGGCGGCTTGTTGATTGATACCGGGGATGGCATTTTTTTTATTCATTTGTTATCCACCATACCCGGGGATTTTCATCGCACGTTCCCAGCGCGACATCCCGAAAACCAATATACCGACCAATACTATAAATGACACAAACAACAACAACATGGTGGGATAGAGGGCGCTTGGGTAGTCATTCCAGATAGTGACACACTGATACAACAATTCAGGCACAGCAATACCAATAGCCTGAGTCGTGGTTTTAACCAGGTTGACCAGATTATTGTTCAGTGCAGGCAGGGATACCCGAAAGGCAAGTGGCAGCACAACATCAAGGTATGTCTGCGTTCTGGTAAAGCCAAGCGCACTGGCCGCCTCTTGTGTGGAGTCTGGTACCGCTTCAATACCGGCTCTGAATATTTCAACATTAAATGCACCGGCGAACAGTGACAACGAAATAATTGCCCAGCCGACATTTGAAATAATCGGTATTTCTGTCCAGCCATCCGGGCCGGTTACAGCCGGTGTGAACTGACCCAGTGCGAAGTAAAAAAACAGCAGTTGTACAAACGGTGGGGTGTTCCTGAAAAACTGTATATAACCCTGAACAATTCGTCGAACCCATACTGAGGGAGAACTCTGCATCCACGCGCCGATAATCCCAATGACGACCGATAGAATGACACACGCAAAGCTGAGTAACAGTGTGTACTGCACGCCTTTGACTATTCTTGCCCACTGTCTGGGCTCATAGAAAAATATAAAGTTCCAGCGCGGGTAGTCGTCTGCAACTTGCCTGAAAAACTCGATAAATGCGTCAAGCATTCAGTGTTTATCCGGTGTACTGGCAGTGAGAACAATAAACAAGGGCGCATAGAGCGCCCTTGTTATCATCGTGGTCTTCGGTCAGTTTTATTCTGACCAGTTTTATTCTGCCAGCCAGTCACTGTAGGCTTCGTTTTTGTCTTTCAGATACTGCGTTGGCTGAATACCCCATTTCTTTTCAAGCTCGATCAGCTGACCTGACTGATGCATGTTAAAAGTCAGTCCTGACATGAAGTTACCGAACACGCAGTCTTTCTCTGCGAGAGGTACAGCCAGCGCCCACGGGTTGTCATCTTCGGAAGCCAGTGGCATTTCAAAATCATCGAAATCCCCGGAGGAAAGATCAGAACCGATCGAAGAATCATCGTACACCCAGGCGACGCATTTTTTATCACGCAATGCCTGCTTGGCTTCAGCGTTGCCGGTGAATGCAATAACTTCAACACCGTATCGTTCGGTAACTACCTGGTTGTAGAAAGCGCCCTGCTTACCACAGACAGATTTGCCAGTGAGGTCTTCCCATTTAGCAAAGCCCAGTGCTTTGGGTGCCATAATGTTAGTACCTGATGTGTAGTAGTTCGGCTGTGTGATGCCGACAATTTCACGTCGATCAGCACGATCAGACATGGTAGCAATCATGAGATCGATTTTTCCCTGCTCAAGAAATTGCATTCGGTTTGAAGACTGCACAGCGACGGTTTCAAGTTCTACTCCCATGGCATCTGCCGCAGCTTGAGCAAGATCTATTTCCATTCCTACAATGGCACCACTGCTGTCACGAAAACCCCAGGGTTTGTAGTCCGCTTTGACGCCTACCACCATTTTACCTCTGGACATAACCTTGTTCCATGTGTCATTGGTGCATGCAGCGTGACTCACAGATGACAGGGTACCCATAGCCATTGCGACAATAGTCGCAACTGTCAGTTTTTGAAGTTTCAAAGTATTTTCCTCGTGTGTTGTTAAGTGACCAGCACAGATTATTTATGTACTCGACGGCATCTCATTTGATCTTTGATTCCACAGCTCATTTACTCTTTTGCAAATATCAGTAAGCCAGGTTTATAAAAACATGAAAACAAATCTCTGCACGTATGCTCGCCATTTAATAAATTTTCCGGCCAGGTAAAGCGCCGCAGAATGGCGGTACTTGCGGGTCTGACCTTCTGTTAAAACAGTGTAACAGGCCAAACAGAAAAAGTTCGACTTCTATGATGACCGCATTGCCGTTGGCGATCAAGCAAAGGCAGCGCAAATCATCTATATCTTTAGCAATCCGCGTCATTTTCCGGATAAATCATTCAGTTAGTTGTTTTTGCTCGACATTCCTGATTCCCACAATGGCCTAGCCCGGACCAGGGTCCGGCCAACCCTGCCAGTCCCTGCTTTTTTTTACGATACCCGTCTTTTTACGGTACCTGTCTTTATTTGTTGTTTCTGTTGATCTCACTGTGAAAATATATCTCTGCACGATATGCTCGCCATGTTCATGAATAATCCGAACTTAAGGAGCAAAGCATTGCGCATGCGCTCAATAGTCAATATCAATCAGAAGCTACTCCGGGACAAATGCCATGTTACATTTTACGGCATACTCTTATTTATGATGTTAAGTGCATGTAGCAATGGTCAGAATTTTTCCCAGCTGCCGGGCTTTCGTCAGCACTTTAGCGCCTATCCGCCAAGCGATGTCACACCATCAGCACCAGAAGTCGCACTACTTAAGAAATACAAACCGCGTATCTTTTCAACTGACAAACAGCTGCAGCCAATAGACTTCTACCAGGACTATATCGCACACGGTACATTGTATGTTGATGGTAAAAAGGTCAGCCAAAAGCCAACAGCGACCCTGCTAAACGAATATAGGGATACTCCAGGCGCCTTGTTCAAATATGAAGGCAATTACAAACAGCCGGGAACGTCGGTAGTTTATGCTCGTGTAGACTACGAACAAACATCCCACCAAGGTCAAAAATACGATTTCACCTTCCTCACCTATAATCTGGTATTCCCGGTCAGTGGAATTTTACAGGGTCTGGGTAAATTACAGTCCATCGGTCTGGCCATTGTCGGCAATCTGAATGACTGGCACCAGCTTGATCACTATGTCAATGTCAGTGTGGCTCTGCTGGATTCAAAGCCTGTCGCTATGACATTGCAGCAGCACAATTATCAAACAACCTACTTACTCAACCCGGATTCACCCGATATATCGGTCGATATTGCACTTCGTTCCAATGAGCTCTACGTACATAACCAAAACAAAAAAGCCCATCCGGCAGTCTCTTTTATTAGTACAGACAATCTTGAATTTCTGATCAGTGGCAACAATAAACCGCTAACTGCTGGCCACGACATCACTCACGGACAAAAAGAAGTGACCTACCAACTAAGCTACCTCGCACAAACAGACGCGTTTTATCAGTTCAAAGGATCACTGGGAAAAAATCGCCTCCTGCCAGGGCGAAGTGGCCCACCTGGCGCAGATTACGCCACCCTGCCAGGGCTCATGCCACGCCACATACGTATGGTGACAGGCTACAGAACAAATTCGGTTGAAACAGAAATCGAATTATTTGAAAAACTGTTTGACCGCAAGAATTTCTCTGTCCGGCAGCCCGCGATTAAAGCCTACAAAGACCGGTTTTTTGCAGCACTGGCAAAGAGCACCCAACAATAAACGAAATCCGGAAAAACCTTGTACCCGGTTACGCTGGCGCTGCACCATTGCTAAAAATAAAACCAAATAACTCGACAAAACCTGAAAAATAAAATCAGGTAACCAGATTTCTACGCTGAAACTTTGCCTGATCCCATTCTCTGGTTGCCAGAATTTCTGCAAGAATTGTGGCTGCACCATGCACGTCATGTTCATCGATATACAGGGGCGTGAAACCAAAGCGGATGATATCAGGTGCACGAAAATCACCAATGACATTGCGTGCAATTAACGCTTGCATAACCGCAAAACCGTTTTCAGATGCGAACGATACCTGACTGCCTCGTTGCAAACCTTCGCGAGGGCTCACGAGTTTCAGTTCCGGACAATTCGATTCTACTTCAGAGATAAAAAGATCACACAGGCGAATGGATGCGGCGCGAAGCTCATCCATATCCACCTGATCCCAAATCTTCATTGCCTCTTCAAGTGCGGCAAGCTGAATAACAGGTGGTGTACCCACTCGCATACGATCAATACCTGCTGCAGGCCGGTAATTGGGCTCGAAAGCGAATGGCGCATCGTGACCTAACCAGCCAGCTAAAGCAGGTTCTATCTCACCCACAATATCAGGCCGTGCATAGATAAACGCCGGTGCACCGGGGCCACCATTCAGGTATTTATAGGTACAACCCGCTGCAAATTCCGCCTTACAGCCTGTTACATCAACCGGTACTGCACCCGCACTATGGGCCAGATCCCACAACATGACCGCACCTGCATCGTGTGCCGCTCTGGTGACAGTATCCATGTCATGCAGTCGGCCAGTCCGGTAATCAACCTGTGTGATCATTGCCACAGCCACATCATCATTCAGGGCACTTACAACATCTTCGGGTTCAACGATACGAAGCTCATAATTCTGATTCAATTGCCGTATAAGCCCCTCAGCCATATAGAGATCAGACGGGAAATTTCCGCTGTCAGATAAAATCACTCGCCGGGTCGGTCGCATTTTCAGCGCAGCCGACAGCGCCTGAAATATCTTCACTGATAAGGTATCACCCAGAGTTACTGATCCTTCAGGCGCACCGATCAATCGAGCAACTTGCTTACCCACACGAAGCGGTTGCGCCATCCATTCATCCTGGTTCCACGCTTTGATCAAATGCGCACCCCACTCCTCAGTTACCGTCTGCTGTACCCTTGCGGCAACAGTAACTGGCAATGGGCCCAGTGAATTTCCATCTAGGTAGATCATCCCTTGTGGAAGGTTAAACAGTTCTTTTCTCGGCAGTCCAGTCACAGTGCGCCTCGCAAGCTCCATAACTCGGGGAATAGCTCTACCTCAAGCATACGACGAAGGTATTTAACCCCGGAGGTACCACCGGTTCCGCGTTTGAATCCGATGATTCGCTCTACGGTTGTAACATGATTGAAGCGCCAGCGACGAAAGTAGTCTTCAAGATCCACCAGCTTCTCGGCAAGTTCGTACAGGTTCCAAAATTCTTTGGGGTTTTTATAAACCTCTATCCAGACATTCATTACCGCATCACTTGCCTGATGAGATTCACCCAGTCGATAAGTTTCCTTAGCGAAAGATATTTGCATCGCATCAGCCAGTAAATCCAGCACGACGTGGTACAACGATTTACGCGCCAGTTCCTGGCTGAGCATTTCGTGAAGCTCGGGACGATGCTTATGAACCTCAAGCAAGGCATGATTGCGATTACCCAGAATAAATTCAATCAGACGATACTGATGCGATTGAAAACCACTGGATGCACCAAGGTCATGCCGAAACTGTGTATACTCGCTCGGTGTCATTGTGCGCAATACATCCCATGCATTATTCAATTGTTCAAAAATGCGGGAGACACGTGCCAACATCTTGAAACTGGATTTAAAATCACCGTGAGTTAAGGCATCACGTGCAGCAACTAACTCATGCAAACACAAACGCATCCAAAGTTCAGAGGTTTGATGCTGAATGATGAAGAGCATTTCGTCATGCGCATCAGATCGAGGGTTTTGTGCGTCCAAAATCAAGTCCAAAGACAGATAGTCGATATATGACATATCGTCCTTGAAAGACATCTTTGCACCATCACTGTCACTTTCAAAGGTACTCATAAAATCGCTTCCACAGGTGTGCCAGGGGCGTTGTTAGTCGATTTTACCGCAAACATCATCTTAGCGAGCTGTTCCAGCGTCGGGATTGTTAAACAAAACCAGAGTTTTTTGTCTTGTTGAAATATCAGTTCGGCCAGGCGGAATAAAGTCCATTTTCGTCATCCACCAATCGTTGATGCGTCAGAGTAGTCGCAGTTTCCAGATGTGAGCTCAGTCGGTGCTGTCAATATCACCGCCTGACAACTGGCCATTTCAGCCGGGCTTTTCCCGCCCGGAATAGCAGGTCGCAGTGCAAGCGCGTTCGTCTTGAGCTGCTCAGATATGTTTTCTCTACAGCACTGTTCTTAAGTGGTCATAAATTACCCGTCCCGACGCTATTTTTTATCATTGGAAGTAGCTCGCCATACGGGGAGTTGGAAAAGTGATGCTTGAGGCCAAAGCAACATAAAACTGTGACACTGACGGATGATATGAGAGAATATGAATGTTAAATTTAGGAGCCGCCTAAAGCTGGTCAGACGTCAGGACATATCTTTGGACCCTGTGTATGAAACTGTTTGATACCCCCCCAATCCTGCCTTCGGATCGAAAGTTCGGATACTTTTTCACCTTTGTGTTCGCAGTGGTAGCCATTGTCACCGCAATCATTTATGGGAAATTGCTGCCGGGCATGGTTGCAGCAGCCGTATCTCTGGTATTTCTGTTCATCACGCTGACCAAGCCCTCTCTGCTAAGAGGACTGAACAAATCGTGGGCGTACCTTGGTTTGCTATTGGGTTTAATCATCAGCCCTGTTGTTCTTGGTCTCATCTACTTTGGTATGTTTACTCCTTTGGCGGCTGTACTGCGTCTTAAAGGGCGTGATGAACTTAGATTAAAAAATAAAAATTTGAAATCAAACTGGAATGCTCGTGACCCTTTGGGGCCTTCCCCTGAGTCTTTTAAGGATCAGTACTAGTGTCCTATCCGGTTAATTCGTTGAATAATATAACGCGTCTTTTGTCCTCTGGTCTGCGTTGCATCTCCTCACAATATCTAGATATTCTTCGTCAATGCGCCTTGCCAGAGAACAAAATACACGTCATCTTATTTCACCGAATTAACCGGACAGGACACTAGACATGAATTTTATAAAAGAATTTTGGAAATTTCTTAAAGTCCGCAAAAAACTCTGGCTGGCGCCGTTGATACTGGTGCTGGTGATTCTGGGCGGTCTGCTGGTGCTTGCTCAAGGTTCCGTGGTAGCTCCATTTGTCTATACATTATTTTAATTAATGTTGATACTTGGCATTTCCGCGTACTACCATGACTCAGCAGCCTGTCTGCTGAGCGATGGTAAAATCATCGCAGCCGCACAGGAAGAACGCTTTACCCGCATAAAGCATGATCCATCTTTTCCCGCGAAAGCCGTCGAATACTGCCTGGCCAGCCAGGGCGTGCGCGCTGAGCAAATCGATTACGTAGTGTTCTACGACAAGCCTTTTCTTAAGTTTGAACGTTTGCTGGAAACCTATCTTGCCTTCGCACCCAGAGGCTTTAAGAGTTTTAGAACTTCAATCCCTACCTGGATTAAAGACAAGCTTTTTCAAAAGTCGACCATCGTCAAGACGTTAGAAACCCTGCTCAGTGAAGATATAGACTGGTATGAGCGTCTACTTTTTTCTGAACATCACATGAGCCATGCTGCAAGTGCTTTTTTTCCCTCACCTTTTGAGGAAGCTGCTGTGCTCACGATGGATGGTGTCGGTGAATGGACAACAACCTCCCTTGCTGTCGGTAAGGGCAACAGCCTTGAAGTGACACAGGAAATTCTATTTCCGCATTCACTTGGCTTACTATATTCCGCGTTCACGTACTACACGGGCTTCAAGGTCAATTCAGGGGAGTACAAGGTGATGGGACTGGCGCCTTATGGCGAGCCGGAATTTGCAGACAAAATAAAAGATCACCTTATCGATATAAAAGCCGACGGTTCTTTTCATTTGAACATGGAGTACTTTGATTACTGTACCGGTTTGACGATGACGAACAAAAAGTTCGATAAACTTTTCGAAGCACCGCCGAGAACCCCCGAGACTCCAATCTCGCAACGTGAGATGAACCTCGCGGCATCTATACAACAGGTGTGTGAAGAGGTTGTACTTAAGCTTGCCAAAGGCATAAAAAAAGAAACCGGACAAAAAAATCTGTGTCTGGCGGGTGGTGTCGCACTTAATTGCGTTGCCAACGGTAAGTTATTGCGAGAACAGGTATTTGAAAACATCTGGATTCAACCGGCGGCGGGTGATGCAGGCGGTGCAGTTGGCGCCGCACTGGGTGTCCACCATATTCATCTGGGTAACCCTCGAGTTGTACAGCAAGGCACGGACGCCATGGGTGGTACCTACCTTGGACCTGCATTTACTGAGGCCTCCGCTTGCGAGACTCTGGATGAGATTGGTGCGGTGTATGAAAAATACAGTGACACCAAGGCAATAGATATCACAGCACAGCAACTGGCAGACGGTAAAGCCGTGGGCTGGTTTAACGGGCGTATGGAGTTTGGTCCGCGGGCACTCGGGGCGCGCAGCATTATTGCAGACCCGAGATCTCCTGTGATGCAGAAACAGCTCAATCTTAAGGTTAAATATCGAGAGTCCTTTAGGCCGTTTGCGCCGAGTGTATTGGCAGAAGATGTCTCTGACTGGTTTGAACTCGACGAGGCAAGCCCTTACATGCTGATTGTCGCTGACGTCCACAAAGACAAACGACTTGCCATGACCGAAGAACAGCAAAAGCTGTTCGGCATTGAAAAACTGAATGTGCCGCGCTCAGAGATTCCATCAATTACCCATGTTGATTATTCGGCTCGAATACAAACTGTACACAAGGACACTAACCCCCGATATCATGGTTTGATATCAAAATTTAAACAGTTAACTGGCTGCCCGCTGCTTGTGAATACTTCATTTAACGTTCGAGGTGAACCTATAGTTTGTACACCCGAAGATGCTTTTCGATGTTTTATGGGTACCGAACTTGATGTTCTGGTGATTGATAATCTTATCCTGATGAAAGAAAACCAGGATCCTTCACTGGCTGAAAAGTATGAACTAAAGTACGAACTTGACTGACAACAATATTTTGAGAACTTTAATTTCGAAGAATCTGATCATCGGCCTTTTCCTCTGGGGAATTGGCTTTACCTATGGAGTAGCTGTCTACAAGTGGAAACTCTTCCCCTACCATATGCTGCGGGATTACTATCTGGTGCACCTGAAACCTGCTCCTGAACCACAACCGTGGCGCACCGATTTTTTTGTGGATACAACGGGTCGTCAAAGCGTTGATTGCCCACCGGAGAACGCACTTTTGTTTCTATCCATGGGACAGGCCGGTTCGGCAAATTACATATCCTCTTTCGGCGAGCGGAATGAACAGCGCAATGCTTACCAGCTCTACGACGGAAAATGCTATCTGATTGAAGACCCGATGCTCGGTGCAACAGGAGTCCAGGGCAGTCTGTGGAGCAGCCTTGCACAGGACATCTCGGAAAGCACAGGACGAGACGTCATTTTCATTGCCACCGGAGCTGGTGGGTCATCACTGACAGATTGGATTCGTGATGATTCATTTTATTTCCAAAGAACAAAGCACCAAATTGATTTTGCAAAGAGCCTCGGCTATCGAGTGAAGCTGGCATTCTGGTACAACGGAGCGCGAGAAGCAGAATTAGGAACGACTGCAAACGAGTACGTAGAAAGATTCAATAGATTGATCGAGAAGTTTGATTTACTGCTTGATGATAATGCCTCGAACCAGTGGGTTGTTTTCCAAACATCAAAATGTTGGTCGGATGGCAGTGCAAGAGTGCTCCGGGGGCAAGAGCTCGCCGCTGAAACAAACGAACGCGTTTTCCTTGGGCCGAATACGGATGCTTATCATGACAGGAATCGCTACGATGGCTGTCATCTGAACCATAACGCCAAAGTGCGTATTAATGATCGTTTAAAAGAGATTCTTGGACCGATATTATCAGACAGTAAAGAACAGCAATAACGCGAACACTGCTTTTTCAATCTACCGATTTTTTACGTACAGCAGTCTGATAGATCTAATTTTGCAACTGCGTTTCCAGTCGGCCAAACATCTCTGCAGCCACCATTTGATTTGCTTCAGGTGTCACATGAACAAAATCAATATACATAGACTTCGTCTTGTCATCGAAAACATGGCTCAAATTGTAAACATACTCCAGAGGATCCAGAACCGGTGCAATAGTATCGTATAGCGAATGAATAAACTGCATACGACCGTAGGTTTCTTCGTCGAGTTTTATCCGTATCTCATCGGCGTCCTGCAGCATAACGTCTTCCTCCGGAGTCAGTACTTTTTCACCATAACCAATCACCGGCTGCCAGAAAAAAGCGTAGTCAAAACCATATTGTTCTGCAAGAGCACCAACAATTTGGTAGTTTTGAACGTAGGTAGTTGCAATGTAGTCGCTTAAAGCATCGGCGTCTTTGTCAAAAACCAGTAATGGCTGCCCACTATCGAGTTTTTGTCTTTTAACATACCTGTACAAAACGCTAAATACTGCGCTATTTCTCATAACACGGGTATGAAACGGTGTCGCTTCCTTTTCAAACCGTGTGGTAAATTCAGAGAGGTTTGCGTGGGTAAACCGCTTACCGGAAGTGAACACTACATTTGTATCATTCACGCCATCATAGAAAACTACCAGATCCGGTATATGTTCTTTTTGAATTTCAGCAATTAAGGCAATAAGGCTTTGCGTGGATGTCCAGGCGGATTCAGCAAAATTAATAACACAGGCACTGCCTTCGAAGTTCCGTTCGATCTCCTGCAGCAGATAACTCGGTACAGTCTCTGTGTCTGGCGCTCCCTCACCCCACATAGCGGAACCTCCGAACATGAAAACTGTTTTCTCTGCCGAAGCACAGTCTGACTGAGGCGTTGCTCGCAGCCCGTCTTTACCGACATTGATATACCTGCCTCTAAACTCATTACGCCGCCATATTGTATGAGGCTGATAAGAACGGTCAATCGAACCAAACTCCTGCCAGTATTGATCTGACCAGGCTTGATTTGCGTAGTACGGTAGTTGTGTTCTCACATCCTGCTGTTGATCAGGACGACCCGTGTAAATACGAGCAACCAACTCAACGAACACAATACAAATAAGCAAATTGATGAGAAGTGTCGCGAAAGTGCTGTAAAAGGAAGCAGCTTTTGTTGCGTCACGTGAATTTTTGTTGTCCACGGGATAATGAAATCAAGTAAAGTTCGACTCTTCAAATTATCACGAACTGGTAACAGCAGCAACCTCCATTGACGAGTATGACAGAGCAACAAATCGGGCTAAATGAACGATAGCAAGGTGCAGACTGAGCTATGACAATCTTCCTATGTCTAAGCATCGTGTGCTTCGACTCTCGCTTGAAGTCACGCCGATCTATCACTGTGTTTACTGATGCGCGAGACACGCCTTTCCCATCCAAGTGAGAATTTAACCCTGCTTCACAAAAACCAATCAGGCTCCCGGCTGTGAATTTTTAACAAGCGCTCCGGGCTTGACCCGGACTCTCGCAGGCTAAATTAAGATGGCGTTGTTCAGTTTCTATTGTGTGGCAGTCATCGAGTTTGAGAGTGGTATCTATCCGTGACTCATTCAGCATTATTTCGCGGGACCTTGCCTCGTTGAGTGGAGTCAGATCGTACATGTTGCAATAATGTGCCTTTGCAAGACCCGCCCTCAACAATGTACTATTGATAGAAAATATTCAAAAAAATAAACGAACAAATCAGAACTAATACATACATATATTTAACATATAACAGCCAGCAAAAAGACTCTTATATGCCAAAGGACAACTAATGAATACATGCAGAACTGTCAATTTTTTTATCTTGTCCCTCTTGCCACTAACAGCAATTTCGGAAACCCTGATTGACAGTGGAAAATCAGGAGACTGGGAATGGGAGATCTATGCAGAAAAGACCGTCGCAGGCACTAATTTAACAGACGGTGAGCCAGGGTCTCTTGACCTGCGCTGTGAGAAAGCGAAAGGTTGTTCATATGTTATTACGTTCGACGATCGTGATTTTGACGCACAGTGTCAACACGGTTCAGAAATGAATTCCCTCATGGATCAAAAGGACAGTGAGCCCGAATTTTGGCCAATATACACCTTGGTACAAGTTTGTAACATCTCATCAAATGGCTTCACTTTCTTACCGGGAACAAAAGATAAATTTGAAAACAAAAACTTCCTTGCTATGGCAGATGACAGCATTCCGTTTATTGGAAACGCCAAACAAAGTAGCACCTGGCTAAGAGTTGATCATCATGCAGGGATTGCCCATGCAAGCACTATAGGGATGACAAAAGCATTAGATGAAATACTTGAACCTACACAAGAAATGTTTGAAGGCGACGCGTTTTTTTCAACTGTAGGCATAGCGCTTTTTGGAAAAGCGAAAAAGTAGATAGTTTGACCTTACGCGTTATCTTTAAGTAAACCCTGGTGTTGCATAAAATTTCGAGTTCAGAAGCCTATAGAGCGGTATATAAGGCGCTGCACGGAATTTTTACTGGATTGAGCCTAGTCATTCTAAGTGAGATTCAGAAAAAGTGAGTACAGCGCCTTAGATGCTGCTATAGAGGCAGCGCAGCGGTTCCGGGCCGGAATTTTATGCAACACCAGGGTAAATTAACCACTAATTGGCAGAAACAGAAGCAGCACCGAAAATATCAGTGATTACTCCATCTTCAGCCTTTTGCCAGCTATCAGTGAGAGCCTGATCGAGTGACGGATAGTTGGGTGGTTCATTCCATTTACCATCCACAGCCTTGATAAATCGCGGTGTTAGAGAGGTTGATTCGTTGATAGCCCATTGTAAATTTGAACTACGATCAACAATTGCACCATCGAGGTAAACTACACCTTCAGGGCTGCTTGCAGGAAGAAACCCGAAGTATGCTCTCTCTGCACCGTAACCCACGAGCCTGAGAAACAATACGTACTTAGCATCGGTCTGAGAAAATATACTCGACAGATCTTTATTAAACTCTCCCTTAACCGTTTTTCTCTTCGGCAGTGCACTATAATCAACCGGGCGGTCATATCGCGAAACAGCAATATTTCGCCGCTCCAGCTCTTGTTCAATCTTATCAACCATTGCGTCAAACTCAGCTCCATTTTTAGTGGCGAGAAAATTGGACACTGGCGCTGTCACCGCACTGTTGATAGCAATATCAAGAAGCCCCTGAGCCCCTTTTCGGAACATTTTCCCACTGGGCGTATATTGCGTTGTAACAATAAGGAACGATGCATCCGGCTCATCGAGTATTGACGGTTCCATTAATACCGGGGAAGTACTCGCACAACCAGAAACTGTTAGTACGAAAAGAAGCAAAGCGAAAAGTCTTTTGAAAAAAGCTATCACTGGTAGTTCTGCGAGGAAATTTGAATTCAACATAGTCATCATCTCCTTTGCTGTTTAAAGCCTTGTTTATTGAATTACACAAATATATTTAGTACAACTTCCAACCCTTTCGCGAAGATTCAGCGCTGTGCGTTACTGAAGTACACGCGAAAATGCCAAACTAACACGTCATGACAATAAAAACAATACCTAAATTCGGGCACATGTCCAACAACTGGAAAACCACAGAAAGGATCGGTACAAAAGTACAGGTTGTATGAACTGGTAGCATTCAATATTCCGGGTATTCGGCTCGTTCGTATACTAAACTTCAAAACCTGGCCAGTGACCCCTAACGTTCTGTGGAAGCTTGAAAACCAGAGTTCAAATCATCAGGATAGTCAACATTCACACCAGAATGCAGGTCATCCAGGGCGTTGAAACCTGAATACAATTGTACGGACTTATCAATAGAGCTTGTGATAGACAAGCGGTCGAGTAAATACACACCAGGCAATATCGCCACAGCAATGTATTTTTAGTTGGCATTAAACTGTTTTCAATTGAGGCTGACTGTCTTGTCTGATAAGACTTGTGTTCTGGTATTCGGTGCAACTGGCTTATTCGGTGAATTACTGGTAAGACGGCTTGCCTGTGAGCAGAATTATACAGTTGTCGGAGTTGCTCGAAATCAGTCCCGCCTCAATGCACTACAAACCGACACCGGTATTTCCACTGCTGTCGTGGATATTAATGAAGAGGTATCTGTTGCTGCGACATTACGCCAATGGAGTCCTTTTGCCGTTGTAGATTGTGCAGGGCCTTTTCAATTTTATGGCAATGACCCGTATTGTTTTGCGAGGCAGGTGTTACATGCAGGATCACACTATATAGATATCGCAGATGCACCGGCTTTTGTTTGTGGAATCACAGAACTCGATAGTCTGGCAAGAGAGCGTTCGCTGCTTGCTATTTCCGGTGCAAGCTCCGCACCTGCAATCAGTGCAGCGGCTGTAGATCGGCTTGTTGAAGCGTTACAGACAATAGCATTAATAGAAATAGCGATTGTTCCAGGCAACCGTACCAGGCGAACGTTGTCAGTGATGAAAGCCATAATGGGACAGATCGGGCAGCCATTTCTGCTCACTCGCCACAACCAACAGGAAACAGTCCACGGCTGGACCGAGACCAAAGAAATCAATCTTTCGCTACCTGCCTCTGCACCAGTCTGTGGCAGGCTTGCTTCATTGGTTAATACGCCGGAGCTTTTGCTTTTCCCGAAACGTTATAAAGCGGCATCGGTAGCTGTTTTTGCGGGTCTTGAAATGAGAGGTTTTCATCGACTGCTACAACTTTGCGGTAAAATGGTGCAAACAGGCGTGTTACCGTCGTTGTTGCCGCTCGTTAAACCGGCTCGCCTGATCGCCAGTGGCTTCGAACGATTCGGTTCAGATGTTGGTGGCATGCAAGTCCGTGTCATCGGAGACAACAGTCGTGTCTCTCGGGTTGCATGTGAAGGACGGCTGTCTGCACTACCCGGTAACGGGCGGAAAATTGTTTTGCGTCATTCCACTACCCACAATATGCCTGCCAAAAAGTATTGCTCATGAGTCAGTAGATTCGCACGGTAGATTCACCTTTGACGTATGCATACTGACGCCGTTCGGTGCACGTATCGCTCACTATAAAGGGTGGTTGTCTTAAGTCAGGAATTTTAATGATCAGTGCAGTGCACGTGGGACGGCATTGGAGTCACCTCAATTTTACCAGATTGAAATATTTCCTGATCGCTACGTATTCTCATTTTAGACAATTGTGTTTATGCTTACCGCCGTTTGCATTGTTTTCAGTAGTACTCACCAAAGTACTAACACCTAAGTACGATTTAATCTTCCGAGTAATACAGGTATGTTCTGTTTCTTTTAT
>CAZKAQ010000006.1:0-66403 GCA_964550655.1 uncultured Granulosicoccaceae bacterium
ACTAAAGACATAAAAGCCAAATTCGCAGGTCGCCTCATGAATAATGCAGGCTAGTTATGGCAGTTTGTCATCGTTCAGAAGGTAGTCCAATGGGTAGCCCGTGAAGCGCTTCACTTTCGAGAGCAGGCAATGACTTTGGATGCTTTTGATGGGAGATTTCGAGAGAAGTCGATCTGTAATAGATTTGTAGTCTTCTATGTCTTTGCAGACAAAACGTGACAAGTAGTCGTAAGGACCGGATACCTGATCGCACTCAACCAATGTGTCTTCCTCCATGATAACGTTCTCAAATTGCTGAAAGGAGTCTTTGTCGTGCTCCTGTAAAGTAATTTCTGCCAGAAAAGTTACGCTGGTGCATATTTTTGATATTTCAACATTCGCACTATAGTTTGTGATGACCCCCTGACTTTCAAGTTGTTTAATTCGTTTTTGGCAAGGGCTGGTTGAGATGCCGGCGTTGTCGGCGATGGCGGCAATTGACAGACGAGTATCCTCCTGCAGGGAACGTAAAATGCTCTGGTTGATGTTGTCTATTTTTATGCTCATCGAATCACTTCCGGCTATTTTTTCTGATTATACAAAATCACAATGATTAATGTGTTTCAGAAGAAGTTAGCCGGCACGTGACTCTTCCAGCGGCTATTGAGCCGCCAGTAATGAAGCATTACCTCCTGCGGCTGTTGTATCAATACACAGGTGGCGTTCAAGCGTGCACAGGTCTTTCATTTCTTCAGTGGCTATCAGCGGCAGTAGTGGTCCGTCTCTCTTTGCGATCGCTTCACGTGCTTTGATGAGATCGTTTTTTTCAGACCAAAGTGCTACGGCGCTGAAACCTTGTAAGTCTGATAAAGCTGCCCGGTTCAAATAGCCTGCGACCGTATTTTCTCCGCTAAGTCCGGGGGCGACGCCGACCGCTGCACAACCCATCTCTTTTGCAATTCCCATTTGTTTTTCTGCATCTGCAGCAGTTGGACCCAGACATAAAATTGTCCCTCTGGCAAAAGTAGACCATCGATTGGACTCTCCCGTTGGACCTGGCATATCAACACATTCGAGCGCTGTATGCTTATCGGTTACGGCGTTGTTCAGTGCGCCCTGTACTGTGCTTGCCTGCGCGCCCGGTCCATCTTCAGTGTTGTTAAGTGGCAGGCTGAACTTTTTAAAGCGTTTGACATAGTGTGGGCCACCCGCTTTGGGCCCGGTGCCGGACAGTCCTTCACCACCGAATGGCTGTGAACCGACGACCGCGCCTATCTGGTTGCGATTGACATAGATATTGCCAACATTCAGTTTGCTTGTAATGTGCTCGACGCGGTCATCCAGACGGGTGTGCAATCCAAAGGTTAATCCGTAACCGGAGGTGTTTATTTCCTCAAGTACGTCATCAAGTTCCGATAGTTCAAATGTAGCAACATGCAGTACCGGTCCGAAGATTTCCTGCTCTAAAGAGCGAATGCCATCTACCTGAATAACTGCAGGTCCTACAAACAAACCGTTAGCGGGTGCTTCGAGTTGCTTAAGCAAACTGCCATTGCTTTTTGCACGCTCAATATGATCGATTATTTCCTGACGCGCTGAATCAGTAATCACCGGTCCGACATCGCAAGACAGATTCAGCGGATCTGAAATTTCCAGTTCATCCATAGCACCGAACAACATGGTCATGAAATCATCGGCTATATCTTTTTGCAGGTATAACATACGCAATGCAGAGCAACGCTGCCCACAGGATCGGAATGATGAATCGACTATGTCCTGCACAGCTTGTTCAGGCAGTGCACTTGAATCAACTATCATGGCGTTAAGACCGCCGGTTTCGGCAATAAAGGTTGAGTCTGGTTCCAGTGATGACGCTGCTGTTCTATAAATATGCTGTGCAACTCCGGTAGAACCGGTAAAGCAAATTCCATTAATACGGGTATCTGTGGTTAGCTTTGCACCGACGATTGAACCCTTGCCCGGTACGAGTTGTAAGGCGTCTTCGGGTACACCTGCCTGATGCAGTAACCTGACACCGATGGATGCAATAATGGGTGTGGGTTCAGCAGGTTTGGCCAGAACGCCATTGCCAGCCGCCAGTGCTGAGGCTATCTGGCCGGTAAATATTGCAAGTGGGAAGTTCCAGGGGGAGATGCAGGTGATTAAGCCGCGCTCTGGTAAGTGCTGCAGTCTTACTGCCTCTGCCGCGTAGTAGCGTAAAAAATCAACTGCCTCTCTGATTTCAGCAATTGCATCTTCTGCGGTCTTGCCTGCTTCATAACAAAGTGCTGCAAATATCTCCCCTGCATTTTCCTCGTATAAATCTGCGGCTCTGTTTAAAACCTGCTGACGTGCATCCGCTGTTACCTTTGACCAGGGTTCTGCGGTATCCAGTGCGATATCGACATCTTCCAGAGTGGCTTTGGACACGTGCCCGACGCGCTTTTCAGGATTGGCCGGACTGTATACAGGCGACGGGTTCGTATCCGTTATTGCTCCAACGATTATGGGGCCTGCAACCCAGTCATGGTCTTTAAATTTATCTCGTGCCTGTAAAAAGACATCGACATCATCGTAGTTACGCAGGTCCCAGCCAATTGAATTAGTACGTTCCGGCTGATACAGATCTGCGGGCTTTTGAATGTTATTGTTTTGATCAGCTTGACTGGTACCAAGGGCATTAAATGGATCAGCTGTGATAAGTTCCGGTGAAATGTTCTCATCTACTACCTGATTCAGGAACGATGAGTTTGCACCGTTTTCCAGCAGCCTGCGTACTAAATAGGCAAGCAGGTCGCGATGGGTTCCGACTGGCGCGTAGATTCTGCAGCGCGTTTTTTCGCGATCAAGCACCAGATTATGTAGTGCCTCACCCATACCATGGAGTCTTTGGAATTCATAGGTATGAGTGTGGTCGGACATGGCCAGAATAGCGCTGACAGTATGGGCGTTATGCGTTGCAAACTGTGGGTAGATTCGATCTGAATAGTCCAGTAGCTTTTGCGCGCAACAAATATAAGAGACGTCTGTAAATGCTCTGCTGGTAAAGACCGGAAAATCACGCACCCCGTCTACCTGGCTTTGTTTTATTTCCGTATCCCAATAAGCGCCCTTGACCAGGCGCACCATGATGTTTCGATCAAGCTCAGTAGATAATTCATAGAGCCAGTCGATTACAGCAGCAGCACGTTTACCGTATGCCTGCACCACAACACCGAATCCTTCCCAGTCGGAAAACTCCGGTGCGCTTAATACAGCTTCGATAACATCCAGTGACAGATCGAGCCGATCAGCTTCTTCCGCATCGATATTAAGACCCATATGAGCCTCTTTGGCTATTCGGGCAAGTTCTGTTACGCGAGGCACCAGCTCTTGCAGAACACGTTCGCGCTGACTCATTTCAAAGCGAGGATGCAGCGCAGAAAGCTTGATGGAGATACCCGGGTTCTCTCGCACCTGTTTGTGACTGGCGTGATCCGACAGATTTACTATGGCATCGCGGTAAGCCATAAAGAATGCCTCTGCATCGGTAGCAGTCAGTGCTGCTTCACCGAGCATGTCATAGGAGTAGGTGAAGCCCGCTTCTTCCTGTGAAATACCGCGCTTGATGGCGTCTGTTATGGTTTCGCCAAGCACGAACTGATGTCCCAGTTCTTTCATGGCGCGTTTTACTGCTGCTCTTATAACCGGCTCACCCAATCTTCGAACTGCGCTGTGCAACGTATCGGCAAGACCGCCGTCGTTGTCGGTTTCGCTTAGCACTTTGCCGGTCAGCATAAGCGCCCAGGTAGAGGCATTGACGAGTGATGAACTGGACTTACCCAGGTGTTCGCCCCAGGAAGATGGTGCAATTTTGTCTTCAATCAGTTCATCAATGGTTTGCGCATCCGGTACGCGAAGCAGCGCTTCTGCAAGACTCATGAGAGCGACACCTTCATCTGTCGAGAGGCCATATTCAGCAAGAAAAACCTCCATTAAGCCCGGATTGCCGGCCTTTCTTATGCTGCGAACCAGATCGGCGGCATTGTCACAGACTTCTGCACGTAGTTTTTCATCAAGACCATGCTGTTCTGCCAGAGCAGTAACTACAGTGGTTTCGTCAGCCATGTGCAGACTGCGGATACGGGTTCTGATGGTGGCTAATTGATTCATTGTCTTGCTCCGGTCCAGATTGGGCTCAGTTTATCAGCAGCATAAAAGACGATTTGACTTAAAAAGTGTTATATTGGGGCTAAATAACTTATTTTAGGAAATTTAGCAGTCTAAAAAATGATAAAGTTAGAAGAAAGAAGACGAATAGACCGTTTCGATGAGAAGATGATGCAAATCTTGTCTACTGACGGACGTATCGCGATAACGGATCTCGCAAAGAAACTCGGCATGTCCAAGACACCTTGTGGTGTCAGGTTAAAGAGATTAATGAGTGACGGTTATATCACTGGATTCAAAGCTGTACTGAACCCGGTGAAACTGGATATGAATCATGTCGCCTTTGTTGAAGTCAGATTGCAGGACACAAAAGAGGCAGCGCTTAAGGCGTTTAATGAATCAGTACAACTGATTCCTGAAATCGAACAATGCCATATGATTGCCGGTTCGTTTGACTATCTGCTAAAGGTTCGAACAAAAGACATCATCGCGTATCGGCGTGTGTTAGCTGAACGAATTTCAGATCTGCCGCATGTTGCGAGCACATCAACCTATGTGGCCATGGAGTCCGTTAAAGAAACCAGTACCTAACCCGGACTATTCACGAAATTGACGGCATCTCGCTTGATCTTTGATTCCACCCTAAGATAGCTATACGATGGATTTTTTCTTTTGTAAATATCAGTAAGTATTCGCTGCAAGAAGAAAATTCACTGTGAAACCAAATCTCTGCGCGATATGCTCGCCATTTCATGAATAGTCCGGGTTAACCAGACGCTGCAATGATCCGGCTTATTGTGTCCATTGTATGAATGTTTTTTAAAACAAATTCATTTACATTATTCTGCGATGTTATTTTTCTATTCCGGAATTTCCTTGTCTCTTTGAACATCACGGAGTAGTGTCGCAAGTTATCGATCTTGCGTATCCGGCTTATCTGTGCGAACTCTGATTACCTTTGCGGCGCTGTTTTTATCTATTGCGTTAATGCAGCTCAGTAGTGGTGCGATCTCACCGCTTGATGCTCTGGTAGGACTTCAGAACGGCTTCACTACAACTGAAGTTGGTTTGTTGGGTTCTTCACATTTTCTTGGCTTTTTTGGAGGTTGCTGGTTAGCACCTCGCCTGATAGCAACCGTGGGACATACGCGCACCTTTGCAGCTTTTGCCGCTTGCGGTGCAATTGGTGCGGCGGGTCATCCTATAATAATTGATCCTATTGCGTGGGCATTGTTGCGTGTGCTGACTGGCTTTTGTGTTGCCGGTTGTTACACAATCGTTGAAGCCTGGTTGCATGCGCGGGTGACCAACGAAAATCGAGGGCAGGTGGTCGGCGTTTATCGGTCAGTTGATCTTGGTGCATCGCTCGGGGCGCAGTTATTGATCAGTGTATTAGCGCCAGCTCAGTACGTCGCCTACAACGTACTGACTATTTTATGCTGTATCTGTATCCTGCCCATGTTGGTAACGCGCGCACAGCCACCGGAGATTTCGGAGATACCCGGGCTAGATCCGATTAAAACTTTTAAGGTTTCACCTTTAGGTGCGTTCGGCGTGGTGGTCGCGGGTGTTACTGCTGCCTCCTTCAGAATGGTGGGTCCTGTTTACGGTCAACAGTCCGGTTTGGCGGTAACCGAGATTGCCTGGTTTCTTGCGGCTTTTGTTTTGGGTGGTGCGATATCGCAGATACCGATTGGCTGGCTTGCAGATCGTTATGATCGCAGATGGGTGCTGATTGTAATTTCGATACTGTCCGTTTTCGCATGTATCGGTATGGTTGGCTATGGCAACAATTCACAGACGTCAACTTATGTTGCAGCGTTTATATTTGGCTTTGTCACCTTTCCGATCTACTCGCTTTCTGCAGCGCACGCAAATGACTTTGCCAAACCCGGTGAGTCTGTTCAGCTTAGCGCATCACTCTTGTTTATTTACGGGATTGGAGCTATCGCCAGTCCATTGTTTTCATCGTGGTTAATGGATACAGGCGGGCCGTCAATGTTGTTTGTGATGATCGGTTGTGCTCACGTATCTCTTGCCGTATTTGGTGGTTACAGAATGTTTGCAGGACCAACTACGGAAGCTAAACGTCCTTATCGTTATTTGCCTCGTACCAGTTTTATACTGGCGCGTCTGCTGCGGCGAGGCCAAAAGTAAGTATCTGTTTGTAACTCGCAGACTAAAAACTGCGGTCGTATCGTCGCTTGCGTGTGCTTAGCAACATTAATAAAGCCAGCAGAATAAGGTTAAAGCCTACAGCACCTCCACCTCCACCTGAACCTGGCGTAAAGTCGTTTGAGAGTATTGGTGTAGTGTCAGATTCCGTGTCTGTTTCATCGGTGGTATTGGAATTAACGTTATCGTCAGTAACAGGGTTTTCACCTGCATCGGTATCCTGCGTATCGTCGTTAGGTAACGGTGCAGGTTGTGGCTGCGGAGCAGGCTGCGGTTCGGGTGCAGGTTGTGGCTGCGGTGTGCTGTCAACGCGCGCCAGTGCAAAATCACCCAGATCAAGATTCTGATTTTCCTGAACTGTGATTGTCTGCGGCAACATGGCATCCAAATGAATAGTCCCTTCGTCAGGGAATGGATCTTCATCAATAAAGTTAATGAAGTTTTCATCTGCGAAAGCCACTTGATAAGTGCCGCTGGAAACTGAAGAGAACTGGTATCTGCCAAACGCATCGGTTCGTTGAATGAGGCTCGCAGTTGTCTGATCATCGGTGAGAGTAACGGTGATGTGTGCCAGTGCAGTACCGGAGTTGTTGCTGACGCTACCAGAGACCTGTGCGCCGGCGGCCACGCCGGACCAGCTAAAAATCAGGAGAAATATTGCTGCCAGACGGTATACAAACATCGGACTGGAACCTCATCAATAGATCATAAGGGGAACATTTTTGTCATGACGAAAAAGATTGTCAATGTTACAGGTCAACATTCATGCAAATCACAGCCATTCAGGATTCAGGAGTTTTGAGTCTCAGTTCTCAAATTTGCCGGCTACAGCGCTAATGGGATGTATCTTGCAAGCAAATCGACGACGCAATATAACGATATAAAGATATCTTTATGTGTATATTTAAACTATACTTTCGCCCCTTGATGCGCCATCTGCATTAGTGCAGGCTGCGCCGCGTACGAATTCTATTTCAGCAGAGACTATCAATTAATGACTAAGGAACACATTTTTACCTCTGAGTCGGTGTCTGAAGGACATCCGGACAAGATGTCTGATCAGGTGTCAGATGCAGTTCTCGACGCAATTCTTGCCGAGGACAAGCATGCCCGTGTGGCTTGTGAAACCGTATTTAAGACGGGCCTTGCCATGATTGCCGGTGAGATTACTACCACTGCAAAGCCTGACTATGAGGCAGTCATTCGAGATACCATCAGAGAGATTGGCTACACGGATTCTGCGATGGGATTTGATTGCGATACCTGTGCTGTGATGACTGCTATCGGTGTGCAGTCTCCTGATATTAATCAGGGTGTTGATCGTTCAAAGCCTGAAGATCAGGGCGCAGGTGATCAGGGCTTGATGTTCGGCTACGCCACCAATGAAACCGACGTACTGATGCCTGCACCAATTACCTATGCACATCGTCTGGTAGAAAAACATGCTGAGTATCGTCGCGCCGGTGCGGACTGGTTGCGACCGGATGCCAAAAGTCAGGTGAGCTTTAAATACTCTGACGGCAAGATTGCAGGTATAGATGCAGTGGTATTGTCTACCCAGCATTCAGCTGATACCAAACAAAGTGATCTGCATGAAGCGATTATGGAAAACGTCATCAAGCCGATTCTCGAGCCGACCGGCTGGTTGCATGCCGGTACCAAGTATCACATTAACCCGACCGGCGCTTTTGTTGTTGGCGGACCAATGGGTGATGCCGGTTTAACCGGTCGCAAGATCATCGTTGATACTTACGGTGGTGCTGCACGCCATGGTGGTGGTGCATTCTCCGGTAAAGACCCGTCAAAGGTTGACCGTTCTGCGGCTTATGCAAGCCGCTACGTTGCGAAAAATATTGTTGCCGCAGGTCTTGCTGATCGTTGTGAAATACAAGTGTCTTACGCAATCGGTGTTGCGGAGCCGACTTCGATCATGGTTGAAACTTTCGGTACCGGCAAAATGGATGATGCAAAAATCACCCAACTGGTACGTGAAAATTTTGACCTGCGTCCATACGGCATACTGACTATGCTTGATCTTCTCAACGCTGAAAAAATCAAATATAGAAAGACAGCGGCCTATGGTCACTTTGGTCGTGAAAACGAAGGCTTTACTTGGGAAAACACAGATAAGGCTGAAGCCTTGCGCAACGCCTAAAGTCGCCATAGAAATATGCGTTGCCGGTTGTGACGCACAGATTCAAGGCTTGTAGCTAATTTCGGCTAAAAGCTGAAGCACTTTTCATACTTTATTTTAAGGATTACCGTAATGGGACAAGCAGCAGAAAACCTGGGTGGCGACTATAAAGTTGCCGACAGCTCACTCGCAGAGTGGGGCCACAAAGAAATCAGAGTGGCAGAGTCGGAAATGCCCGGCCTGATGGCTATTCGTGAAGAATATGCAGGTTCAAAACCACTTGAAGGTGCACGCATTGTTGGCTGCCTTCACATGACTATACAAACTGCCGTATTGATCGAAACACTGGTTGCACTGGGTGCCTCGGTACGTTGGTCTTCGTGTAATATTTTTTCTACACAAGATCACGCTGCTGCTGCCATTGCAGATCAGGATATTCCTGTCTTTGCATGGAAAGGCGAAACCGAAGAAGAGTTCTGGTGGTGTATTGAGCAAACTCTTGAAGGTCCCGATGGATGGAAGCCGAACCTGATTCTTGACGATGGCGGTGATGTGACGCAAATCATTCATGACAAGTATCCAGAAATGCTAAAAGATATTAAAGGACTATCGGAAGAGACCACCACCGGTGTTCACCGTCTTTACGAAATGGCGCGTGAAGGTACACTTAAAGTCCCTGCAATCAACGTCAACGACTCTGTTACCAAGTCTAAGTTCGACAACCTCTATGGTTGCCGCGAGTCTCTGCTTGACGGTATCAAGCGTGCTACCGATGTGATGATTGCCGGTAAGATCTGCGTTGTTCTTGGTTATGGTGATGTCGGCAAAGGTTGCGCTCAGGCGTTCCGCGGTATGGGGGCGACAGTGATGGTCACAGAGATTGATCCTATCTGTGCTCTGCAAGCTGCAATGGAAGGCTACCGTGTTGTGACTATGGATGAGGTCGCAGACAAAGGTGAGATCTTCGTCACCACCACAGGTAACATCAATGTGATTGGTCATGATCATATGGCTGCCATGAAGAACGAAGCTATCGTTTGTAACATTGGCCACTTTGATAATGAGATCGACGTTGCCAGCCTCAAGCAATATGAGTGGGATAACATCAAGCCACAGGTTGATCACATTATCTTCCCTGACGGTAAGCGCATTACTCTTCTGGCTGAAGGCCGTCTGGTGAATCTCGGCTGTGCAACTGGTCATCCAAGCTTTGTAATGTCTGCATCGTTCACTAATCAGGTGCTGGCTCAGATAGAACTTTGGGAACGTGCTGATCAGTACGATATCGGTGTACATGTATTACCGAAGCAGCTGGATGAAAAGGTTGCCAGGCTGCACCTGGATAAAATCGGCGCCCAGCTCACCGAGCTGAACGATGAGCAGGCGAAATACCTGGGTATGGATCAAAATGGTCCCTACAAGCCGGATCACTACCGCTACTAGCAACAAAGCCGCATCTCCGGGTCATCTGGCCCGGAGATACAAGCCGCGGCTGATTCCGGCTTCTGCTTTGGACCGTGTTATTGGAACAGCGACGGGAAACCAGCTATGCTCCGCTAAACGAGCAAAAAATGCTCGACTAATCTCCCGACATTTTGGCGGAGTCCCCGGTTACCAGTGAAAAATACTTGATGCGACAAAAAGTTTTTGTCAAAACGCACGGCTGTCAGATGAACGAGTACGACTCGGCCAAAATGATAGACGTGCTCGACGAGCGCTTCGGTGTCGATGTGATTGATAATCCCGAAGACGCAGATATTCTGCTGGTCAACACCTGCTCAATTCGCGAAAAAGCACAGGAGAAAGTTTTCTCTCAGCTCGGTCGCTGGCGTCCCTATAAGGAGAAACGCGATGATGTCCTTATCGCTGTGGCCGGTTGTGTCGCAAGCCAGGAAGGCGAGGCATTGCAGCAGCGTGCACCGTTTGTTGATCTGGTGGTTGGACCGCAAACAATTCACCGCCTCGCAGATATGGTGGATACCACAAGACGCGAAAAACGCCCGTTGGTTGATGTCAGTTTTCCTGCAATAGAAAAGTTTGATCAGCTGCCGGAACCACGTATGGATGGTCCGACCGCGTTTGTCTCTATTATGGAAGGCTGCAGCAAGTACTGTAGCTTCTGCGTTGTACCCTATACACGGGGTGAAGAAATTTCCCGACCGTTTGATGATGTCATCGCAGAAGTGGTGTCACTGGCAGAACAAGGTGTGCGTGAAGTCAATCTGTTGGGTCAGAACGTCAATGGCTACCGTGGCGAAATGGAAGACGGTGAGATCTGTGATCTCGCGTTACTCATTTCTATAGTTGCCGCAGTGGATGGTATCGAACGAATCCGCTTTACCACGTCGCATCCGATTGAATTCGGTGATCGTTTAATACAGGCGTATGCAGATGTGCCGGAGCTTGCCTCGTTTTTACATCTGCCAGTACAGTCCGGTGCAGATCGAGTGTTGGCTGCAATGAAGCGTGGCCACACTTGTATTGAATACAAATCAAAGATTCGAAAGCTAAAAGAAGCGCGTCCGGGTATATCTATTTCATCAGACTTTATTATCGGTTTTCCGGGTGAAACAGAGGATGATTTCGAGCAGACCATGTCACTTATAAAAGCTATCGGCTTTGATCAGTCCTTTAGTTTTATCTACAGCGCACGGCCAGGTACGCCTGCGGCGTCACTTGAAGATTCAACACCAATGGAAGAGAAAAAACAGCGTCTGGCAACACTGCAAAAAACCATTAACGAGCAGGCGGCAGTAATTAGTCAGTCTATGGTCGGTACTGTACAGCGCATACTGGTAGAACGACCATCAACTCGTAACGAAGAAGAGATGGCCGGCCGTACAGAAAATAATCGTGTGGTTAACTTTGCCGGTGATACCTCAATGATCGGAAAATTTGTAGATGTTGAAATAACAGAGGCACGCCCCAACTCATTGCGCGGAGAGTTTAAAAATATCAATGATCCGCTTTATTAACCTGCAAGTGCGCAAGGTTCGCGCTAAGGATATTCACTAGCTTGGCTACCCTTGAATTTCAGCTAAGTCCGGATGATAACCAACGTTTGGCAAATCTGTGTGGACAGTTCGACGAACATCTGCGACAAATAGAGGGGCGGCTTGATGTTGAGCTGCAAAATCGCGGTGGTAACTTCCGCGTCACTGGTGAAGATAAAGTAGTACGCAGCGCCTGCAGTGTTTTGCAGGGGCTATACGATGCTACGTCCAAAGAAACCCTGACGCCCGAAAAAATACACCTCTATCTGCAGGAAGCTAATTTAAACGCGGATGATGATCAGCCCGAGGGCGAATCCCGTGCCACTGCAGATATTGTGACCCGTAACGTCAAGTTGCGTTGTCGTGGTAAAAACCAAAAGCAGTATGTGCAAAGCATTCGTGATTACGACTTAAGCTTCGGTATAGGTCCGGCTGGTACCGGTAAAACCTATCTTGCGGTTGCCTGTGCTGTGGAGGCACTTGAGCGCGAACAGGTTCGCCGTCTTGTACTGGTTCGTCCTGCGGTAGAAGCGGGTGAGCGACTGGGTTTTCTGCCCGGTGATCTTACCCAGAAGGTCGATCCTTACCTTCGACCCATCTACGATGCACTTTATGAATTCCTCGGCTTTGACAGGGTTGCCAAACTGATTGACAGAAATGTTATTGAAGTCGCACCCCTTGCGTATATGCGCGGTCGTACGCTCAATCATTCCTGTGTCATTATGGATGAAGCGCAGAACACCACGGTTGAGCAGATGAAAATGTTTCTCACCCGTATTGGTTTTGGTTCAAAAGCCATTGTGACCGGTGATGTCACACAGATCGACTTACCTAAGCATGTAACTTCAGGGTTGAAGCATGTGCGGGGCGTACTGGATGGCGTTGAAGGTATCGGGTTTTGTGAGTTTAAAGCACGTGATGTAGTGCGTCATCCGTTAGTACAACGAATTGTCGGCGCCTATGACAAGGCAGAGAACAGTGCTGCAAAATCGGGCAAGAGCACTTAACTGACACTATGGACGCAAGCGTTATAGAAGGTGAATCAGTTGATATACAGATCTCGGATGATCTGGTTTCCGAGTGTCCTTCCGAGGCTTCACTGACTGTTTGGGCGCAAGCTGCAGTGCAGACTAAAAAGGATGCAGGGATGACAATCCGCGTGGTGGACAAAACCGAAATGCAACAATCTAACCTTCAGTGGCGTGGCCAGGACAAACCTACCAACGTGTTGTCCTTTGCGGCTGAGTTTCCACCGCAGGCGGGTGTTGATTACCTTGGTGATATACTCATTTGTGCTGAGGTACTTGAGCAGGAAAGTATTGAACAGGGCAAGGCATTAAATGATCATTGGGCTCATATTGTGGTCCACGGTGTACTGCACCTGCAGGGTTTTGATCATCAAAATGAAGAAGATGCACAGCGGATGGAGCAGCGTGAGAGACAAATACTGACTACACTTGGTATTGCTGATCCGTACCGGAATGATGTTTAGCCGGATTTGCAGCACATTCAAGTATTGTGATCTGCAGACGAATCTAACACTAAAAACCACGCTGGCGGGTAACCTGCCGGCAACGCAGAGGATAAGAAAAAGCTGATGGCCAGTGAGCCTGTTGAGTCACCGAAGTCTTTGGTTGATCGTATTCGTACCGCTCTGAACGGTGACGATGAGCCGCACACAATAGATGAACTGAAAACCGTGTTGCGTGATGCTGCCGAGCGCGACATTGTCAGTGAAGACACACTGCTCATGCTTGACGGTGTGTTTGATGTTGCCGCCATGCGGGTGCGGGACATCATGATCCCGCGAGCACAAATGGTGGTTGTCGAAATCAAAGAACAACTCGATGAACTGCTGCCAAAGATTATTGAAAGTGGTCACTCGCGCTTTCCGGTTATTGGTGATAGTCGTGATGAGGTCATGGGTGTGTTGCTGGCCAAGGACTTGTTGCGTTTTTCATTGCCGGGTAAAAAAGAAGAGCTCGATCTGCAGGCTCTTATCCGTGAACCCGTGTTTACACCGGAAAGTAAGCAGCTCAATGTATTGCTTACCGAGTTTCGTGCTAATCATAACCACATGGCCATTGTCGTTGACGAGTACGGAGGAGTGGCCGGGCTCGTTACCATCGAAGATGTACTCGAAGAGATCGTTGGTGAAATAGATGACGAACACGATACCGAAGAAGACGCCAACATCCGCAAGCAGGAAGAGAGCGTTTATAATGTTAAAGCCTTAACGCCTATTGAAGAGTTCAACGAAGAGCTTGATGCTGACCTTCCTGATGATGAGTTCGACACCATCGGTGGGCTGGTAATGCAGAAAATCGGTCACATGCCCAAGCTCGGTGAAAAGACACGCATAGACCGGTTTTTGATTGAAGTGTTGTCCGCAGAATCGCGGCGGATACATCTGTTAAAGGTAACTGCTGAAGAGCCCATTGTAGGCTGAAGTGGCTTAACTAATAACCCGCCACGTAAAGTAAGTAAACTCTGAGTAATCGCCTGCAGCTTTATTGAAGTCGGTCACCTGTCCACGCTAACGCATTGGGGTTTCTGTTCGGACTCTGGCGGTTTGCGGTGTCTGCAACTGATTTGATTAATAGTCCTCATGGTAATTTCCAAAGTAGTATTATGGACGCGTTTTTTAAGTAAAATACCAGCCTGTCCCTCCAACAACCTTTTCGGATATCCAGTCAGGTAATCGTGCAAAATACCCCGGCATTATTCCAGAATCAGTGGCTGGTGTTACTTCTCAGCCTGTTATGTGGTGCAGCGTCAGTGCTGGCCTTCGCACCGTTTGGCTTGTGGATGCTGTTGCCGTTCACAATGGCACTTTATTTTGTCATTGTTTTCTACGCTGAGTCATCTGCTGCCAGTTTCAGGGCGGGCTTGTTTTTCGGTATGGGCTTATTCGGGGCGGGGATCTACTGGATCTACTTCAGTCTGCACCTGTTTGGTGGTGCTATTGCTATTCTGGCGGGTTTGGGTACGTTTTTGTTTGTTTTGTTTTTAGCACTGTACCCGGCGTTTTGTGCCTTACTGCTTTTTCGTATTCATAAAAACAAAAACTCTTTTTTTCTGGCAGCGCCCGCAGCCTGGGTCTTGTTTGAATGGCTTCGCAGCTGGCTGTTTAGCGGTTTTCCGTGGCTAAGTATTGGTTACTCAACCATTAACTGGCCGTTGGCAGGTTATGCACCGGTCGGTGGTGTTTTTTTAAGTTCACTGGTGCTGGTTGTTGTCAGTGGACTGATTGCATGGATTATCTGCCGTCGAAGTATGCTTTCGCTACTCGCCGGTGGTACTGGTATTGCGCTAGTCATTGGTGGTGGTTTTGCATTGCAACAGATCGAGTGGACGCAACCGGTTAAAGACAGAACAGTCGATGTGACAATGGCTCAGGGCAATATTGCGCAGGATTTGAAGTTTCAGGAGAACCTTCTCGATGACTCTATTGCGCTTTACTCTGAGCTGAGTGAAACTGGTGCCGAGTTAGTGATCTGGCCCGAGAGTGCTATTCCTACGGTTTTTTCCGACCTTGCTGAGTGGGAGGTTGCATTTGCAGAGAGAATGCAGCAACAAGGTACAACCGTTATAAGTGGCGGCTTTAACAGCAATGAAGACTTCTCACAATTTTATAACGCCATTAAAGTACTGAACGGCACAGAAGACCAGGTATATGTGAAGCGTCATCTGGTGCCGTTTGGTGAATATACACCGTTTCGTGATGTGATCTCACTGCTTTCAAATCTTGTTACTATCCCGATGTCTGATCTCTTACCTGGCACCGGCCCGGTTAAACCGATCGCGGTGAACGGTGTGAATTATGGTATGTCAATCTGTTACGATGATGCATTCGGTAACGAGATGCGAGCACAGTTTCCTGATGCCAACGTGTTGATTAATGTCAGTAACGATGTATGGTTCGGTGATTCGACAGCCCCCCATCAGCATCAGGAAATTGCTGCTATGCGCTCACTCGAGTTTGCCCGGCCAATGTTGCGTGCGACCAATACCGGCGTCACATCGCTTATTGACTACCGTGGCAAGGTGCTAAAGCAGGGGCCGCAATTTGAAGTGGTGGCCATTGATGTCGAAGTGACACCTCGAGAAGGTATCACGCCTTATGTGACGCTTGGTGACTGGCTGGTTGTGCTTTTGTCTGCGCTGATGCTGCTGGCAGGGTGGGTGCTTGCACGTCGGCCTGGCTAGTCGTAGCGGCTGAATACAGACACACGCATTCCGATGTCAGGCTCCAGGTCGCTGGTGGTCGGGGCAGTCGGGTTACAATATTTTGAGCTGATCGGGATTTTTGTATAAAGTCGGGTTTCTGATGAGTATCAGGTTTAGATGCTCTCCAATGTTATCCGACTGTTACCAGTGTAAGGAGCTATGCAGTGAATACGCCCAACGATCTCTTTTATACCGAGTCCCACGAATGGGTTCGTCTGAACGACGATGGAACAGTGACTGTCGGAATCACCAATCATGCGCAGGAGCAACTCGGTGATCTGGTATTTGTCGAGTCCCCCGAGATAGATAAAGTTGTCAGTGCCAGAGATGCGATTGCAGTGGTAGAGTCGGTAAAGGCAGCATCTGATATATACGCTCCAATCAACGGCACGATAATCGATACCAACACTGAACTGAATGATGAGCCCGAACGCGTTAACACCAGTCCCTATGATGAAGGCTGGCTTTTCAGTATTCAGCCCGAAGATGCTAAAGATATAGAAGAGCTAATGGATGACGAAGCTTATGAGTCATTCCTGGTGTCGGAATCTTAATTAAAGCCACACCCACACTATCATTGGTGTGGCAACGCTTACGATCACAAAATCCAATGGCAATCCCATTCGCCAGTAGTCACTGAATCTGTATCCGCCGGGGCCCATCACCAGCGTGTTTGACTGATGTCCTATAGGAGTAAGATAAGGTGATGCAGCGCCTACTGCCACCGCCATTAAAAACGCATCAGGTGAATAGCCAAGGCTACCTGCAAGACTGAATGCAATCGGACACATAAGTACAGCTGTCGGTGTATTGTGCACAAGATCTGACAGCAGCATAGAAATTACCATAATAGAGGCAATTACCGCCCATGCCGGTAGTGCGGCAGCGTTTTCCAAAACGCCAACGGTAATGGTCTGTGCGGCACCGGTTGTCTGTAGCGCTTCTCCCACCGGGATAAGAAAGCCAAGCAACACTATAATTGGCCATTCAATACTGTTGTACGCTTCCTGCAGTGAAACCATTCGCAGTACAACCAGTAATCCCACCACAGTGGCGAAAGCAATTTGAGCTGGTACCAGACCGGTAGCGGTCGCGGCAATGCCCGCTGCAAAGATACCCGGTGTGATCAATGAGCCTCGTCTGGTACTGAATTCTATGCCTCTGTTCTTGATTGCCAGACAGCCGAGGTTCTTGCAGGCAAGCTTGAGTGATTCGGGTTCCCCTTGTAACAACAGAACATCACCGGTTTTGAAACGTACATGTTTTAAAAGCGCTCTGGAAGCACGTCCCTCTCTTGCAACACCCAGCAGGTTTACCGAGTATCGTTGATGGATCTCTGCCTCGCGCATGGCAATTCCCTCGACTACAGAGTTCGGCATCAATACAGCTTCGATAATACGAACATCGGGAGATCGCAACCAGTCCGTATCGACCTCTTCGGCGCCTGCGATCACCATGCCTGGATCCTCAAGCAATGGTTGTAGCGCCGCGCTGTCACCTTCGATAATCAGTGTATCGTCTTCGTAGAGTTTTTCGCTATACGACGGTGCCAGACGCCGTCTCTGGTTTCTGAATATGGCTGTTACAGAGATTTCGTTCTCACAGAATTTTTCCAGATCGCCAACCGTTTGATTGATAAGCGCTGATCCGGCAGGCAGTCGGAGCTCGGTTATGTAGCGAGCAAACTGATGATGTACGTTGGTAACACCCTCGTTGCTGGTTCGCGTCCGAGGAAGCAACCGCCAGCCGATCAGCACCAGAAAAGCGATACCTGCCAGCGCGGTTACCAGACCAACTCGAGTGAAGTCAAACATAGAAAAAGCTTCACCGGCGTTATTCTCACGAAAGGTTGCGACAATGATATTAGGTGGTGTACCAATAAGAGTGGTTAATCCACCCAGCAGGCTCGCAAAAGAAAGCGGCATGAGCAATACGGATGCGTTCCTTTTTGCTTTAACTGCATCTCTGATTGTAACCGGCAGCATTAAAGCCAGTGCGCCGATGTTGTTCATAAATGCTGATAAAACTGCAGTAATACCGGCATTAGCTGCAATCTGGCTTTTCACTCCCGAGCGCGTGTAAGCGAGATAACGCAAAAACAGCTCAACCACACCTGATGACTGTAATGCCTTGCTTATGACCAGCACGCAGGCAACCGTAATCACTGCCGGGTGCGAAAATCCCTCGAAAGCTTTCTCGATCGGGACTATCCCTGTGTAAACACATGCCATCAATGCGAAACCGGCAACTATATCGTAGCGCCAGATATTGACTATAAAAAGCAGCATAGTTGCTGCAAGTATAGAAACAATGAGTAGCTGATCCGTAGGCATTGGGTATTTGAATTAAACCGACTCTGAAAAGACGCTGCTAATGCGGGATGCGTTTGTCAGACACGAAATTATGACATGAACTGTGGTTATTGTAGTTAATTGTCTGCCCGGATAAATGTGATTCGTTTAACGACATTGAACACACTCGTTGCTATTAAGGTCTGGTATTCAGGGTAAGCTGGTAACCGATGCTGGCCAGCTTATCGATCTCATCTTCGATGTATGCATACGTCAGCGGATGTTTATTCAGCCAATCATGCGGGATATTCAGATTGATACTGTTGTCTGAGAAATCCGCTGATACTTCGGGAGTTTGAGCAGAATTTCTGGTTCTGTGAAAAAGGCTTGCAAGGCGCAGCAAAATAAGCAGCTTGTAGTAGCGTGACTGCTCTGATTTTTTCATCGAATCGGTGACTGTGGTATCTATTTTTTTTCGATGATTGCGTACCAGCGCTGCTATAAATCTCTGGTCGTTTCTTGAAAACCCTAACATATCGGCATTACTTAACAGGTAGTCACCATGTTTGTGGTACTGCTCATGTGCGACAGATAGGCCGACTTCATGCAAATGGCTTGCCGACCGCAGTGCAGCTCGGTCTCTTTTTTTATCGAGAGTCCAATTTTTTGCGGCATGTTTGAACAGCCTTTCTGCAGTGGCAAATACTCTGGCAGCTTGTTCGGTGTCGATTCTAAACCGTTGTTGCATATTATTTACCGCATTGCGCCTGACATTGTCATTCGCTGAGTGACCGGCAAGGTCGACGATAACACCTTCTCTTAAGGCTGAATGAGAGACTTGCATGCGCTTTATATTCAATGCATCAAAAGTGGCTTTAACCACTGAAAGTCCGCCTAATATAACCTCACGTCTGTCGTCGCTAATAGAGGCGACCTGATTCAGTACCTCCGGGCCTTTTTTGATAATTTTTTCTATCAACGCTTGTAAGCGTTCTGCGCTGATACCGATTTCATCCGGGTAGAAAGATTGGATAATTCTCTCTGTGGCTTTGATGGTGCCGCTTGAACCAATACAGATGTCCCAGCCGTGCTTAAGGTAATCGGGTACGATGACATCGGTTTCAAGTCTGCTGCTGGCAATGGCTTTTTCAAATTGTTTGCCGAGTTTTTTGCTATTGGGCAGGTCAGCTTTAAACCAACAGGTGTTGGCACTGACACAGCCTATGCTGATGCTCTCTACAATATTTGCTTCGCTGCCGATGCCTGCGATAAATTCTGTGCTGCCGCCGCCTATGTCTATCACCAGGCGCTTTTTGTTATCTCTGATCCCGTAGGTGACTCCCGTATAAATAAGCCTTGCTTCTTCCCGACCGGCGATAATTTCAACCGGCACACCCAGTGCGTCCAGTGCTGCATCATTGAATTCATCAGCATTGCCCGCGCGTCTAAGTGTATTGGTGCCGACAGCGCGTATTTGATTTATTGGAACATCTTTCAACCGTTCCCTGAACATTGACAGGCACTCCAGCGCCCGATTCATTGTCTCAGTAGTAATATTGTTATTGCTGTCAAGGCCCGCACCAAGACGTACAGGTTGACGAAGTTTGTCAATCATCTGCATATGCGAGTCAGTGGTGCTCGCTACTGCCATATGAAAACTGTTTGAGCCCAGGTCTATTGCGGCAAATGTATTATCCGCTGTGATGATTGCTGATGATGGTTCGCTATCTGAGGCATTCGCTACATTCGTCATGATTTTTGTCCGAGTGTAACTCTGTCATTGCCAGACAAATCTTTTACTGTGTCTATATTGCGGAATCCCTGAGCCTGCATAATATTTCGTGTTTTACTGGCTTGTGAATGCCCATGTTCGAGCAGTAGCCAGCCGCCGCATCCAAGATATGTTGGTGATTTATTAATAATAGCAGTGATGTCGGCAAATCCATTGCTACTTGATTGCAATGCATTAAGCGGTTCGTAAGGCAGACCGTTTTGTTTCAGGTGAGGGTCATCGGCTGCAATGTAGGGTGGGTTGGAAGCAATCACCGCGTAGTTTTGCGGTTCTAATTCTTCAAACCATGCGCAGCATATGAACTCGATCTGCGCGTTGAACTTCTTTGCATTAGCTCGCGCTACATCAAGGGCTGCGTTACAGATATCAGTTGCGTGAACTTCTATATCGGGTCTTTCCATTGCAACACTTACAGCGATTACACCTGAGCCTGTTCCGAGATCCAGAAACGGGCCTTTTGTACCGTTAAGTTTTTCCAGCGCTTGTTCAACCAGTACTTCAGTGTCGGGCCGTGGAATTAGTGTATCCGGTGTGACGTCAAACTCGACTGACCAAAATTCGCGTAAACCAGTCAGGTAGGCCACGGGTTCACCTTGTGAGCGACGACTGGCCAGTGCGTTAAATAAACTGAGTTGCCGGGCATCAAGTGCTTGTTCCGGCCAGGTGTACAGATAGCTGCGTGGTTTTTTCAGGCAGTGACATAGCAGTAATTCGGCATCGAGTCTTGCGCTGTCAGAGTGATGTTTCAGTAGAGTGGTTGTACTGGCCAACAATGACGCTATGGAGGTTTCGCCGTTCACTCGGTCTTTTTATTCACTCAGTTCGGCCAGTAAATCAGCCTGGTGTTCAGCCAGTAACGGATCGACAACCTGTTGCACGGAGCCGCTCATGATCTCTTCCAGCTTATATAGTGTCAGGTTGATGCGGTGATCTGTGACACGTCCCTGAGAGTAGTTGTAGGTGCGTATGCGTTCAGAACGATCGCCGCTGCCCACTTGCAGACGTCGCGATTCAGTTTCTTCTGCCTGTTGTTTTTCCAGTTCATCATTGAGTAGTCGTGCCTGCAGCAACGACATAGCACGCGCACGATTTTTATGCTGCGAGCGTTCATCCTGACACTCAACAACGATGCCGCTCGGCAGATGAGTGAGTCGAATAGCCGAGTCAGTTTTATTGATGTGCTGACCACCGGCGCCACTGGCGCGGAAGGTGTCAACTCTTAAGTCAGCCGGATTGATCTGTATTTCTTCTACCTGCTCGACTTCCGGCAGTATGGCAACTGTTGCCGCAGAGGTGTGTACTCGTCCCTGTGATTCAGTTTCAGGTACTCGTTGTACACGATGCGCGCCTGATTCAAACTTGAGTTTTGAAAAAACGCCATCGCCAATGAGTCTTGCAACAATTTCTTTATAACCACCGTGCTCACCGTCGCGCTGGCTGATTAATTCTACACGCCAGCCTTGCGTTTCGGCATAGCGCGAATACATTCTGAATAGATCACCTGCGAAAATTGCCGCCTCATCGCCACCTGTGCCGGCTCTTATTTCGATGAATACATTGTTTTCATCTCGAGGGTCACGTGGTAACAACAGCTTTTGCAGTTCTCCCTCAAGGCTTGTGATCTTTTCTTCGGCTGTGGCAATTTCTTCTTTTGCCATGTCACGCATCTCGGGATCTGAATCGTTGGCCATCTCTTTGGCGGATTCAAGATCGTCTGTGGTGACGCGGTAGTCAGTATAGGCTTTGACTACAGGTTCGAGTTGCGAGTATTCACGTGACAGATCACGAAAGCGATTCTGATCTGCAATGGTGTCAGGGTCGCCAAGTAACGCCGCGATTTCTTCATGGCGTTCCTGCAGGCCTTCCAGTTTGGTTTTAATTGAAGCTTTCACGGCTCTTACACTCTTTCATTTGGCTCTTTCATTTGGCGTTATTTTTATCGAGCTTGAACAGCTTGCGCGCCGCTTCGGCTAAATCTGTATCACCCGCTTCACTGGCTGTGCGTAATTGTGACGAGGGTGTGTGAAGCAACTTGTTGGTAAAGGTGTGTGCGAAGTATTGTAACGCTTTCTCGGGATCATCGCCTTTCCTGAGCATTGCCAAAGCCGCATCCATTGAAGTTTGCTGGATGGTAGTGGTGTGGGCTCGCAAGTCGCTAATGGTAACGCCTGCACTTAAGCCGCGCAGTTTTTGCATAAACGCGCTGGCCTGGTTTTCAATAATGTGTTCGGCTTTGACGGCGGCCTCCTGTCGCGCCTCCATGCCTTGATCGATGATCTCTTTCAGGTTATCGACTGTGTAGAGGAATACATCGCTTAACTGGCTGACCTGCGGTTCAATATCTCTTGGTACGGCAACGTCGATCATGGCCATGGGTCGATGACGTCTTGCTTTCAATGCGGCTTCGACTGCACCTTTGCCAAGAATCGGTAGCTGCGAGGCAGTGGAAGAGATGGTGATGTCAGCTTCACTGAGACGGTCGGGAATTTCGGTCAGGCTGATGACTTCGCTGTTGAAGTTTGCAGCAAGCTTTTCTGCACGAGCCGCAGTTCGGTTGGCAATGATGGTTTTACCGATATTGTGCGAGTGCAGGTGCTGTAGTGCGAGCTCGATGGTTTCACCTGCGCCGATCAGTAGCGCGGTATGATCTTTGAGATCACCGAATATTTGTTTGGACAATGACACAGCGGCAAAGGCCACAGACACAGGGCTCGCGCCAATGGCAGTATCTGTGCGTACTTGCTTGGCAACGTTGAAGGCCGATTGAAACAGGAATGTCAGGTCGCGACCGACAGCGCCGGATTCTCCGGCCTCGCGGAAAGCCTGCTTCATTTGCCCGAGTATTTGAGGTTCACCCAGAATCATTGAGTCGAGGCCGCTGCATACTCGCATCAGATGGCGCGCGGCATCGCGGTCATGGTGGGTGAACAGAAACGGTGAAAACGTGTTTTGTGGTGCCTGATGGTATGTGTGCAGCCAGCTTACCACTTCGTCACTTTTGCCGTCCGGCATGCCGCAGTAGATCTCGGTGCGGTTGCAGGTAGACACAATCGTCGCTTCGGGCACCTGTAAATCGGATTTCATTTGTAGCAGGGCCGCGCTGATCCGCTCCGGAGCGAATGTTATTTGCTCCCTGATTTCAACGGGAGCGGTCTGATGGTTCAGGCCGACTGCTAAGAGAGACATGTCAGTATGTTAGCAAAGCTATTTACAAATTCGCCGGATAATCAATTCAGCGTTGATCAGTTTGGCGGCAGGCTTAACCAGGCTCGCATCGACCGTAGTCGGATTTGCCAGCCGGCCTGCGGAGTCGTACAGGTTCAAGCCGCCGGCAGGCGTTTGCGGTAAACTGGTTTTAAGGAAATTCATGCAACGTTGTCATGCAGTGAAGCGTCTATTATAGAGCCGTTCTTGACCGGGCACTACGGGAAGCAGATTGATTGTGAAAATATTTACCACTGTTGGTGCCACTATCAGTGTCCTCGGGCTGTTGCAGGCAGCGTGCGGCACAGCAAACGTTGCGCAAATATCAGCGGCGGCTGAAGCTGAGGGAGCAGCCCTGGTGGTCGCCGATTCCGGTTCAGGCACCGCAAATTCTCTCGACGTTTCGTTGGATCCGGTGCCTTCGCCGCTCAGCGTGAGTGAGGAATCTGATCTTATTTTCAATATTCTCACCGGCGAAATTGCAGGTCGGCTTGGAATGGTGGGGGTGG
Source organism: uncultured Granulosicoccaceae bacterium (assembly GCA_964550655.1). Taxonomy (GTDB): domain Bacteria; phylum Pseudomonadota; class Gammaproteobacteria; order Granulosicoccales; family Granulosicoccaceae. Next base: position 23,457 of record CAZKAQ010000006.1, read on the forward strand.
CTTCTGAAAGCTATCTCGAAGCATCCACAGCCTCAAGTGATGAACGGGTCAGCGAACGCGCTGTAAAACTCGCTATTTTTGATCGCAACTTTGAGCGCGCAGAGCTTGCATCCGTACGTTGGGTGGAGCTTGCGCCCGAAAGTCGGGAGGCGTGGCAACATCGTGCCCGGGTATTGATTCAGCTCGGCGAAGTCGACATGGCGGCAGCGGCAATAGAGCAGCTGGTGTTTTTGACTGATGGAGAGCCTGCCCGGGTGATTCCCTCTGTGCTTTACGAGATCCTGCGTCAGGTGAATGCGGATACCGGCTCGCAGTTACTCGAGCAGCTGGCATCGCGCTACAGTGATAGTGCAGCAACGCAATTCGGGATCGGTCAGTTTGCAATGTCAAACGGTAATCGGGGCCTTGCAATGGAGGCTTTTGAACGTGCACTGACGGTTGATCCGGATAATGCCGATGCACTTTTTGCTCGCGCACAACTGCAGCTTTCGAGAGGTGTTGGTGATGAAGCAATAGAGCCCGTAACGGACTACTTGTCGCGCTCACCGGATGACCTGAGTTCGCAGCTCAGCTATGTGCGTTTGCTGGTAGATAATGCAAAAATCGAAAGTGCACTGGATCGGCTTGAGCTCATTTATGACAGATTTTCTGACGATGCAGATGCGCTGTATTCGATTGCTTTACTTGCACTCGACATGCGACGGACCGGCCACGCGGAACACTATCTGAATGCCGTTATTGCGCTTGGCAAATATCAAAACGAAGCCAACTTCTATCTCGGTCGGATCTCGGATAGTCGTTCTGACTATGGGCCGGCAATTGAACGTTATCTTGCCGTAGAGGACAGTGAGTTTTATTTACGCGCCCGAATGCGTGCCGCTGAATTGCATGGGCTGGGAGGCGAGGTCGATAAAGGCCGTGGCTTATTGCTGCAGCTCAGATCTACCGCGGTTGATGAATCAGTTATGGTTGAGTTGTTCGATGCTGAAAGCCGGCTGTTAAATTTTAACAATCAATTCGAAGAATCAATGCAGCTGCTCAACGAAGGTATTGATCAATACAACGATGCCTCGGCACTTCTGTACTCGCGAGCATTGGTTGCAGAAAGACTCGGTCAGCCTGATTTGTTCGAAGCGGATCTAAAAAAAGTAATAGAGATTGAACCGAATCATAGTCACGCACTAAATGCACTTGGCTACTCTCTGGTGACTCGAAATGAACGCCTTGATGAAGCAGAAGAGTATCTTCTTAAGGCGCATACCCTGTCACCTGATGACGCTGCAATAACCGATAGTTTGGGCTGGCTTTATTATCATCTGGGTCGTTATGTTGATGCGCTCAGATTATTGAAACAGGCTTATGAAGCGCTGCCCGATCCGGAGATAGCAGCACACCTCGGAGAAGTATTGTGGGTCACCGGTGATAAGGAACAGGCCACCAGTGTTTGGGAAGGTGCACTGCGTGGTACGCCGGCTGACGATGTAATTAACAACACAATGAAGAAATACATTCGTTGAATCTCAATATTTACAGAGCAGTCTTTAGTGCCTGCATTGTTGCCGCTTTTCTCAGTGCCTGTGCCACAAAACCGGACACAACCGAGCTTTTGCCGACGCAGACAATCGCCGAGCGAGAGGCAGCACTAAAAGCATTTAAACCGTGGCGTGCACTTGGCTCAATAACGCTTGAGTCTGTCCAGGAAGGTAAATTCAACGCCAATTATTCGTGGGATGCCAGTGATCAGGGCTTTGATATAAAGCTCTTTGGGCCACTGGGTATACGGCTCGTTCATTTGTCAGAAGATGACAATGGTGCGCAGCTTACTGATCGTGAACGAACCATCAGAGGCAGAGATGCATCGACATTACTTGCTTCAATTCTTGGTTTTGATGTGCCGGTAAAACAAATGCAGGACTGGGCTGTGGGTCTGCCGGGTGATGCGCAGCAGCTTAACCGTGATGATCAGGGGCGTTTAGATGACATGGTTGTTGTAGATAACAATACCAGCTGGCAGGTGGACTTCAGGCAATACACAGTGCTTGATAATATGTATTTGCCAAAGTCGGTTTTTATTCAGGGCGAGGGCGTCACGATCAAACTGTCTTTTGAAAAGTGGAGCCGGGGCAAGCCAGTTGATAGCGGTCGTTTGTCGATTCCCGGTGTTGATACTTAGTGAGCACAGTGCACTGGTTGAACAACGGATCGCGTTTGCCTGCGGCTTTTGACTTATAGCGTCCGGCTTGCTGGTGATTGGTCTACAGTGATGGGTGATAAAAAAGTCTGGCTCGCACCTGCCAAGCTTAATCTCTTTCTGCACATCACCGGTAGAAGAGAGGATGGCTACCATGCTCTGCAAACCGTTTTCCAGTTACTGGACTATGGTGACGAGCTGACATTTGAAATAACCGCTGATACTGCTGTCACACTGCAGCCTTCACTTGCCGGTGTTGCAGATGAAACTAATCTGATAATTCGGGCTGCAAAATTATTGCAGGTACGTGCTAATTGTCGGTTCGGTGCAAATATACATATCAAAAAGTTACTGCCAATGGGGGGTGGACTTGGCGGTGGCAGTTCGAATGCGGCGACCACATTGCGAGCTTTAAACCGGCTTTGGCAAACCGGTCTCTCTCTGGCGCAGCTTGCAGAGCTTGGGTTACAGCTCGGTGCGGATGTGCCTGTCTTTGTTCATGGCCAATCTGCCTGGGCGCAAGGCGTGGGTGAAAATTTGCAACCGCTGGCTCTGCCGGAGTGCTGGTATGTGGTGGTCGATCCCGGTGTTCACGTCAGTACCAGTGAATTGTTCTCTCATCCGCAATTGACACGTGATTGTGCAGCAATCACAATACGCCGCTTCCACAGTGGTGTCGGATTGCGTAATGTGTTCCAGCCGCTGGTTAGTGAGCTTTATCCGGCTGTTCGCGAAGCTCTCACTGCGGTGTCGCAGGCTGCGGCACAATGTGAGGTAAGAGATGCGCGCGGTGAGTTTGTAAAAGCCCGATTAACCGGTACTGGAGCCTGTGTTTTCCTCGCCTGCGACAGCGAAGCCCGGGCACAGAATGTGCTATCAGCACTCTCCGGCTTTAAGGGTTTCATCGCACGAGGGATCGACAGCATATAACGCCTGGTTGGAAGCGTTATAGTTGATAGAAAATCGGCAGATAGATAGCAAGTGGGCAGAGTAAGATAATTGGGGCGTGGCCAAGCGGTTAAGGCACCGGGTTTTGATCCCGGCATTCGTAGGTTCGAATCCTACCGCCCCAGCCATCTTATCGAAGCACGGTATGCTATTTGGTATCTGCTGTAGTTTCGGTGAGTGTGTTACCTAACAAAAATCCTTAGCCGGGCGGGGCATAGTGTCTGACTCAAGCATGATGGTATTTTCGGGCAATGCCAATCCGGCACTTGCACAGAAAATCGCAAATCAGTTGCGTATTCCTCTGGGTAAAGCATCGGTTACCGAATTCTCTGACAGTGAAACAGCTGTTGAAATTCTTGAGAATGTTCGCGGTCGCGATATCTTTCTTATCCAAACCACATGCAACCCGTCTAATCATAATTTGATGGAAATGCTGATCATGGTGGACGCCTTCCGGCGTGCATCGGTTGATCGAATTACTGCAGTGGTGCCTTACTTTGGCTATGCGCGACAGGATCGTCGCGTGCGATCAGCCAGGGTAGCTATCTCGGCCAAGCTGGTGGCCAATATGATTACTATTGCCGGTGTTGATCGTGTCTTAACGGTCGATGTACACGCTGAACAAATTCAGGGTTTTTTCGACATTCCGGTTGATAATGTCTATGCGTCTCCGGTGCTGCTGGGTGATCTGTGGCGTCAGAAGCATCAGAATCTGATTGTTGTATCACCAGACGTTGGCGGGGTTGTGCGTGCACGCGCCGTCGCGAAGCAGCTGGACGATGCAGATCTTGCCATCATTGATAAACGGCGACCGCAGGCTAATCAGGCCCAGGTGATGCACATCATTGGCGATGTCCGCGGCAAGACCTGCGTCATCATCGATGACATGGTAGACACCGCCGGTACCCTGTGCAAAGCGGCAGAAGCACTCAAGGAGCACGGCGCGGTTAAGGTCGTCGCCTACGCCACTCATGCCGTGTTGTCCGGTAAGGCGATGGACAATCTCACGGCCTCCGAGATCGATGAGCTGGTGGTCACCGATACCATTCCTCTGTCGCAGGAGGCGACTGATTGCGGCAATATTCGTCAGCTCTCTGTGGCAAATATGCTGGCTGAGACTATCCGGCGTATCCATGAGGAAGAGTCCGTCAGTTCTATTTATATGGACTAGGAAATGGACCAGAAATCTGCGCTGTAGAACCTCTTGAAACGTGTTGTCATGAGGTTTGGCCCTTGCCGGATAATCTTTTTCCTGCCTTTTTCTGGCTATAAGCCAAATATTTGTTATACTGTTCTGCTGGGTTGCTTTGGTCGCGAAGCGCCTGATTAGCTATTTTACAGATACTTCAATCAATCCTTAAAGGGAAACTCAATGAGCAACGATTTCACATTGAGCGCGGAAGTACGCAGTGACTATGGTAAGGGTGCGAGCCGCCGACTGCGTAAGACAAATAAATTTCCGGGCATCATTTATGGCGGCGGTGGCAATCCCACTCCCGTATCTCTGGATCATAACGAGATCCTTAACTCGCTCCAGAACGAAGCGTTTTTCTCTCACATTCTGACTGTAAAAGTCGATGGTAAAGACGAGAAAGCGATCATCAAAGACATTCATCGTCATCCGTTCAAGCAGAAAATTCTGCACATGGATTTTATGCGTGTGCGTATGGATGAGGCAATTTCAGTACGTGTGCCACTGCACTATATCAATGAAGAAACCTGTTTCGGCGTCAAGACAGAGGGCGGTGCTCTCAACAAGATTGAAAACGATGTTGGTGTCAGTTGTCTGCCGGGCAATCTTCCTGAGTACATTGAAGTCGATGTAATCGATTTGAAGCTTGGTGAGTCACTGCACTTATCTGACATCAAGCTACCGGAGGGTGTTACCTCAACTGATTATGTCGAAGGTGACGAAGACCATGATCGTGCGATCATTACTGTCTTCCAGCCTCGTGCGGCAGTTGAAGGAGATGAGGCAGATGAAGAAGAAACCACTGATGATTCAGATGCTCCGGCGGATGGCTCCGGTGATTCGGGTGAAGGCAAAGAGTCCTGACACGATTGTTAGATGTGTGCCATCAAACTGATAGTCGGGCTCGGTAACCCCGGGTCCAAATATGAAGAAACCCGCCATAATGCGGGTTTCTTTCTTGTCGATGAGCTGGCAAGGAGTTTTTCCGCGAATTTCTCTTCGGAAAAAAAGTTTCAGGGTGATATTGCTCGTACCACTATCGGCAGTTGTGATGTCAGGTTGCTAAAGCCAACTACCTTCATGAACCTGAGTGGTGAGTCCGTCAGAGCGGTTGCGAATTTCTATCGTATAGAAGCAGATGAAATTCTGGTAGCGCATGATGAGCTTGATATTCCTCCAGGTACAGTGAAACTCAAACAGGGTGGTGGTCATGGAGGGCACAACGGTTTACGTGACATTATCAATCACATGGGGCGTGAGTTCTGGCGTGTCAGGCTGGGTATAGGTCATCCCGGTGACGCGAAGAAAGTAGTGTCCTTTGTACTGCAGCGTGCTCCTAAATCTGAAATGGATCTCCTGGTGAATACCATCGACGAAGTAGCGCGTGAGATCACCGATATGGTAGCCGGTGATATGGCAAAAGCCATGCGTGCACTACACACCAAAAAATAGTTTAAAACTGACCAGCGACACGGGAATAACCAGACATGGGTTTTAAATGTGGCATCGTAGGACTTCCCAACGTCGGTAAGTCGACCTTGTTCAATGCACTGACCAAAGCGGAAATTGCGGCAGAAAATTATCCGTTCTGCACCATAGAACCAAATGTCGGCATCGTGCCTGTGCCTGATCCGCGTCTTGATAAGCTGTCTTCGATTGTTAACCCGCAAAAAATTCTGCCTACCACTATGGAGTTCGTAGATATTGCCGGCCTGGTTGAAGGTGCCTCAAAAGGCGAGGGGCTTGGTAACAAATTTCTTGCGAACATTCGCGAGACTGACGCAATAGCGCACGTTGTCAGATGTTTTGCCAATGATGACGTAATACATGTGGCGGGTAAGGTTGATCCGGTCGCCGATATTGAAGTAATCAACACAGAGCTAATGCTTGCCGACATGGAATCGGCAGAGAAAGCATTATATCGGGTCGGTAAAAATGCCAAATCCGGTAATAAGGCAGCTATTGCAGAAAAAGCGCTCATGGAACGAGTGGTAGAGCATGTGGATGCCGGCAACCCGGTGCGCACCATGAAGCTAAACGATTCAGAACTGCCACTGGTTAAGATGATGCATCTTTTAACCTCAAAACCTGTCATGTATATAGCCAATGTTGATGAAGAGGGTTTTGAGAACAACGAGCTTCTTGATCGTGTGAAAGAATATGCAGCTTCAGAAGGCGCAGGTGTTGTAGCTGTGTGTGCTGCCATTGAATCTGAAATAGCACTGCTTGAAGATGATGAAAAAACCGAGTTTCTGACAGAGCTCGGGCTGGAAGAGCCCGGTTTGAACCGGGTCATTCGGGCAGGTTACAACCTGCTTGGCCTGCAGACTTTTTTTACAGCGGGTGAAAAAGAGGTCCGTGCCTGGACTGTGCGCCAGGGTGCTACTGCCCCTAATGGTGCCGGTCGCATTCACACCGATTTTGAAAAAGGATTTATTCGTGCAGAAGTAGTCTCATACGACCACTTTATCGAGCACAATGGTGAACAAGGCGCAAAGGATGCCGGTAAGTGGCGACTGGAAGGTAAGGAATACCTTATGAATGAAGGTGATGTTGTTCACTTTCGTTTCAATGTATGACGTGGATTGTCAAATCCCCGAGATCATGTGCTTGACAGTCAACAATCAACTATCCAGAATACGTCTCTATCATTTTAAGGTCATGTAGCTCAGTCGGTTAGAGCACAGCATTCATAATGCTGGGGTCGGTGGTTCAAGTCCACCCATGACCACCATACAAAAATTTAAGGCCGTCTATGACGGCCTTTTTTGTGTCTGGTCGATTCTTCTCTATTCAACCTTATCCGGAACAGCTGGTTACCGCATTGCTCGTGGAGTTGTTCAGTCATTTTTCGGGAAGTGTAAAAATTGGATTTTTGAAGTAACGCGGCTTGTCTGTAGGTCTGAAGACGATCCGGAGTTAAAGCAAAAAATTTTTCCTGGCCACCAGGTCTCTTTACGAAACAACAGGATTCGGTTTCGAGGCAAAAAACAATTGGCTTGCAATGTCGACTGTACAACAGGTGCTTTTGCGTCAGTCTGGATCTCCCCGAGCAAGTGTTGCGATATTTGGATGATAGGCAACTCCATTGGTCGACTTTCATTCTTTTGGCGAAGATAAAACACGATCATCCAGTATTAAATCAGGTAGTAATTTCCTGCCGTCAAAGTTATAGCGTCAATTTTACGTGATGGTACGAAGGCATTTTTTCATACGCTCAAAGTTTTAATGTCTTTCTACCGTATTGCTTCGTTCATTTAGTCGGTACGCTTGCAGATATTTGCGTTAAGCATGCCTTGCAGTAATACACTTCGTGGTTTTAATCACTCTAATTCACAAAAATCAGTGCCTTTGGTTGGTATGGGAGTTGTACTGGATAGTGAGTGTCTGAGGCGGTCTGGCGGTCTGTTAATGAGTTGTTGGTGCAACAACAGCCTGTCTGATGCCGAAGCTCTCGCTATTTCGAACGTACTTTATCAACGCCAGGGAATAAAAGTTGGTACTCCGATTTTTCAGTTGTCTAAGAAATTATCCAGTGCTCGTGCGCTTGATTTTTTCTGCATGTCTGATGATGGTTGCTATAGCGCCAGGTACAGTCGCGGCTGCCGTATTGACCAATGATCTGGAAGTGCACCTGATACAGAATGTTTCTACTGCCTGGAAAACAGTGCCTTTAGGTAACAGCTATAGCAACGCGATTCCGATTTGCAGCTATAACCTTATTTCTTTCGCAGGCGCTAATCCCAACTACGCTTATCCACCTGCTGCAGTACGCATCAGAAACATCACATCCAATTCTTTCGAATTAAGAATTCAGGGGTGGGAAGATTCCGCCGCGGAGACTGGTGATGTTCATTGTCTTATTTCGGATGAAGGCGCTTTTACACTACCTGATGGTACAAGGTATGAGGCGCACACAGTTGTTTCAGACCGAACCAGTGGATCAGTCAGTACTGATGGTGGCTGGAATCAGGCAAATCTTGAAAATGTCAGTGCTTCCATAGTGCAAACTTATACCGACCATGTAGTCCTGGGACAGGTCATAAGCTACAACGACAGTCGAGCCAGTGTGTTTCATGTGACTGACTGCGAATCACGTGTTAACGAAGCTTTTCAGGCGGGTCATGCAGATGGTATTTGTGTAGGTAAGCATATAGGACAAATAGCAAGTAGTCGTAACCCGGAAACCATTGGTTATCTGGTAGCTGAAGCTGGCAGCGGGTCAGTTAACGGTATCGACTTTGAGCTCGATAGCGGTGCTGATTCGGTAGCAGGTAACAGCGCAGCTAACATTGGCTACACCTATAACCTTTCTGCTGATTATACCGTTGGCGTTACTTCTCAGGCGGGCGAGGACGGTGGCAACGGTTCGTGGTCAGTGCTCTACGGGGCAGATCCGTTGCCGCCTAATCAAATCGTTTTAGCAGTAGATGAGGAAGTCGTCCAGGGTGATACGACCCGGAATCATACTACCGAGAGAGTTGACTACTGGGTTTTTCGAACAGCCGAACTGACCTTGAATAAGGTAGTAGTCAATGATGATGGTGGAACTGCAGTAGTTTCTGATTTTACGATTGCAGCCAGTGGTCCGGATGTTATCTCCGGAATTTCCGGTGATGCGTTCATCACAGATGCCACGGTGGCCGCTGGAGACTATGTTCTTAGCGAACAGCAGCTACCCGGTTATGCAGGGACCTGGAGTTGTGCCGGTGCCACGCTGGTCGGTACAACACTGACTATAGATGTTGGTGATGAAGCGGTATGCACAGTAGTCAACGATGACAAAGGAATAGATTTAGATATTCAAAAGTCGGTTAGTAACCCCTCTCCGAACGTCGGTGATGTCGTGACCTTCACTATAGAAGTAATAAACAACGGTCCGGACGTCGCCACCGATGTGCAAATTATAGATGTTGTGAAACCCGGATTTATTTATGTCGCCGGTTCTATAACCGGTGGCAGTATCAGAGTAGATAGTGCACCCGCTGGTAGTGGTCTTGACTGGACTATTGCGAGTATAGCTATAGGTGCATCAGAAATATTGACATTCCAGGCGACAGTGTCGCCACCGTAGGTGTGCTTCAGATAGGAAGGTGGATGCCTTCAGGTTTTATTATATGAACTATGAAACTATAAAACAGCTAAAACAGCTAAAACAGCAACTAAGCTACTTTTTCTTCGAAAAGGAATTTAACGGGCCTCGCTTTAGCGTGCTTGCTTTGTTGTTGATACCGTTAGTGGCCTACCCCTTAACGCTTGCGGATTATGAAAATACCGCAACGGTAACTTCGTCACCCGATCAATTCGAAACTAATCTGGCCAACAATACCAGTACGGTACAGGTTACACCGAATGCCGAGATTGTGATTATCAAGGAGGTGGTCAATGACAATGGTGGTGATTTGGTGGTTGGTGATTTTAATATCACTACCGATGCCGGTACATTAGTTTTTGATGCGGGTACTACAAGTGGAAACACAACAACTTATACAGCCAATAAATTATTTGTTGTGCCAGGCACCTACACACTGCAGGAATCTGATATTACAGGTTATAGCGAAGGCAGCTGGAGTTGTACAGACGGCACCTTGAATAACACAGCTTTTGATAATGGTGAACTGGTGCTCACCACGGGTCAGTCGGCCGTTTGTACCATAACTAACAATGATGTCGCTCCTCAACTGACACTGGTTAAGAACGTTATCAATGATAACGGTGGTACTGTTGTCGCCAGTGCGTTTCCAATATTCATCGGTACAACAGCCGCCATTACGGGAACAGCACAGACTGTCCTGGCGAACACGCCAATTGATATTTCCGAACCACCCTTCGCCGGTTACTCACAAGGGACATGGGACTGTTCCGATGCCGGAGGCACTTCTTTTTTGACAGGTGGTCCTGCAATCAGTGGATCTCAGGTTACGCTTAGTCCGGGTGATGATGTCACTTGCCAGATTACCAATAACGATATCGGTCCGCAGGTAACCCTGGTTAAGACACTTATTAATGACAATGGCGGTGACCTTATCATTGCAGACTTCGACCTTACTATCGATGCGAACCCGGCTGATAGCGGTGTAGCGCAGCAAGTCACAGCAAATGCCGATTTTGTTATATCCGAGTCGCTGAACGCAGGTTACACCTCTACTACCTGGGCCTGTACTGATGCAAATGGTTTAGCTCCTGCAGTAACAGGTAACGGAGATGGTACTGCTGATCTTAATCTGCCGCCGGGTGCGAATGTTTCCTGTTTAATCACCAATGATGATATTGCACCGACTCTGACGCTCGTCAAGAATGTTATTAATGATAACGGTGGTACTGCTATCGCTTCGGACTTTAACTTGGCGATTAGTGATCCCGGGGCTGCGAGTCCGGCAATCAGTGGTGATACTTACACGGTTACAGCTAATAGCCCTATCACCATTGCTGAAGATGATTTAATAGCCTACCAGGAGGGTCAGTGGGTTTGTACTGATGCTAATGGTCAGACAGCTGTGGCTGATCTGCCAGTCAGTGGTAGTGCGACAGGTACCGTGCTGACGCTTAAACAAGGTTCGGCAGTTGTCTGCGAAATTACCAATAACGATCTGGGTATTGATTTATCGATTGTTAAAGTTGTCAATGATGCCGCGCCCAATATTGGCGAAACAATCTCCTTTACTTTAACAGTTGATAATGCCGGGCCTGATTTGGCAACCAACGTTGACGTAACCGATATTGTAATGCCGGGCTTTACTTATGTGCCTGGCTCTATGTCAGGTGGTACTACACAAGATGAGAGCAATCCTGCGAGCACTGGTCTGGTTTGGAATATCGCAAGCATACCAGCCGGTTCTCCTGTGACCCTTACGTTTGATGTGATAGTTAATGCCCCTTGACAAGTCCTGAGAACAACAATCAAAAGTGTGAACTGCGACGGGTTTTTCTCGTCGCTGTTTCGTTGTGTTGTGTGTTCTTTGGTGGTGAGGCTTACTCCGGTGTTAATGGTCTGACCCCGGCTGACTATACTAATGTAGGCGTTGTTGCACCATCCGGTGCGCAAACAGATATATTGCTTTCTAATAATACCGATAGTGTTGTTGTATTGCCCAAAGGCCTGTTGGTAGAGAAAGTTGCAGACATCAGCGCGCTGTCTGCACCGATTGCTGCTGGAGATACAATCACCTATACGGTGACAGCGACCAACCTCGGTCTTCTGGGTCTGACGAATGTATCGATAAACGATGCAATCATTCCCAATTTAACGTTGATTAGTGGCGACACCAATACAGATTCAGTGTTGGATGCCAATGAAGTATGGGTTTGGCGCGGTGATTATCAGGTAACGCAGTCTGATATCGATTCTAACGGTGGTGGTGACGGCGATATAGATAATACCGTTACGGTGTCTACTGCTGAGCTCGCACCGCAGACTGATTCGGTAGAGATTGCCTTCACGCAGGAACCATCGTTTAGCGTAACAAAAGTGGTTGACCAGGCTTCTATCACGGCACTGTCAACGCTTGATTATCAAATCACTGTTACCAATACCGGCAACCAGACCTTAAGCGCTGTTACACTCACGGATACTCTGCCTGACGGAAATATCGCTACCTTGTCAGGGCCTGTTGCAGATACCGGCCAGCCGGGTGTACTTGATCCGGGTGAGACATGGGAATTCACTACCGCTTATACAGCTACTCAGGCAGATATAGATGCAGGGGCACTGCTGAGTAACAGCGTCTCTGTGGTAACCGCTGAAACCGGCGCTAGTCCACAGGTCGCATCGGCAGAGACCACAATTTTGCCAGCTCCTGCCTTGTCTGTCAGTAAATTGGTTGATCAGGCCAGTCTGAATGCACCCGGCACATTGACCTACACAATCACGCTTGAAAACACCGGTAATGTATCACTTACCGGTGTTACACCAACAGATACCTTGCCTGATGGTTCTACCGGTACGCTGACAGGGCCGGTGACTGATACTGGTGCTGTGGGGGTTCTTGATGTTGCTGAAGTCTGGACATACAACATCAGTTATCCGGTTAGTCAGGCAGTTATTGATGCCGGTAATCCTCTGGTTAACACTGTTGAAGTGACCAGCAATGAAACCGGTGCCTTAACAGTAAGTGATACGGCCACTACCACAATAGACAATCAACCGTCATTTACAGTCACCAAAACTGTAGATAAGGCTTCTGTCTCAATACCTGAGTTACTTGGTTATGTTATTGAGGTCGAGAATACGGGCAATGCAACGCTGACAAATATTGTGGTCACGGATCAGTTGTCTAACGGTACCACATTAACACTCATCGGGCCTGTCGGTGATGCAGGTACCATCGGTGCTCTGGATGTGGGTGAGAACTGGTTGTACACCGCAGTATACGATGTAAGCCAGGCTGATATAGATGCCGGAATTGATCTTACCAATACGTTCACCATAGATACCGCCGAGCTTGATCCGCAGGCAGATAGTGCTGTGACTATTATCAGTACAGCACCTGATCTGGAGGTCACGAAAACGGTGGATCTTGCCTCTGTCAGTGCTCCGGCGACGCTTAACTATGTGATCTCCATAGAGAACACAGGTAACGTCAGTCTGAGTAACGTGACAACGGTAGATACCTTGCCGGACAGCACCATTGCAACACTGGTCGGGCCGTTGGCAGATACAGGTGTTGCCGGTGTTATTGATGTCGGTGAAACCTGGGAGTACACAACCACTTTCTTAATCAGCCAGAGTGATATCGACGATGCTCAGCCGCGTGATAACACGGTTGTGGTTACTACTGATGAAACCGGTGCCGATCTATTCAGTGCTGTTGCTACAACAACCATTATAACCAGCCCATCGTTTACCGTAGAGAAGACTGTCGATCAGGCACAGATTACCGAGCCTGGTACCTTAAGTTACGATATCGTCGTTAGTAATACCGGTAACGTTACGCTGAATAACATCAGTCTGGATGACACACTGCCTGATGGGACAACAGCAGTAGTGACAGGGCCGGTTGGTGATGTAGGTGTGGCCGACGCTCTCGATGTTGGTGAGGTCTGGACCTATAACGCTACTTTTGATGTTACGCAATCAGACATCGATGCCGGCGCAGCACTGGTTAACAGTGTCGTCATCACTACTGATGAAGCCGGTACTGGTTCGGACTCTGCGACTACCGTTGTAGATCAGGTCCCGGGTATCCGCATAGTAAAGACTGCTGTCGAAGCAGAGTTTTTCGCAGCCGGAGACTTTATAAATTATGCATTCCTGATTGAGAATACCGGCAATCTTCTACTGGATAATGTTGTTGTCAGTGATCCGATCACTGATGCAGGTTCACTGCGTTGTCTGCCACCTGGGCTGACTACCTCGGCTCAGCTATCGAATGGTCCGTTCGTACTTGGCCCAGGTGAACAAATGAACTGCACTGCGTTGCGAACAGTGACGTTTGATGATGTATTGGCCACCGGAGTCGATAATCTGGCAACGGTCAGTTCAGAAGACCCACAAGGCAATGTGGTTGATGCATCTAGCCAGTTGATCAGCGTACCGCTCGCAATCATAGCGCCGGTTGCCACAAACAATAGTTTTAACTCTCCTGTCAGCGGAGTTGCAGTGACGCTCGATGGCGGTGCCGATGATACCGATGTCAATGGTGATATAGACATTTCAACGGTATCGTTTGTAGCCAATGACGCAGTAGATACCGACGCAGATCAGGACAACGATACGCTGGTAGTAGCAGGCGAGGGTGTTTGGGTAATAGATAACGTTACCGGTAATGTCACTTTCACACCTGAGCCGGGATTTACTGCTGACCCTGCGACTGTGAGCTACGTTATCAGTGATCGCAGTGGTCAGGTATCAAACGTGGCGGTGTTGAGCGTTAATTACCCTCAAACCGCGCCGGTTGCCGAAGATGATCTAAAGATTAATCCGGCAGCGCCCGCACCGACTAACCCAACCGTGGTGAATGTGCTTGCGGACAATGGCAGTGGTGCCGATTCTGACGCAGAAAATGATCTTCTGATTAGCTCTATAAGTTTTGTTGATCCTGCAGCTACTGATACCGATGGTGATGGTGATGCCGATAATCTTGCGGTTGCAGGTGAAGGCATATGGCAGATTGATAACAGCAACGGCGAAGTTACCTTTACCCCGGAGGCGGGATTTTTTGCAGACCCCACACCGGTTAATTATGTCATAGCGGATATTAACGGTCTGGTTTCCAATGAAGCGACCATTACCGTTGAATATCCTCAAACTGCACCAATTGCAGTTGATGATGAGATGCTTGAGCAGCCATTGGCGCAGCCTGTGACGGTAGTAGTGCTAGCCAATGATTCTGATCCGGAAGATAACCTCGACCCGACAACGGTACGTTTCATTGATCCGGTTACCGGTGCACCGGTCAGTGTATTGCCTGTGGCTGACGAGGGCGTGTGGCGGGTAGATATCGAAAGTGGCGAGGTGACATTCACGCCTGATACCGGCTTTATCATCAACCCGACACCGGTTGATTATGTGGTGTCTGACAGCACAGGATTGGAATCAAATCGCGCCACCGTAACCATTACTTTTGAACTGCCGGCAAGGCTTGAGGGCACCGTATGGCTTGATGCAGACAGAGATGGCCAGGTCGGATTTGATGAGGATCGAAAAGCGGGCTGGAGTCTGCAGCTGTTGAACGCTATCGGTGATGTGGTGGCGACAACTACAACCGATGCCGATGGCAATTATCTTTTTCAGGACCTGATTCCGGGTGTGTACACCGTTGAGTTATTCAATGAGAACGGTGTGTTCATAGATAGTGCGCAAACGCAGGGGCCGGTGTTTGCAGGCGAGACCGTTCTGTTGCCGCTACCGGTGGATCCAAGTGGTGTGGTGTATGACAGTATTGCACGGGTGCCGGTAGAAGGTGTGACTCTTAATCTCGTCAATGCGTCTGGTTCGTTAGTAGATGAACTGTGTCTTCGTGAAATGCAGCAAGGTCAGACCACACTGGCTGACGGTTTGTATGCTTTTGATATTAATCCTGGTGCAGATCCAAGTTGCGGAGTTACGGAACTATATCGAATTGAAATTGCATCGGTGCCAGATGCATTTCGTCCTAATTTTTCATCCATTATCAGACAAGTTGGAGCACAAGACTGTGGTAGTCCTGAAATAGGTTGTGCCGTTTCAGCCACCTTTGACTCTGATCCGCTTGAGACCGGGTGTACGGTTGACTCGATCATCAGTACTGATGCCTGCGAGGTTCAGGCGCAGCCCGATGCACCACAGTTCGGTGAAGATACACGTTACTTTGTTGAATTTGAAATCGCCTCCGGTGATCAGAATGTTATTTTCAACCACATTCCAATTGATGCCATAGCCAACGATGCAGAGATTGTTCTGACCAAGAATGTGGATCAGCGAGAGACCTTTATCGGGTCACTGGTCCAATATACCGTCACGGCTGAAAATCTAAAACAAACACCAGCGTTTGGTATCAGAATTATCGATACACCGCCAGCCGGTTTTTCGGTTGAGCAAAGCAGTGTACTGCTGACTCGTCGCGGTGCTGACGGAGTGCTGAATACCGCTGATGATGTGGCTAGCTCGATAGACACAGTTATTGATGACGGACTGATCATTGGGGAACTGGATTTTGAACCCGAAGAGCAGGTTCAGATTACCTATGTATTGAGAGTAGGTGCCGGTGTGGTTAACGGTAGCTATGAAAACCGAGTTGTCGCAAATGGTCCTAACGGTGAAACCAGTAATATCGCCATTGCCAGTGTTGAAGTTGTTAACGATACGGTTATTAGCCAGGCAACCTTAATCGGTAAAGTATTTTTTGATCGTGATAGCGATGGTGTACAGGATCCTGCAGATGCGACCGGCATTGAACTCAGCAGTATCTACTACGGTTCGATCTCACTGGCAGACATACCGGCCCGTGGCAGTGTTGAGAATGATCCTCTACACGACACGATAACTATAAATATGCCGCGTACAGCAGATAACCGGATCAGAATCTCTACCCGTGAGGGTACAAGAATTAATCTTGACCACGATGGAAATATCACCGAAGCACATATAGGTGATCGAGCCCGGGGCATCAATGCGCAGAATCTAAGAGTTTGTACACGCTATACCAGTGCAGTTCCGTTGCTTGCCGATGGCACATCGGGTAGCGAGCCGGTTGATGTATTGCAGATTGAGCTGAGTAATCTTGGTATTGCCGAGTCCGGTATTCCAGCGGTAAGGATTGCCAGTGTCAGTGGTCTTATTATAGAAACGGACTCGCACGGTCGATATAACGTACCGGATGTCGATACCGGCTCTATTGGGACAAGCCGCAACTACATTCTAAAGGTCGATCCTGCGTCACTTGTTAGTGGTGCCAGGTTTACTACTGAAAATCCCTATGTTCTCCGGCTGGACAGCAATGCACTGAACAAGATGAACTTCGGTGTGCTGTTGCCTGAAAAAGAAGACAAATTTGCTACAGCCTGCGAGCCGCAAATTGCCGCTGCCAATACTGCTGAAGTGGCTAAACCCAAAGTTGTTGTAGTAAATCTTGGGTCGGTGTTTTTTGATACTGACGTTGCTTCAATCCGTGAAGATCAGCGCGGTGTTGTTGAAGATATTATCAAAGCAATTCGCTTGCATGGCAGTGGTGAAATAACCGTCAGCGCGCACACTGATAGCCGTCAATCTTATGAATACAATATTGCTTTAGCAGAACAAAGAGCCAAATCCATCCGCGACGCTATCAGTCGCGCACTTGGCGAAGACTTGATGTCTGATGTATCAGTCTCTGTTGATCCGACTGCGTTTAAGGAGTCTGATCAATGAAGATGAACTCCTTAAGCTGGTCAATCGCAATAGTGCTGGCTGGTAGCAGTTTTGGCTTAGCCATTCAAAAAGAGAGTAACGCTGAAGATGCTGACTGTGTTTTGGGTGCCTGTGAAACACCGGCACCCTATACACTTAAAATTATTTCCCGTGGTGAAAGTACTCCTCAGGCTACAAACTCTACCCCGCAGGGGAGACAACAGAATCGCCGAGCTGACGTCACCCTGACGACAAAAATTCCTGTTAAGGTTGTTGAAACATCTGCTCTTGCACCGGAAACTGTACCTGAGCTTGAAAACAAGCCAAAAGACAGTGGTGGTGCATTCTGGATTTCCAGAGACCCGACATCGCTCACGAAAGTGCTCGGCGTGAAGGTGGTAACGAGCGTTTCTCTTACAGAAAATAATGTGCTTGATAAACCGGTGCCCATAACGTTAAGCACAAACTATAGTGCTTTTGCAGAACGCTGGCAGCTTCTGGTTTTGCCTGCCGGGAGTTCTGTTAACAGTGAACCGCTTTATTCCACTGAAGGTGTGCTGTCAGGTCCGGTAACCAAGCTGGAATGGAATGGATCTCTTTTTTCCGGTGGGCATGTCAGAGCTGGTGACAAATACGATTTGGCTGTTCGCATATATGATGGTAATGGTAATTATGATCAGACTGTTGCGCGATCCATTGAGATTCTGTCTGCGAAGAAGGGCGTAACATCAGACGGCACACAAGCTATAACTGATGTCAGTATCAGAAACTTAAGTGAAAATACCAGTCAGTTCAGTGAAGGAATTGCCCTTGAGTCAATTGTTGTTTCCGGCAGTACAGTGGTACTTCGAGGTACTAATCTTTCTGAGGTTAAGTCTGTTGAGGTGAATGGAGAGGAAGTTATTACTGTTTCTAAAAATAACTTTGCTACGGAATATATTTTGCCACCGGGTAATCATAAGTTTGATATCAGATCGAACGCAAAGTCAGGTGAAGTATTTGACCGACAGCTCGATGTGGAGGTTCGGCCCGGTTACTTCTTTATTGTGGCGCTGGCAGATCTTACTGTTGGGCAAAATAACGTCAGCGGCAGTATTGAATCACTGGCGGCAGATGAAGATCGTTTTGGTGGTGATATCTTTGTTGATGGCCGCCTGGCCTTTTACTTAAAAGGTAAGGTAAAAGGAAAATACCTTCTGACTGCACAGCTTGATACCGGCAATGAAGATATATCGGAATTATTTGACGACTTTCAACAGCGCGATACTCGCAGTATTTTCAGAAGAATCGATCCTGATCAATATTATCCGGTCTACGGAGATGACTCTACTATAGTGAGCGACACAGACAGTCAGGGTAAGCTGTATCTTCGAGTAGACTGGGACAATTCACACGCGCTTTGGGGTAACTTTAATACTGCATTCAGCGGTACAGAGTTCGCAGCATTTAATCGTAGTCTTTATGGTGCTCAGGTTCGCCATAGCAGTACGGACATGACAGATCTGGGTGACAATAAGACAGATATTTCTGCATTTATTTCAGATGCACAAACAGCATTCAGACACAATGAATTTTTAGCCACTGGTGGTAGCCTTTACTTTCTGCGTGATCGGGATATCGTGCTTGGTTCCGAAAAAGTTTGGGTAGAGGTAAGACGTGATAACTCTGAACAGGTATTGCAGAGAATAGCCCTTGAACGTGATCGAGACTATGAAATTGATGAATTTCAGGGACGTATTATTCTTACTCGTCCGCTTTTCAGTGTGTCAGCGCAGTCGGGTCCGTCTATTATTCGTGATGAACCACAGATTACGGATAATACCTACCTGGTCGTTGACTATGAATTTATACCGACAAGCTTCGGCAGCGGAGACGTTACCGGCGGGTTACGCGCTAAGCGCTGGGTCAATAATCATGTCGCCATCGGTGGGACATGGGCGCACGAAGACAGAGAGACTGATGACTATGATATCAAAGCGTTTGACATCACCGTTAAAAAATCCGACAACACTTTCGTCAGGCTGGAAGTGGCAAGAAGTGAGTCGCTGCAAACATCCGGTAGTTTCGAATCAAACGATGGCGGTCTGACGTTTTCATCCTTCAGTAGTATTGTCGGGTCTTCCTCGGGCAATGCTTACGGTGTAGAAGCAAGGGTAGACGCCAGCGAAATTGTTGAGATTGACAGACCGCTTACCATTGCGGCATGGGCTAAGCAGCGTGATGCGGGCTATAATTCTTCAGGATTTGATGATGGTGTTGATACAACTGATACCGGCATTGAAGTTTTGGCCGAGATCAGTGATTCGCTTTACGTCTCCGGTGTCGCAACCAACTTCAGGAGAGATACCGAGAGCGAAGAATCGGTTATTGCTCTACAGGCAGACTACAATTATTCGGACAACACCGTCGTCAGTGGTGAGATACGACGTGTAAGAAACGAAGATCTTGCCAGCGGAGATGATGAGTCTGCAACTCTTGCTGCAGGCAAGGTTGCGATAAAACTCAACGATAAAATTGAAACCTACGGCATCGCACAAGGAGTGCTTGATAGCAGCGGTGGTTATCAAAGAAATAGCCTGTTGACGGCAGGGCTCAGAGCGCAGGTGAGTGATCGTCTGAAACTTAGTGGCGAAATCAGCGCGGGTGATCGTGGTACCAACCTGTTGGTAGGTGCCGAGCATGTGTTCAGTGATACCTATAGCTTCTACACCAGCCTGAATCTGTTGAACGCTGAAAGTGATTCTATTGAACGGGTGGTTACATTCGGACAGCGTAAAACGGTTTCTGACAAATTAAAAATCTTTACCGAACACCAGTTCAGTGAAGAAGATGCACGATCTGGTCTGACCAATACTTTCGGCCTGACCAATACATTTAATCGCTACACTACTGCAACCTTGTCTTACCAGATATCCCGTTTAGAAGACGATTTTGAAGAAACCATCGAGCGCGACACGGTAACAGCCGGTCTGAGCTTCAAACTGCAGCAGAGTCACCTGACTACCAAGCTTGAGTTCAGGAAAGACGAATCCAGCACGGTCGATACCGATCAATGGGTGTCTGTATCGAGCCTTGAGCATCGTCATTCGGAAGCACTGCGGATACAAGGACGATTTAATCATTCTATAACGGAAGATAACCTCGCAGGTGATGATGCGGAGTTTACTGAAGCAGGTCTTGGTTTCTCCTACAGGCCGGTATCCAGTGATCGTTTGAATCTGCTCGGACGCTACACCTACCTGTTTGACTTGCCGCCTGTGTCTCAAAGTGGCAGCACTGATCGAAGATCTTCTATATTCAGTTTTGAAAGTCTCTACGATATTGGCAGTAGCTGGAGCGTCGGCGGCAAACTTGCGTACCGGGAAGGTGAGATTCGTACCATTCGACAGTCCGGGGAGTGGATCGGTAATGACGCAGGCCTTGCATCGGCCAGGCTAAGGTACAATACGCCGTTTGGTTTGGACGCAATAACCTCCTACCATTGGTTGAACTCAGATGCCACTGAGAGCACGCGGCATGGTGCACTGGTCTCAGTGGGGAAAACTGTCGGATACAATCTGCAATTTTCAGTCGGTTATAATTTTACCTCGTTTGACGACAACCTCGCTAACGAAGACTTCGATGTGAATGGCTGGTTTCTCAATCTGATCGGTAAGTATTAGTTGCGCTCATATTTCTTAAGGTACAGCTAAACCGGAAATGCACGGCTCGGATCATAGGATTTAAAGCTCTCGAGGTACTGAGCGTTGCATTGTCTCTGTAGTTCTGTGTCCGGCAATATTGCTGTTACACAGTGGTATTTGCTGCGGTATGAATTGGTGCGTTCATTTTCTTCTATAGCAAGGGCCACCATACCGGCTACTTTTCCCTGCTGCTGTTCAACAAGCTGCACCGCACCGTGCATGGTGCCGCCAGTTTCCACCCATTGATCAACCAGTAATACGCGTGTTCCCGCTGCAAAAGCAGGCAGGCGCATTTCCATATCCTGTGTGCGACCGGAGTAGTTGGTAAAAGAAGATTTATCAGTGTCTACACACAGTTTTCCGGCTTTTCTGATCGGCAGGAATCCTCTGCCGAGCCGGGTGGCGATACCGGCGCCAAGCACAAAGCCCATGGCATCAAGTCCGGCGACTACATCAATGGTGTCCGGATCCAGTTCGGCACATAGATCGTCAAGCAGGTCGACGAAGGCAGCGCCGTTGATATATACGGAAGTAGGGTCAAGCCAGGCAAATTTTTCTCCTTTGGTGTTGGGCGCCATCAGTGGAAAGTACCAGCGATTGTCTCTTGGACCTTTGTCGTGTTTGTCAGTCATGGTTAACCTCTGATCGCGTTCATTAAGTCTTTTAGTCTGCCGGCATCTATGTTGTAGAAGTCGTCTTTTACATTAATGCCTGTTGCTACAAGGGCGGTGTCAATGTAGGGAAGATATTCAGTGACATTTTCCGGTGTTATACCAGATGCCAGTGCAACAGGTGTATCAACACAGGCTTCGCGGAATGTTGCTATTTTTGTCAGGTCTGCAGAGTGCCCGGTTGCGATACCCGATGTGGTGACCACATCCATATGGGAAGTGGCTATGGCAGCACTTTTTCCGTAGTCGGCCGGATTAACTTCACGCTGTTTCTTGAATGCAGTGCCGCCGAAGTACATGCCATTCCAGCCGCAATCGGTTTTTGTTTTAGTGATGTTGCAAGCCTCCGGCTGATCAGTTGCGGGTTTTTTTTCGTCTATTCGTGCGTCGTCCGCCCAGTAGGCGTCGACTTTGGCGTTTTCTGTGCCGAGTTGCGCTAACACCGGAAATGCCTTGTCACCTGTGACGGCTAAAAAGTTTACCCCTATCCAGAATTGCGGGAACTGCTGTCTTGCGTGGCGGATTATCGGCAGAAACTGTTCAACGGGGAAGTCGTGGTTGATCAAAAATACGCCGGGGCAGCCACCGTCGATTGCCAGTTGTATGTTGCGCACCGTCTGATTATTGTCAGTCACGTGTATCACAGGTAGTACAACTAGTGAATCTGTGTTGAAGTGACTTTTAAACTGTACTCTGTTCAAGGTGCTGTCCGGTTTTTACCAAAGCATACGGAGATTTTGTTGCTTTGGAAAATCGCAGAACAAGGTTTTTTAAAAACCGGTAGTTTAAGGCGTAAATTTGTATCAAAGTTCATGGCGATAGCGTTAACATAAAGGCGGAACAGCCAACCCGAGAACCGCAACCATGAAAAAGATAGAAAGCAAGCAACCTTCCAGGCTAAACGAAAGCCATGAGCCAGCACCGGCTTCACCCGGTCGTCGAAAAGTTATTCAGGCGGCAGGTGCCACTATTCTGGGTGCGCCCTTCATCAGCCGTGCCTGGGCCAGTGTTACTGAAATCAACATGCTTGCCTGGTACGGCCACGGCGAGCCGGATGTTGTAGCCGAGTATGAAGAAGCCAACAATGTAAAGTTCAAGCCCAAGTACTATGCCGGTGGAGATAACATGCTCGCGCTTATTGCGCAGTCGCCGCCGGGAACCTACGACCTCATTTTGTCTGATGGTGAGTTTGTTCAGCAACTTAATGCAGCAGGCTACATAGAAGAGATGAATGCCGCTGATTACCCGTTTGACGACATGCTCCATGAAGACTTTACAAAGTTTCCGGGCCACTGGGACGGAGACAAACTGTATTCAATGATTCTGCGTGGCGGCCATCTTGGTGTTTCCTATAACAAGAACGCAGTCACGGCAGAAGAAGCCATGACCTACGATTGCTTCTGGAAGCCCGAGCTTGCAGGCAAGGTCGGTCACTTTGACTGGCACTTGCCCAACCTCGGTATGATGAGTCTGTACGATGGTAACCAGTCATCGCTGTGGGATCTGGGTGACAAACAATGGGGTCAGTTACAGGAAACAACCTTGAGCCTGCGTCCTCAGGTCGGTGGTTTTTTTGATTATGGCGGCACATTTAACTCTTTAAAGAATGGCGAGATGCTCGCAATGTGCGGTATCGGAGACTGGATAACAGGTGTTCTTGAGAAAGACGGCGCGCCGGTTGCCTCAGTGATACCCAAAGAAGGTGGAATACAGTTTACCGAGAGCTACTGCATTGGTAAGGACTCTTCAAAAGCCGCAGAAGTTAAGAAGTTTATTCAGTATATGTTGTCACCTGAAGGGCAGGTTAAGTCTGCACAAATGGCAGCTTACCCGGGTTTTTGTGTAACCAAAGCAGGTCGTGCAAAACTGGCAGAAGTTGATCGTAAAGAGGCTGAACGTTCGCATCAGATTGATGGTATGCCGAACGATCCGATCGCGCTGATCAACGAAGGCAGAATTCACTATCGTGATATTCCGCAGCAGCAGTCACTGGAAGACTGGAATGATTTCTGGTCCGAGTACAAGAACGCCTGATTGATTGTTGTAACACACGCCCGGCCACCGCACAGAGATCTGCGTGCGGTGGCCGGGCACTCTTATCTTTAGTTCTTGTTTGCGTGCCACTTCATTGAGTTCAAATCAATCAGCACCCCACAAGTGGTTTAACGGCTACCAGCTGACCTGGCGTCTGCCCATTATATTCTGGCAGATACTGTTCTTTGTCGGTCCGTTGTTGTTTATGGTGGCGATGTCTTTTTTTCTGGTAAAAAACTACCGGATGGTGGAGGCATTTGAGTTTAAAAACTGGGAAAAGATGCTTACCCGTGGCTACTTTTGGGACAGCTACTTTCTAACCTTTACGCTTGCTGCAGTATCGACTTTTGTCACTTCCTTACTGGCCTTTCCGGCTGCCTTTGCACTCGCGTTCAAGGTGTCTCCATCGGTGCGTCGGTGGGCAATCTTTCTGCTTGTGATTCCTTTTTTCACCAGCTACCTGGTGCGTATATTTTCGTGGTATGTCATTCTTGCCGAGAGTGGTGTCATCAATGCGTTGCTTGCACACATCGGTCTTGGGTCATATACCATGCTGAATACTAAATTCGGTACCCTGGTAGGCTACATGACTCTAACCCTGCCTCTGGTGTTAGTGTTGCAAACCTTCGCACTGTCGAATATTGATCGCAATCTGGTACAGGCGGCGCATAACCTGGGTTGCTCGCCGTGGCGTACGGTATACACAGTCATTGTGCCTCTCGCAAAAACCGGGCTGGTTGTTGCCGCACTGTTCTGCTTTATTCTATCTTTCGGAGACTTTGTCAGTCCTTATTATCTTGGTGGCTCCAAGCCGCCGACTTTGCCAATTCTTATTATTGATACGACAAAATCCGGTCAACAGTGGCCGCGTGCTGCTGTGGTTGCTGTCATGATGATGATAACGCTGATTACTATCGCTTTTGCAGCATTATCTCTTGCCTATCGCAAGCGAGCCAGTCGATGAGCAGTCGTGTATTGGCATGGACGCTAAAAAGCTACACGCTGTTGTTGTTTGTATTTGTATTTGCACCCATCGTATTCAGTGTGGTGTTTTCGTTTAATTCTGCGCGATTTCCAACCATACCGCTTGAGTCATTTACACTGCACTGGTATCAAACTATCTGGTCCGATCCGGATGTCTGGATCGCGGTGCGTAACAGTGTTGTGGTTTCTTTTTGCACCTCAATTATTGCTACCTTTCTGGGCTTTTGTACAGCCTATACAGACTATCGTTATAACTTCCGTTTCAAAAATGCTTATCTGGCGCTGGTTTTACTGCCACCGACGATTCCCCTTATTATCATGGCGCTGGCTATGCTGGCCTGGTTTTCCAAAATCGGTGCATCAGGTCAGTTGTGGTCGATCATTATTGCGCATTCTGTATTAACTGCACCGTTTGCCATGGCTATCTGTCGCTTACGGCTTAATCAGATGAATAGTGATTTGGAGGCTGCTGCATGGAATCTCGGTGCCAGTGAGTGGCGCAGCATGCGGGAGGTTATCGTACCTTTTTGCAAACCCGCTATTGTATCGTCGCTGTTTCTCACCGCTGCAGTATCATTTGATGAGTTTGCTATCTCGTGGTTTGTATCGGGGCTGAATAAAACCATTCCGGTGTTAATACTTGAGATCGTACAGGGAAATATTGATCCGCAGGTCAATGCCATTGGTACTTTTGTATTTCTGGTATCAATGACGCTGGTTATAATTGCGCAAGTCTTCTTTACTCTCCGTCACAGCAAGGCCCTGTAAATGAGCAATGGCATAAGTGAGCCGCTGGTTACCTTTGATAAGGTGACGAAAAGATTCGGCGATTTTGTTGCAGTTAATGAACTGAATTTTTCTATAGATGCCGGTGAATTTATTGCCATCATGGGGCCATCGGGCTGTGGCAAAACAACAACGCTGCGTATGCTGGCAGGCCTTGAACAGCCCACTGAAGGGACTATTCGTATCGATGGTCAGTTGATGAACGACGTAAAGCCACACCAGCGCGATACACCGATGGTATGGCAATCACTGGCGTTGTTTCCTTTTCTCAATGCGCGGGAAAATGTTGAGTTCGGTTTAAAGATGCGCAATCAGGATTCGACCACTCGACGTGACAAAGCGATGGACTGGCTTGAACGACTCGGTGTGGCAGAGTTTGCAGAACGCAATGTCGAGACATTATCAGGCGGGCAGCGTCAGCGAGTTGCATTGGCGCGGTCGCTGGTAACCGAACCACGGATGTTATTGTTGGATGAACCGCTCTCTGCACTTGATGCACATCTGGTGATCCGTATGCAGTCAGTGTTAACTCGTCTGCAACGCGAACTCGGAATTACCTTTGTCTATGTAACTCATTCGCAGTCAGAAGCTTTTGCCATGGCTGATCGCGTAGTTATTATGTCAAACGGCAAGATAGCGCAAACCGGTATACCACGTGATATCTATCGTGAACCGTCCAGTCGCTTTGTGGCCGAGTTTGTCGGTCTGAATAATATTATTTCGGGTAAAGTCGTCAGCAACACAGAAGGTGTGGTTACTGTTGATTCTCCGATAGGGCAGTTTAGTGTCGCGGCTGACCGGCATGGCAGTCATGAAGCAGACGATGAAGTAACGTTTGTCATAGCTGCAGACCTTGTCGAAGTATCCCGCGAGGTTCCACAGGCTGATAATGTGGTTAACTGTAGCTTGATATCAGAAGAATTTATCGGCTCTGTGGTAACACTCTTTTTAGAAACCACAGATGGCACTGAATTGAAGGTACAGTTGCAGGAACGTGAGCTTGCGACGCTTGATCACACCACCGGCGGTGCGTTTCACCTGAGCTGGCATCGCGATAACGCGCATTTGCTGCCGGGCTAGCAACCTCAACCATAGAAGTATCAGTTCCCCGGTAGCCAGCCCATTCCCTGGAAGAATCGATAACACCCAAACACGTAGTGACTGTCATCTCAGTGGTCGGGTGATGTCAATCGCATCACTATGATGAGTTATTCCACCAGTAAACCCTTAACTTTGCATAGTGCGCGGCCGCTTTACCGGCCGGGGAGCCTGCTACAGCTTGTCCGGTCAACCTGCTTGTGCTTGACTTTTTATTAAAATGGGAATATATTCCCATATACGGTCAGCTATATACACAACCGTATATAAGCCATATTGAGCGAGGGAACTATGATGAAAATTTTTCGTGGAATTGCTGTAGCCGCACTTTTTGCAGCGTTTACCCTGCCCACGCAGTCATTTGCGTGTGGGGGCTTCTTCTGCCAGCTGGTGCCGATCAATCAGGCCGCTGAGCAAATCGTGTTTCGACAGGACGGCGACCAGATCACCGCGATGATTCAGATCCAGTTCCAGGGCAACGCTGACGATTTCAGCTGGGTGGTACCGGTTCCATCTACCCCCACATTTGAAGTCGGCAGTAACACGGCTTTTACCGACCTTGAGCTTGCGACCAGGCCGCAGTTCAACCTCAGCAGGACCGGTCAGGAATGTGTGTTTGATGACATAGCATTTGAGCAGGCGCCGAACGCCAGCACCGATGCAGACGGAGGTGCAGGTGATGGAGATACCGGTGTTGTTATAGAAGATGTGCAAAACGTCGGTGGTTATGTGGTGACATTAATCAGTGGCGACAATGCAGAGTCCATCTCACAGTGGCTAATGGATAATGACTATGAACTGACCGCAGCCGGTGAAGAATTACTCGCACCCTATGTTGAAGAGCAAATGATGTTCGCTGCTGTCAGGCTACAGCAAAACCGAGGCCTCGGAAGTATTCAGCCATTGATCCTGAGATACCAGAGTGACAAACCGGTAGTGCCAATCCGGCTGACCGCAATTGCCGCCCTCGAAGATATGGGTGTACTCATCTGGTTGCTGGGTGATGCGCGTGCCGTACCTGAAAATTACCTGCATGTTACGCCTAACTACACAAGACTTAACTGGTTTACGGGTACACAGAATGCCTATGGTAGTTATCAGTCTTTAATAACCGATGCCATGAACGAAGCAGGCGGGCAGGGTTTTGCAACTGACTTTGCAGGTCGTTTTAATAACCTGACTGACTCCCTTACTACACCTGCCGATATTCGCGAGCAGCTTGACAGGTTATCAGATTCATCTGACGTTGAGTTTCTGGCTTTCTCGCAGAACTTTGTTAATGA
The DNA here is from genome assembly GCA_964550655.1 of uncultured Granulosicoccaceae bacterium. Lineage (GTDB taxonomy): Bacteria > Pseudomonadota > Gammaproteobacteria > Granulosicoccales > Granulosicoccaceae. The sequence continues at coordinate 51,132 of CAZKAQ010000006.1, forward strand.
CCCGATTGTGACTGATACTCTGACTGCTGCATTGCCGCTTCCGGTTGGTCAGACTCCATTCGCTTATTTTGATCAGGACTTCCTGGCGCGCAACTACACTGTTGCAGAGTTGTCTGCAGCCAGAACTGCTGTAACCACTGCAATAGAAACCGACGTAATAGCACCCTTGCAATTGTCGTTGAATGTGCTGGATGGGGATCGCTATATGACGCGTTTATTTACCACACTCTCCGCAGATGAAATGACCGTAGATCCAGCCTTTGTGTTTAATGCTGATATGGGAGACCAACAGCTTGATAGAAACGCGAACCTTGACGTTCAATGCATAGATGATCGTAATAACTGGTTACTAACACTTGGTGAAGGCACAGGTCGAACAGACGAAGTCGTCATTGATACCATCGGCCCGATACCTTTTGCCGCCGCTTCAGTAGAGCAGGAGGCAAGCTGGAGAATTGAAGAGACGGCAGCATTCGGTGCACCGACAGTAATCAATCAGCGTGATTTTCAGGTGGCTACACTTGGCTCACCCAGCACCGGCAGTGATGGTGTAGATGATGTGTTGCGAACGGGTGGCGGCGGTGCGCTCGGCTTGTCGTTTATTTTGCTTGCTGTCGCACGTAGACGCTTTCATTAATGGTGCGAGTTAAAAGCAGCCTGTGAGTGTTAAGCATAAAAAAGGCGGGTGTGAAAAAAACACACCCGCCTTTATTTCATAGCTGTTTATCAGCTACTTTTATGGCAATTACTTCAGGAACGAAGTATCGATAACTTCACTGTAGTCAGAGCGAGCAGGGTTGTCGTCTGTAGCGAAAGCGCTACCAACGATGTCAAATGCAGTAGGAGCGAGGCCGCCTTCTGCAAAGTATTCGCTCAGCTGTTCCGCATTGGTCGGGAATACCATGTCACCCATCTGGTTGGTGGTGGTCTCTTCATCCATACCAGACTCTTTATGGATAAGAGGAGCTTTTGACTGGTCAGCTGCAAACTCCTGGTTGATATCGTCCGTTACCTGCATGAACGTTTTTACCAGATCAGGGTTTTCCTGTGCGAACTTCTCAGTAACTGACACTACGTCAAACGCTACGATACCGGCTGCAGCCATGTCGTCGTTAGACATAAGCTGTGTACCAAGCTCAAGTGCTTTCTTTGTAGAGTCACCACCGAAGATACAGGCCATGTCAACGCTGCCGTCTTGCAGTGAAACAACCGCATCAGCAGGAACCTGATCGACAACAGTGATCTCTGCCAGGTCTACACCCAGTTCACGCATTTGCATGCGGAAGCTGTAGTCGGCCATGGTAGCCAGTGGGACGGCAACAGTACGGCCTTCGAGTTCGTTGGCGTTATCTTTAGTGATGCCGGTGCCTTCTCGGACAACACAAGCGTTCGACGGGTAAGTCATTGCGATTGCGATCGTTTTGATCGGCGCATTTGAGTTAACCGCAGTGATGAAAGGTGCCAGGCCCTGGCTGTACGAAATATCTATATCTCCAGCGAGCATCGCTTCAGTCATTTGGGTGCCTGCGTCGAAGTTGGTCCAGTTGACTGGTAAACCCATGGCGTCATCGTAGAGACCCTCTGATTTGGCGATCAGGTTGGGTGATGCCCACTCAAGAAAGAATGCTACATTGACTTCGTCCGCTGCCTGCGCAGGGGCGGTAATGCCGGCGGCAATCGCAGCAGCAGTGATTGTTTGAAGAACAGTTTTTACTGGTTTCATTTATTTATTAACTCCAAGTAGGTGACCGCCGAATTTAGCGGGAGGACGGTAGCTCGTGATTCCAATTCCAGGAGTTCACGTAACGGGAGTATCGCAGAGTAGCTAATTCAATTACAAACTCTGGTTCACTTGTCTGCGCAGTTGTGTGTCCCTGAATGAATTCATGTCGCATTTAGTTACGTAAAACTGTGAACGAGCCGAGCGAGGTGAAGGGTATCAACAATGCGGGACCCGCGCCTGAACGGCGCTGGCCTGCTCGTGTAATAATCCCGCTAAATCACTGCCATCTGCGACTTATGCCAAATAGTGATACATTCGACGGTGCACGTAGCGCACTATGGATGAAAACCGCGCCTGATGCGCCGCAAACGCGGCAATTATGTGAAGTTGAGGCGGCCGATGTCACCATTGTCGGCGCAGGCTTCACCGGCCTGAATGCGGCCATAGAGCTGGCATCGCGAGGTATTTCGGTGTGTGTACTGGAGGCTGCGTGGCTCGGCTTCGGTGCTTCCGGACGCAGTGGCGGGCAGGTGAACCTGGGCCTGAATTCATCGCCGACTCAGCTGATTGATCAATTTGGTGAAGATGCCGGGCGCCGCCTGCTGACCGCTGTCATCAGGACTCCCGAGACAGTTTTTGAACGCGTTCGTGACTTTGGCCTGCGCTGTGATCCTGTGCAGAAAGGTTGGATACAAGCGGCAGCTACCCGATCAGTGTTTGATTGGCAGCAGAATTTGTCTCGCGAATATGCGCGTTACGGCTGCCAGCTGCAGGTAATGGATCGGCTACAGACGGCCGATGCCACCGGCAGTGAGCGTTATCATGGTGGTCTGTTCTCAGCCACTGCCGGATCTCTGCAGCCTTTGTCCTACACACGAGAGCTCGCGCGATATGCTATTTCTCAAGGCGTACGCATCTATACAGACTCTGCGGTCACCCGACTAGAGAAAAAAAGCCAATGGCAGGTTTATACGCAGCTCGGTTCGGTGCGTTGCGATAAAGTTATGATTTGCACCAACGGTTACAGCGGCAGGGAACCGGTGTCCGGGCTTGCTAAAAAGGTGGTACCGGTCAGAAGTATACTGGCCGCCACAGAGCCTTTGTCAGAGGACCTTCGGCAGAAAATACTGCCCGGGCAGGTAACCTTTGTAGATAAGCGCAGGCTTATTTTATATATGAGGTACGACCGAGACGGTCGTCTTTGTTGTGGTGACCACGGCCCGCTTAAAGATGAGTTTGTAAGATCTGATTATCATGCGATGAAACAACGTGTTGTCAGCGTTTTTCCGGAACTCAAAGGGATCCGGTGGGATTATCACTGGGGTGGTCGGATAGCTATGACCAAAGACTCACTGCCATTCTTAACCGAGCTTGAGCCGGGACTGACAGCGGCCATGGGGTACAACGGTCGTGGCGTCGGCATGGGCACTGTATTGGGAATTGAGGCGGCGCGCTTTGTGGCGGGATTGGATAAGGTTTACCTGGCATTTCCTGTATCATCGCCAAAGTCTTTCGCGCTGCACCGATGGCATAAACTCGGGGTTAGCCTCGCCATCAACTGGTATTCCCTGCGCGATCGTCTGGAGTCAATTAGTGTCTGATTTTGGTACTGGCAAACTATTCATGCAACCAGACTGCGTTTTACGTAGTGCCTCAACTTCAACTACAGGGTTTTGCGATGAGTGATCTTGTTGCCGATAGCCTCGATATGACCTTTCCTATGCCTGATGGAGAAAGCGTTCAGGCACTTAAAGATGTTAGCTTTACTTTAAAAAAGGGTGAGCTGTTGTCCGTACTCGGGCCCTCCGGATGCGGTAAAACCACACTGCTCAATCTCATCGCAGGATTTTTATTGCCCACAGGTGGCTCATTATCACTCGCCGGTACAGAGATTGATGGCCCCGGGGTCAATCGCGGCATGGTGTTCCAGCAAGGAGCCTTGTTCGAATGGCTAACCGTAGCAGAGAACGTCGACTTCGGTTTGCGAATGAAAGGTGTTAAGAAAAAACACACTAAAGCGCGGGTAGAAGAATGGCTTGAGATTGTTGGTCTGCAGGGCTTTGGTGATACACCAACTTACCAGTTGTCGGGTGGTATGCAGCAACGCGTAGCACTGGCTCGCTGTTTAATAAATGACCCGGATTTGATCCTCATGGATGAGCCGCTGGGTGCGCTGGATGCGCTTACCCGTGAAAAGATGCAATCACTGGTATTAAAAATTTGGAAGGAGACCGGAAAAACCATCATGATTATCACGCACTCGGTAGAAGAAGCGTTACTTCTGGGTGAAAGACTTTTCGTCATGGCTCCTCGACCCGGTCGCCTGCATCGGGAGTATCGATTACCGTTTGCAGAGTGGGGCTTACAGCAGGACTTGCGTGACGTAAAGGCAACGCCTGAGTTTAGCGCTAACCGTGACGAGATCCTGTCAATGATCTGGAATATGGAAGAAGAAATCATGGGAGGCAATGCCTGATGTCTCCGGATACTGTGCGCTATATCGTTGGTGCTTTGGTTATATTTTTGATTCTGGCCTTTATCGGCTCGATCATCTACGGACGGCGAGTCGTCAGAACGGAAGTTACCGATGCAGTTTTTGGTAACCCGGTTCGTGCGCTCGGTGGCTGGTATTGGGTAGTTACCGGCGTCTGTAGTATTTTACTTTTGTGGTTCTATTTCTCGTGGGATGCAGCGCGGGCGTTTTTACCAAACGCTGCCAATGAGATGTGTCAGGTCGCAAGAGTTGACTCTGAACTCAACGCGGTACGCTCTGCGTTTCCGATGCAGTCCCGGCTGCTGCGTAGTACATCTTTTCTTAGTCGCGAAACAGCGCAAATAGAAAATGCGAGACGCAAGATTCGCAGAAGTAATCTTGATCCTGCATTACGTGATGAATACCTGCAGGCCGCCGATACGGTAGAGGCGATGTTGCTTTCGCGTGCCTCAGCGGATTCTCTTTCAGCAGAGAATCGCATTGCAATTACCTCGGTTGCCGAACGCATTGACGCTGTGACTGCAAATCTCGCAGATCCATCGTTCCCCGGACCCGCAACCGATGCAGAACGAAAAGCGGCAGCCGAGCAGCCGCGCTGGGGAGAAGGAGTCAAAAAAGAGATTCCCGATATTCCAAACACTGATCGTGGACGAAAGTTTAGCAAGGTAAGTGAACAGGTTGCACTGATCACCAGCGACTTCATCAAGATTCGCAATCTTGATGACGACTTTAAAGCCGAAGTTAAATCGTTAAGCGATAAGCTTAAAGCGATGAAAACAACCGGAGACGATGCCGAAGACACTGCCGCATTAAGTAAGTTGCTTGATAAAATTCTAAAGCGTGTTGATGACGGCAATGTCTTTCCTCCGACCGCACTTGATCCGATAGAAAACGCAATGAAGCGTTTCAATGCAGAACAGGATAAGCAAAAAGGCAGCCTCAAATACATTGATGCGCTGGCCATGCCCGGTGGTGATATCAGAGCCGGATCCACCGCATGTACCGAGCAGGGCAGTGGTCGCTGGTTGCCAAAGCCTTCCGATACAATGACAGCGTTGATCAAGATTTCTCACCCGGAAGTAGGTTTTAAAGCCGTGCCATTACTATGGTATGAGTGGAAACCTGCCAGTGAACTGCTGGCCTTTTTCATCCCCGACTGGATAGCTGATCTTATCCCCGGTGAGTACCCGAGACACGGTGTTGACGGATTTATAGACACCAACTTAAAAACCAAAGTACTTAATTTTGCTACCGGCAACTATCCGTCATTTTCTATCCCTGTACCCATTGGTCATTTATGGGACTCTATAAAACGAGTACTTGCCGGGCTTTTTCTGGGTATCCTGCTCGGCGTGCCACTTGGCTTGTTTATGGGATTATCCCGCTTTGCCAAAGGCTACTTTGATCCATTGATTGAATTGTATCGTCCGGTGCCACCGTTGGCGTGGGCGCCGTTGATACTGACCATCTTTGGCATTAACGACGACGGCAAAATCTTTCTGCTGTTCATGGTTGCGTTTGCAATAATGGTAATTTCAGCGCGCACCGGTGCAACAGGTACACAACTATCGAAGATACATGCAGCTCATTCACTGGGCGCATCTAACCGGCAGATTATACGCAGAGTTATTCTGCCTAACTCTCTACCGGAAATTCTAACCGGTATACGTATTTCAATTGGGGTGTGTTGGGGTACGCTCGTGGCTGCGGAAATGCTTGCCGGAACCACCGGTATCGGCTTTATAGAAAACGTTGCACGTAAAGTGTCTGACTACGAGATCATCTGGGTGACAATCATACTACTCGGCTTACTCGGTCTGATGTTTGACCTGATCATGCGCTGGATTATCAACAAAACTATACCGTGGCGCGGTAAAGGTTAGGACGCTTGCGAAGATGCCCTGTGGCTTATGCCACGGGGCAATCTCCAATAACTGACAGGCTAAATACTGCTACCCAGTTTTTTTACAAGCTGCTTGACGCTTTTGGTTGCTCCAACATTGTGGGGCGATATATCCAGAACGCGTTCGAATGCATGCAAGGCTTTATCTGTTTCGCCGAGCTTCAACATGATCATACCAATGCCTGAGATTGCACCGAAGTGACGTGGCTCCAGAGTCAGGGCTTGTTCGATATCGAGTAACGACTGATTATAGTTGCCCAGCAGGTAGTGGATGGTGGCGCGTCGATTCCAGGCTTCTGCAAAATCTGATTCTTCTTTAACCAACCCGTCAAGCAGCGCCAGTGCAACTGTGTAGCGACCTGCACCCATTGCCTGGATAGCATTGGTCATTGATTTTCCGCCGTCGTCCTGCGCACGCTTGTACCAGGTTTTCCAGATTTCTGCTTCAATCAACGCTGCTTGTTTCTGCGACTCAGCTTGTTGCAGTTTGCCGAATAGTTCAGGTAGTTCTTCTGAGTTCTGATCTGCGATAGCTGGCTGGTAAGCAACTAAAGCGACTGCCAGCAAAATTTTTTTTATCATGTGACTCTCCCCGAAATACACCAGTTTCTTGCCGGCAGAAAACTGCCAGAATCCGGTGCTTTGATGCCGCCTGAATTTTGTTTGAAACGCAAATACTGAAAGCGGTGTGGCGGCTGGCTTTTAGTATGTCTTCTATCTGTGGCGGCTGATCTGCCAGAGAATTTATGAAACAGTTAACATATTTGACCGTGTAAAACTAATTATTTATCGGTATGACGTCAGTCTGCGTCTCCTGCAGGCAGTGAAATCACCGTAAGTGTCAGTTTTGGGTGTTCTTGTGCAGTTCTATTAGTTGTTGTGCTGCTTTTACGGGGGTCAGGGTGTTGTCGATCACTTGTGCACGAATGGATTCCCGTAACTTTGCTACAGCCAGGTTGCTATGAAAATCGTTCATCAATTGTTGTTCGACCGTGCTTTCCAGCCAGTCGATAAGCTGTTCTTGTCTTTTGGCAGAAAACTGCCCGTTGGTGTTCTGAATTTCATGGTGCTTTGTGATTTCCTGCCACACCTCACGTAGTCCGTGGTTCAGTAGTGCGCTGCAGGTAAGCACCTGCGGTTGCCAATGGGCAGTCTCCGGGGTCAGCAATCTTATTGCGTGGGTGTAGTCGTTGCGTGCTGCGGTTGCCTGTGGTTCGTTGCTGCCATCTGCTTTGTTGATCACCAGCAGATCGGCAACTTCCATAACGCCGCGTTTGATGCCTTGTAAATCATCACCTGCACCGGGCAGCATCAGTACCAGAAAAAAATCCACCATAGATGAAACAACGGTTTCAGACTGACCAACACCAACTGTTTCTACCAGAATAGTATCGAAGCCTGCAGCTTCACAGATCAGAATCGATTCTCTGGTAAGTCGGTTGACACCACCGAGTACACCGGACGTAGGTGAAGGACGAATAAAAGCAGACGGGTTAACGCTGAGGTTATTCATACGGGTTTTATCACCCAGTATACTGCCGCCGGTGCGTTCACTGCTTGGGTCAACAGCGAGTACCGCAACCGTTCTTCCGTCTTCGATCAGGTTGAGGCCAAAGCTTTCTATAAAAGTACTTTTACCCACCCCGGGTACACCGGAAATACCAACCCGAATTGACTTACCGGTATGTGGTAATAATAGTTCAAGCAGTTTCTGTGCTTTGTCCTGATGATCCGGTCGGGTGGATTCAATTAAAGTAATCGCACGACCCAGGGCTGCACGATCGCAGGCCAAAACCTGCTCAGCGAGTTTAACAGGATTGATTTTTTGGGTTTTACTTGAAATGAGTCAGGCTCCCTGCATATATATTGGAGCGGTAGAAGCATAGAGGCTTGCACTACAGAGGACGGCACTTTTGTGCAGTGTTTGTAGTTTTTGTAGGGTGGATAAGCCAGGGCGCATCCACCAAACGATGGTGGCGGTTAATTGGTGGATGCGCAAGCTTATCCACCCTACGCATGACCGTGGGGCGTCTTGAGCGTTTTTGCAGGGTGGATAAGCGTAAGCGCATCCACCAGACGATAGAGGTGATTGGAGGATGCGCTGGTTTATCCAACCTACGTGGAACAGTGATGCGTCTTTTGCCATGAATTCTTTTTCAAACGGTTTTATCAATCGATATCTTCCTGATCGTCGATAAGTTTTTTCAGCAAAAGTTCTGCAGCCTCACTGATGACTGTGCCTGGTGGAAAAATTGCTGCCGCCCCCGCATTATATAAAGCATCGTAGTCGTCGGGCGGGATAACTCCACCTATGGCAACAAGAATATCCGCTCTTCCAAGTTCGCTTAGTGCTGTACGCAGGTCAGGCAATAAGGTGAGATGGCCTGCCGCAAGGGAACTCGCACCGATAATATGCACGTCATTCTCTATTGCCTGCTTGGCGACCTCTTCAGGTGTTTGAAACAACGGACCGATATCAACGTCAAAGCCAAGATCTGCAAAAGCACTGGCTATAACTTTTTGGCCACGGTCGTGGCCATCCTGTCCCATCTTTGCTACCAGTATTCTTGGGCGACGGCCTTCCTGCAGGGTGAATTTTTCCATCAGTCTGTCTAGTTCTTTCAGGACGATACCTCCCTTTTTGAGTTCGTTGGTATACACACCACGAATGGCGCTGACGGTTGCTGTATGTCTGCCGAATGCCGCTTCCATCGCATCGGACATTTCGCCAACGGTTGCTCTGGCGCGCGCTGCATCAATACAATGTGCAAGCAGATTGCCGCTACCGGACTTCGCTGCCTGTTCGAGAGTAAGCAGTGCTTTTCGGGTTGTCTCGCTATCGCGTTGTTCGCGGAGTTGCTTGAGTTGTTCGAGTTGTTGTGTGCGTACTGAACGGTTATCGACTTTTAAAACGTCTATGTTTTCTTCTTCGAAGTCAGTGTACTTGTTAACGCCGACCACGGTTTGTATTCCGGAGTCTATTCGTGCCTGGGTTCTTGCCGCTGCCTCTTCAATACGGGATTTAGGTATGCCCGCTTCTATGGCTTTGGCCATGCCGCCGGCCTGTTCAATCTCGTTTATGTGATGCCACGCTCTGTCGGCGAGCTGTTGTGTCAGGCTTTCGATGAAGTAACTGCCGCCCCAGGGATCAATGCTGTTGCAAGTGCCGGCTTCATTTTGCAGAAACAACTGTGTGTTGCGTGCAATGTGTGCAGAAAAATCGGTTGGTAGTGCCAGTGCTTCGTCAAGTGCGTTGGTATGTAGCGACTGTGTGTGTCCATGGGTCGCTGCCATGGCTTCAATGTTGGTTCTGACTACATTGTTGTATACATCCTGTGCTGTCAGACTCCAGCCGGAGGTTTGACAATGCGTGCGCAGACAGAGTGATTTTGGATTTTTCGGATTAAACGGTGCCACCAGATGAGACCATAGCAGTCTGGCGGCGCGCAACTTTGCAATCTCCATGTAGTAGTTCATGCCGATCGCAAAAAAGAATGACAGCCTGGGAGCAAAGTTGTCTACTTCCATGCCGGCGTCTACACCGGTGCGCAAATACTCAAGGCCGTCGGCGAGTGTATAGGCGAGTTCAAGATCTGCCGTGGCACCTGCTTCCTGCATGTGATAACCAGAGATACTAATGCTGTTGAACTTTGGCATCTCGGCGGAGGTGTAGGCAAAGATATCTGAAATGATTTTCAGTGATGCAGCCGGCGGGTAAATGTAGGTATTGCGCACCATAAATTCTTTTAGAATATCGTTTTGTATGGTGCCTGTGAGTTGTTCTGGTTTGACGCCTTGTTCTTCTGCGGCAATAACATACAAAGCAAGCACCGGAAGTACAGCGCCGTTCATTGTCATAGACACGCTCATCTGATCAAGTGGTATGCCGTCGAACAGAGTTTGCATGTCTATAATCGAATCAATGGCTACACCGGCCATGCCGACATCACTCTTGACTCTGGGGTGATCGGAGTCGTAGCCACGGTGTGTGGCAAGATCAAAGGCGATAGAAAGTCCTTTCTGACCCGCTGCAAGATTGCGGCGATAAAAGGCATTACTTTCGCTGGCAGTAGAAAAGCCTGCGTATTGTCTTATGGTCCATGGTCTGTTGGTGTACATGGTCGTGTATGGGCCGCGAACAAATGGTGGCAGGCCGGGGTACGTATCGGTAAATGCAGCTTGCTTGCTGTCACTGAAAGTGTAGTGTGAAGAGGTTTCTATTTGCTCCGGTGTGTCCTGCACGCTAACCGATTCGGGTTCTGCGCAACCTGCAATGCCTGCAAGTTTGACTTTGCTGAAATCGGGAATGTTTATCATGCCGCTACCCCGATTATGGTAAGTGCTTTTTCAAGTACGGTAAGTTTATCGCAGCGCAAGTGGATCTGTTCACTGATACTGCCTTTTAAAGCAGATATGGCTTTCGGGTTGTTGCCTGCGATCCATAGCTTATCCGGCCTGTTAAGTCCGGCTATTGCGGCTGCTTCCTCAATGTACAGTTTGTCTGATGAGCAAACGACAGCAAGGGTGTCGGGTTGCGAGCTCTGAGCCAACACATCAGTGAGCTCTGCAACGCTTACCTTAATGCCGGCCACTGCAAAGAAATTTTTGCAGAAGCTCACTCTTGCTGCATAGTCTTTTCGGCTGCCAATGGTAAGCAGCGTTACATTGAGTGCGGTGCTGTTGCTCTGCCGGTGTTTTTCGACTCTTAAGCGAAGTGCTTCAAAACGCTCTGCATCTCTGAATTTTTTCAGTGGTTCTGAAGCAATCGGAGCGTTGTCATGGCTGTTATGTGAAAGCGTACTTTGGCCTTCAGACAAAGCGTTTATTAACGCCGGCACAGATACTGATGAAATAGTTGTGTTTTTGTCGGCTGAATCTGTAGTTGTACTTTTGGACTCGCGGGCCTGAACCGGTGTTTCCAGCAGATTGGAAAAATCCGTAACTCCGATCATGGTTGATTCGCCATTGCTAAGTGCTGCCTGACGTTTATGGCATGACTGACCAATTTGTTCTGCAATGAGTCCGCTGGTTAAAGTCTGCTGCATACCGCCTGCAGACTCGATACCCTGAAACAAATCCCACGCCGATTGACAGAGTTCGTTGGTCAGTGCTTCAACATAGCCTGAACCGCGAGTCGGATCATCTACGTTAAGTAAGCCTGATTCTTCAAGCAATATATGTTGCGTGTTGCGTGCGAGGCGCTGTGCTTTGTCGGAGTTGTCGGTCAGGTAATCATGTGCGGTGCAGATAAATCCGTTGGCACCTGCGCACATCGCTGCAGCTGTTTGTGTACTTGTGCGTAGCAGGTTGACTGATGAATCCAATGTGGTTAGTGATCTGTGTCCGCTGACTGCATCGATCAGGGTAGTGGTTTGTTTTGCGCCACAGTTCTGTTGTACCTGTCTGAGTAGCTCGCGCATAGCACGCAGTTTGGCAATGTTGAGAAAAAAATCGCTGTCGAGTGCAACGCGGTATCGTATCTGTTGGCATGCGGTGTCGACGTCAAGACTGCTTAACGCGCGCAGATACTCAACAGTAGTTGACAACGTGTAGGCAATTTCCTGAGCTTCGCTGCAACCTGCATTGTGGTACACGCCACCGTCGACGCACAAGCTGGTGGCATTGGGAAACTGGTTGGCACAGTATGATGCGTATTGTGTCAGTGTTATCAATGCACTTTTGGCGCATTGGCCTGTTTCGGCCTGCGTTTTCAACGGATCAATGTTCAGGGCGCAGCGTACATTTTCGGGTGCAATCTTTTGTCGGTAGTAATAAGCCAGTAATAAAGCACCGGTTAACTGATTTTCTGAACCCGGTGTCAGTGCTAGTTGGATCATTTCGGCGTGCACGCCACTGAGTAGTTGTTCGAGCGCATCTGCATTGTGGCAGGCAATGGCAGGCTGAATAGTTGTTGATTCATCTGCTGATGTATTCAGTGTGAGTTCAACAGAGGTGAGCCCGTCTGCTAAATCTGACAGTATCTGTTTGTTAACCTCTTCAGGCTGGCCCTGGTTGTAGCACTGTTGTATTGACCAGGGTTCTGCGTTGCGACCTAAAAACGGTGCGTTCGGCAACTGCTGATAGATCGGCTGGATACTAATGTCATCTAAGGTTTTGCTGACAAGTGTGTTGTTGAAGTCTGCACCTGCCAGCAGTTTGTCCACGCTGTGGAGCCAGTCAGCGTGGCTGTGAGTTTTGAAGCTTGTATTCTGTTGCCAGCTATTGGATTTATCAGTCATACGCGCATTATAGCGTTGCTTTGATTGTCAGGGTTTGTTTTGATCGTCCGGGCGTATGTTCTGTCCAAGAAATTCATCGGAGTTTTCGTCAAAATAGATCATCTGATCGAGCAGAGATTCTGCATCCGAGCTGCGCAGCAGGTTTTTCAGGTGTTGCGCCTTGAGGAATTCTTCTTTCACAGAGTGACTCAGAAACTCAATCAGCGAATCATAGTAGTGATCAATGTTTAACAGGCCGGTTGGCTTTCGATGCAGGCTAAGTTGTTGCCATGTTGCGATTTCTATCAGTTCTTCGAGCGTACCGATGCCTCCCGGAAGCGCGATAAAGCCGTCAGACAGAGAGGCCATTTTTGCTTTGCGCTCGTGCATGTCCTTGGTAATGACAAGTTCCGTCAGGCCGTGATGGCTGATTTCAAAATTTTCAAGATGTTTTGGTATAACGCCGGTAACTTTACCACCACGACTCAGTATGGCGTCTGCAATGGCACCCATTAACCCGATGCTCGCCCCTCCGTATACCAGATCAATGTTTCTTTTGACCATGGCGTCGGCGAGTTGGTCACAGGTTTCTTTGTAGATCTTCCTGGCGCCAACACTTGAGCCACAAAATACACAGATACTTTTCATTGTCATCGCCTTAAAGGTTACTGTGGCGCAGGTGCATGCTCTAGCCCGGACTATTCACGAAATCGACGGCATCTCACTTGATCTTTGATTCCACAGCAAATTTTTTCTTTTGCAAATATCAGTAAGTATTCGACGCAAGAAGAAAATTCACTGTGAAAACAAATCTCTGCGCGATATGCTCGCCATTTCATGAATAGTCCGGGCTAGTCCGGACTAGGTTTTCAAACTTAGTGTGGAGAATGCAGCCAGAACAACGACGATCAACATGGCAATTCCCATAAGAATATTGATACCGCGTTGTGTATTCGGCTTCAGATCCATTCTTCGCAACGTGATACCAGCGTAGAGCCAGAGCAGATGTATCATAATCCAGATAGCATTAATCACCAGAAACTTGGTCAGTGTTTCTACCATCAATGATTGATTGGCAAACGGGTATCCGGTAAACAGGGCGGTGTTAACAACATAGGCCTTGGGGTTAATAATTTGCAGCAGCACACCGTCGGTGATGCCGGGTTTTTTCGGCGCTTCTATAAAGCCGATGTTCGAGCCCGACATGGCTATACGAAACGCCAGCCACAACAGGTAGGCAATAGAGGCGATCAACAATACATTCCGTAACCACGGTACTGACAGCACGACCGCAGCCAGTCCGGTGACCACCGCCAGCGCCACCAGGTTGGTGCCAATCAGCAGGCCGAGCATGTAGTTCAGGCCACTGTGTCGGCCGAAAGCGGCCCCGACCCCGGCAAGAGACAAGACGCCGGGGCCCGGTGTGATTAATAAAAGATAAACAGAAGCAATAAAGAGCAGCATGTGAAGTAGTTCTGTGAACCAGATTGCCGGATATTATTTCAGGTTTGAAACGAGCTTGCCTCAATAGCGTGACATTGCCTGCAAAGATCACTGTAATAGTTCCATTTTGCCGAAAATATTCTTCCTTACTACTTATAAATCGTTTGCCACAACCGTTATGGGCGGCTGGCATGCAAGAGCGAAGGGTGGTTTTTGGACATATCGACGTTGAGAGTTCCGGGTTTATTGACGATTTCTGTGTTTCTTTGGTCCTGTGGCGGAGGTGGCGGAAGCAATGGTGAGCTGCTTCACGGGGTTTTTCTGGACAGCCCGGTGGCCGGGCTGAGTTTTACCACCGGCACTGTCAGCGGGGTGACAGATGCTGAAGGTGGTTTTGTCTATCGTGAAGGTGAAACCGTGGTTTTCAGTATCGGTAATCTGGCCTTGCCTGCTGTCGCAGGCGCCGGGCTTGTGACACCGCTGGATGTTGCAGCAAGTGATGACATCACCGATCCGATGGTGATTAACATCGCACGATTACTCCAGTCCCTCGATGAAGACAATGACCCGGAAAACGGTATTCTGATTCCCGGACAAGTAGCTGAGGTATTTACCGACACCGCGGTTTTCGATCCGACAGATGATCAGTCAGTTGATAACATCGTACAGCAGCTATACGGCACTGACAGGCAGACAGTCAGTGTAGAACTGGCGGTGAACCATTTTGTTGATTCACTGAGTGCTGCTGCGGGCAGTACAGGCAGCCTTGATCAATTGCACTACCTTGTACCTGCAGACGGAGTTTTTGCGGGTGGAACGCTTTTTGTAGACCAGCAGAGTTTTGATTTATCTGTTGATGGTGAAAGCCATACAGGGTCTGTCTCAATTAACCATGGTATCTATCAGTTTGAAAGCAACACTGATCAATGGTTTGTGTCTATATCAAATGCAACAGAAGTGCCGCTTGCCTGTGTTGCTAAATCACCGGTGTCTGTCGCAGACTGCAATGGTGATCTTTATCATCTGTTCAAAGATCAGCAACTTGCTATAGACTTTGCAGTCACCGATCAAACCATGGCAGTCGCTACCGATACCGCCATTGAAACGGATACTGCAGAAGAACTGCCAATTGGTGCGGCAAACGAAGAGACTATAGATGCTGATGTTCAGTTGCCAGTTGATAGTTCAGGGCAAGTAAGTGGTGGAGCTTCGGAACCGGTACTTGCAGCGGCGGAAGTAGACACCAGTGAAGTGGTGGACGAACGTGAATCAAACACTGACCTGACTGATCTTGTAGATGGTAACGAAGCGTCCACTGGTGATATAGTGCAACCTGCAGTAACCCCTGATGTAGTGCCGGAAGTTCAGGTGCAGTCGGGGTCAGAGCCAACTACCGAACCGGATGTGTCTCCGGAACCGATAGTTGAAGTAACCCTGCAACCGGAACCGGAAGTGTCTCCAGAACCGATAGTTGGAGTAGCTCAGCAGCCG
>CAZKAQ010000007.1:0-66200 GCA_964550655.1 uncultured Granulosicoccaceae bacterium
TGTAAAAAACTACAGGCATCAATTTATCGGGCCAGGAGTCTGCGCGGTAGAAGTCTGCGTAGCGAGAACGTGCCATGGCGAGGGCGTTTTTACGATCATTTGAGGCGCATAGTTATTCATACGTAACGAAAATGATCGATAAAAACGCACCGCCAGGGCGCGTTTGTAGTAGCAGAGGTTCTGCCGCACAGACTCCTAGTAAACAATAGTAACAACCCACAGAATAGTGTATGAGGGCGCGTAGTATCAAGTGGTTAATGGTGTGAGTGGTTGTGGACAAATGACTATCCCTTACCGGTGTGTTCACCGGCAGGCAGCTTGTCACTGCAATGTGGCGCATTGCATAGGCGAATGTTAGACCACAACACCTGATTTACTATAGAAAACAGACGTTTCTTTGTGTAATGCGGTTTTATTAAAAGCCGGTAATCAAGAAGAAACAGCAGATCAACTAGTGACAGTACTGGCATCAGAACCGTACTACCTTGCCCGATGGTGTGCGCTCAATCGGTAAGTGTTGCGCTCGCACTACGGGCAAGTGTTGCTCTCACATTGCGAGCAAGGGTTGCGGCACTAAAAGGCTTGGGTAGAACGTTGTGTCCACCTGCTTTTACTTTGCTGCGCGTGTTGTCATCGATGTAGCCTGAAATCAGCAAAGTGGGTAAATCGGGATTCGTTTTCCCAAGCTTGTTGATTAAGTCTATTCCGTCACCATCGGGCAGGTGGATATCGATCAGTAGCATGTCGTAGTGGTTGTCGGCAACTGCTCTTTGCGCGGCCTGAATACTGTGCACACCGCTGACAGCATAGCCATGCAATTGCAAAATCCGCTCGGAGACTCGTCGGACCTCTGTATCGTTCTCGATAACAAGGATATGTTCTTTGCCTCCGACCGTGTACCTTTCGGGAGTCTCAGGCTCCCTGTACACGGGTGTATCGACAGTTGGCAGGTAAATGGTAAATGTTGTGCCCTGAGCGACCTTACTGTTGACTCGTATCGTGCCTCCCGCACGCTCAATAATCTGCCAGCAGGTTGCCAGCCCAATGCCTGAACCTTCACTCAACGATTTAGTGGTAAAAAAGGGATCGAATATATGTTGCAGGTCTGTATCCTTTATACCGCAGCCCGAATCTGTCACGTTCAGTACTACTGTGTTGCCCGGCTTCATATCGGGAATATCTATCGTATCTGAAGCGACGCTTGAGATGGACAATACGAACTGACCACCGTCAGACATCGCAGCACGGGCGTTAGTGGCCAGGTTCAATAGCATCAGCTGCAGGTGAGCCGGGTCGATATTGACCTTGTCGTTCGCAGTGTTCGATTGTTCAATGCGAATCCTGATCTGTTCACCGACTGCGCGCTGTAGCATGCCTTTTGCTTCATCGATAGTCTTCGATAAACGAACGGTGCGTGGTTGGGTAACATCTTTACGAGTGAACGCCAGTAGTGATCGAGTCAACTCAGCCGCTCGATCACAAGCCATAATGACGTCGTCTTTCAGGTTTTCTAAATCTTTACTCTCAAGTGATATAAGTTCAGTCGACGCTCTTATAACTAACAGCAGATTGTTGAAATCATGAGCGACAGCACTTGACAGGTGGGCCATGGCTTCGTGTTTTTTTGCCTGCAAGAGCTCATCCTGAAGAGCCTTGGTTTCAGTGATGTCTTTTACACCGCCGATGATCTTCACCAGTTTACCGTCTTGCATAACCGGATGAGAATGATCGCGCAGCCGACGTACTTTTCCGTGTTTGTTTACTATGCGGTATTCGTCGACAGTTGGCACCCCGTTTTCAAGCAGCTTCCATACTTTCATTCCATTGTCGATATCTTCGGGGTGTATGATGCTGGTCCATCCGCCTTTCTCTGCCAATTCAGTGGAGTTGTAACCAACTACTCGTTCGTACGAGCCTGCCACTACATGTGGAACTATCGGCTGAACAGTCATATCAGCTTCAAAAATATAATCTGACGTAAGTTCGGAAAAGCGGCGGAAATGATCTTCGCGTTCCTGCAGCGATAGCTCGGCCAGTTTTTGTTCAGTGATGTCTATCGCAATGACACAAACTTTAGCGGGACTTCGATTCTTGTCTAATTCCACATGGCCGCAATTTCGTACCCAGCCGACTTTACCATTCGGTCGAATGATCTTATGTTCGAGTTTAAATCTTCCGTTGACATGATCCACGGATGCCGTTATCGCATCTTTTAATTTGTCACCGGTTGATGGTGGCAGCAGGGCCGAGAACTCGTCAAAATTATCCGGAAAGTTTGCTGCTTCGAGACAATAGATCTTGCCAAGCTGTGACGACCATCGAACATCATCTGCTTCAAGGTCCCAGACCCAGAAACCGGCTTCAGACCCGTCGATTGCCAAACATAATTCATCTGCGGTGAATCGACTCAACATAATACTGAGCGTACTCCATTGTCGGGTGGTGACAGTACTGGCTAAACAACACTGCCTTGGCGGGAAGTCTTATCGTACACCTTTATCGTTGACGGATGCAGTATCAAGATGATTTATGTGTTAGCTAATGTAAAAGCACTCTGCAGACTCCAGGGAGAATGAACGGCTGAGTAGCCTGATGATACCGGTATGAGATATTTAATCAGTAAAAATACGGTGGATCGGGTAGCTAACTTTGCTGCTGTCATTTGAGCCAGCTCTGGATCGGGCGCGGTCAATGCAAAGGATTTAAGTCTTATTACCTGGTACCCATTTCTTACTTACTGTGTTTCGGGATTGGCAATATCGTGGATTTCGTTAGTACGAAATCCACTGTCTCACTGGAGCCCGGGTCAATCTGCCAGTGCAACCAGTGCCCTTGTCACCATAAAGATGACGTCTTCAGAACTTCTGGTGTTAGAAAGAGCTTGGGTTTGCCTGGTTGCGTGGGCTGCGTTGGCTGTGGTGATAGCTTCTATACCTTGAAGAGTGCAGGGTGTGACCGTGCTTACTGTAGGCATCATAGCGATTAAAGCTTCTGGCTGTCCGATCTGTCTGGCTTTGAGTGGTTGTGCTTTGTTTAAGTTTGGCGAGGCCTGTTTCACTCAGCTTAAACTCGCGCTGGCCGTATGCTTCACGCGTGTTAAAGCCTTCATACCTGGCATTTCGCTGGCTTGAATCATAACGGTACGAACCGTCATCGAACGTGGCATCGCCGACGTTATCTCCGGGGTTGTAACCGCTTTCGTAGACCACAGGGACGCCGCAGGAAGCCAGCGATACCAGACTAATAGATAGTATAAAAATCAGGTGTTTCATTGCTGGGCATCCTTTGCCTTAAAAATGGCTGTTGCAGGATTTGCTGCGGCCCATTTGTGCCAAACGGTTACCTCGTGGTCTACGGAGGTTGCTAAATTTGTTTCAAAGACCTGATTGGTGGCTGAGTACGTGAGGCTGACCGGTACGCCGTCAAAGTTATCTTTGATTGTGCCACCTTCCAATAGAACTTCACCTGCCGGATAAGCTTTGCTTTTTCCGCCCTGTCGTACACCGACTACCGGCATAGCGGGGTGATAGCGTAACTCACGCGGTAGTGTTTCGAAAACACCATCAGCGGCGGTCAGGCCGCCCATTGGCGCGTTATCGTAATTAATATCGTAGCTGTTTTTGCGAGACACAATAGTTGAATCGGGAAATCTGCTTTTCCATTCGCCGAGTGTCTCCAGTTTGTTCGGTAAGCCTAGAATAGGTTCTCCTGCCGATGGGCCTGCTACTGCCTCATCGAGGAAGCGTGACCAAAGCGAATCGGTTTCTCTGTCATAAAGCAGGATATCTGCGCGATAAATCAAACCGGACATGCCGAACGAAAGTGTCCGATCACCGACGACTCTATCGTACACAATGCCAGCACCGCAGATTCTGCAGAAAGTCACCAGTATTGGCACTCCGCCCAAATTATCGTTAGCCAACTGATGCCAGACCATCATTGCCAAAGGGTAAGCACGAGCTTCTCCGTTTAACGCAACGCCAAGGACAAAATCATCGTCGTTCCAGTCGGTGTCAGCTACTGACTCCAGTGTTATTTCATCTAACGAAACTGTTGGAAAGTTAACCGGCCCGACCCGGACCAGTGTCTTTTCATCGAGAACGTGCGAACTGGTGTCAAAGCCATTGAGTTCACCTGCCTGCAAGGTGGCCGTTGAAGCAAGCGCTGTTGTCACAGCACAAAAGAGAGACAGGCATAGTCTTAAGTTTGCATTCATAATTGCTTGGTTACCTTTCAGGCGGTGTCCGTTGTGCTCTGGACACGTCGATTAGTGGAAAGTTTAAAGCTTAACATAATACAACGTGACAGCAGTAATCGGCGAAGGCTGAATGCTGGTCTGAGTTCGAGGATTATTTAAGCCCGGCGACACTTCGAAGTGTTCGGGCATGGCTTGCAGGGGAGCGTTTCGTCAGCCGACTACGCTGCCAAAACAGGTAGTGATGAGTTGCTTGTGTTGTTGAGTTTTCTGCTTTTTAGCTGAGGTTGCCGGCGACATCCCGGCCTCAACATTGAGAAGATCAGAATTGAAAAGATCAAACCGGGCCGGGTGGATTTAACCGGCTTTTTTCTGGTCTTTTATCCCGGAATATTCTGCTGCAGTGGATGAAGGTCCATTGTTGCTTATCCACGTTTCTATATCTGTTGCAGTCAATGCCTTACTGATGAGAAAGCCCTGAGCCTGATCACAGCCAAATTCTTTCAGCATTTGCATTTCTTCTTCGTGCTCTATACCTTCTGCCACCACCTTGAGACCTAAGTTGTGGCCCAGCTCGATGGTAGATCTTACGATCGCAACGTCTTCTTTGTTATCAATCATATTTTTGATGAATTCGCGATCAATCTTCAGCTCATTAACGGGCAGATTCTTAACATACGCAAGTGAGCTGTAACCGGTGCCGTAGTCATCAATAGATAGTGACAATCCCAGGTTGTGTAACTCTTGAACGGTACGTCTCGCCTTTATCGGATCTTCCATCAGTGCGCTTTCAGTAATTTCCATGCATATCATCGACGGATCAACTCCGGACTCCTTAAGATGACTACTGACAAAATCCGAAAAATCCGAATCAAGTAAATCACGGGCAGATATATTGAGCGACAACTTTATAACCAGCCCGCGGTCAGCCCAGTCTCTTGCCTGAGTCATGGCAGCGGCAACTACCCAGCGGGTGATCAGCCTGATCGCACCGGTTTGTTCAGCGAAAGGAATGAACTCAACCGGTGGGATAAGACCACGATTCGGATGCTGCCAGCGGAGCAGGGTTTCAACAGAAAATGCTGACGAATCATCAAGCGTTACCTTTGGCTGGTAGAACAGTTGCAGTTCGTCAAATTCAATAGCACGTTTGATTTCACTAAGTAGTGATAAATGCTCTTCCCGGTGTTCTTCACAGTTTGGATCGTAGAATGCATAGTCTGTGTCAGAACGCTTGGCTGAATACATGGCCATATCTGCACGGCGCAGCAACGTGCTCGCATCTGTGCCGTGCTGGGGAAAGCCCGCTATACCAATACTGCAGCCGATGTCTATGGGTTGATTATTGAGCGTTACCGGCTTGGCAAAAACCGATGTGATTCTGTCAACAGCGGTCATGATTTCCTCATGGGAAGACACATCTTGCAGCAGTAAAGCGAATTCATCACCACCAAGTCTTGCCACGGTGTCCGAATCACGAAGAATTGTCGTCAGACGATCGGCGACTTCTTTGAGTACAGCGTCACCGGATTCATGGCCGAGTACATCATTGATGTACTTGAACCGATCCATGTCCAGGACAACTACCGCAAACATGTCACCCCTGCGCTGACCGATAGCTACAGCGGTATTCAGTCTGTCATCGAAGAGCGCTCTGTTTGGCAAACTGGTAAGCGTATCGGCATAAGCAAGCTTGAGTATCTCATCCTCTCGCTCGCCAACGTGTTCACGCATCAGATCAATAGTCTCTGCGAGTTCGCCTATCTCATCACGGTGCAGCATAGGTACCTGGACCGAGTAATCTCCATTTTTGATTTTCCTGGTTGCCTGTACCAGTAGCTTGAGCGGTTTGGTCAGCTCTCGAGCCAGTGCCATGCCGAGGAAAAGAACTACGATCAGACTGGAGGCAAGAAGCACTTGCAGCTGTGATTTCTGACTGCCTATCAATTTGTTCAGTTCATTGGAGTCCTGAGAAACCCCTTCTATACGTGCTTCAGGGAATCCGGCTATCTGAGAGTGTTCGATGTTTTCAGAAGCTGTCGCTTCACTAAGCCGCACAACTTTGGCGCTGACCTGGGAAAGCTTTTCGATTGACGGCAGGATATTTAATTCAACATTCGATGCCATGGAGAGAAAGTATTTCTCATTTCCGGCTTCAACTTCGGCGGTGGCCGTCAGAAAGGCTGAATTTTCATCGTAGTAGCCGGAATGCATCATGGTGTCTGCGGCCGGAGGAACTGTCAGGGCAGGAATGTTTTGCGCCTGGCCGTGACCGGTGTACAGTATTGAGCTATCGTTGTTTCTGAGAATAAGGTGGCGATTTCCGACGCTAAGATAACTCGTATTGTGCTTATCGACCAGTGCTATCAACTGGTTCTCTGCAACATTGTTATTGCTGCGGGCGAGTTTTCTCAGTTCATTGCTGGCACGAAGTAACTCGTAGTCAAGTAGTTGGAATTCCGCACTGACTACCGCTGACGTGATTTCTGCGACGTGGTTTGCAATCGACGCTTTATGTGCTTGTTGGAATTTCTGATTAGAGTTGTCGACGACAGTATATATTGCCAGTTGAACCGCAACGGTCATCAGCAAAATAACAACGACAATTCTTGAACGTAAGCTACCGATCAAAGCTAGTCTCGACACAGATATATCCATAATTGCAAACGGCCATAGGTAGCGTACTTCTTATTTCGTGGTTCTTAATTCTTATTTAGAGAAGTGTTCTTTTACTGATACTTCTAACTCTAATTGTTCCGTTGGCCACGGCGTATTGCCGGAACCTGCAAAGTCTTGCAGAACTGTCTATTTATCTCTACCTTCTACAGGCTGCGTCTTATCTAGCGGCCACTACCGCTTTTTTTATAATCTGTATAACCTGATAGTGACGGACGTTTAGAAACGGGTGCGTAACTCGCTGAAACACTTAGCCACTGTTTGTAAACTGTGATCTGGCTCAAATATTCGTAATATTAAATTACATGCAAAACCAGATCGGCCGCGCTGTTTTGTCTTGCTGATTTTTAGCAATAGTACAAGTCGCAGGCAATTTGACTGGTTTTCCGGTTAGTGAGAAAATCAGAGATATGGTAGAGGCTGTCTAAGAAGTGTTAGTAACGCAGATCTGCCACGTTATTTTTCCTGCTCGTAAAGGCATGTACCATTGACATGGCCCATTGACCGGTTCAATTGATAAGGACATGCAGTGTTCGCAGTACAGAAGAGGACTTACGCATTATAGCGTCTGGTATAGCGTGCGGGCTCTGTGTATATTGTTCGTTGACACAACGAACAACGCAAACACGGACCAACCACGGTCGTCGCTGTTCGTCCGCACCGGTTTAGACTAAATCGGGATTCAATCTGGAGAGCCAGGCCTTTGTTGTTAAGCGTAAACGACTTGTCAATAGGGTTCGGTAATAAAAAACCAATAGTTGATCGCGTCAGTTTCGCCGTGAACTCGGGTGAAACACTTGCATTGGTGGGCGAATCCGGCTCTGGCAAGACGCTCTGCTGTCGAGCCATATTGCAAATCCTGCCCGGGACCGCCCGAATTCACAGTGGCGAAATTTTGTTCGACAACGGCAGAACCGACATCGATCTGGCCGGCTTGAGTGAACGCAAACTGCGCGGCATTCGAGGTGATCGCGTGTCAATGATTTTTCAGGAGCCAATGCGTTCTTTGTCACCGTTGCATCGAATTGGCAATCAGGTCAGTGAGGTGCTGACGCTTCAACGTAGTTATTCGCAGGCGCAGGCAAGGCAGCTGGTATTGGCTGAATTCGAGCGTGTCGGTTTTGTCGATCCGGTACGCACTTACAATGCGTATCCATTTCAGTTATCCGGTGGAATGCAACAGCGCGCTATGATCGCAATGGCGACAGTAGCAAAGCCTGAATTGTTGATTGCCGACGAGCCGACAACAGCGCTTGATATGACCACCCAGGCGCAGGTACTGGGTCTGCTCAAGAATCTGCAGAAAGAGTCTGGCGTAGCGCTGATCCTCGTCACCCACGATCTCGGTGTGGTGGCAAACATGGCGGATCAGGTGGTTGTGATGAATAAGGGTCGGGTGATGGAGTCGGGTCCGAGCGATTTGGTTTTAGGTGCGCCGGCGCATCCGTATACCAAAAAGTTATTCGCTGCGGCACCGGTTATACCGCATACCATCGAGCCCGCTGTACAGGCGCGAAGCGCGGATCTTATCCTCGAAATGCACAATGTGAGTAAAACTTACGTTACTGTTCAAGCGGTTAATGAAGTGAACCTGAGTGTCCCTCGAGGTAAAGTAGTCGCCCTGGTCGGTGAGTCCGGGTCAGGCAAATCTACCTGCGCCCGTATGGCTCTGGGTGCAGAATCCGTTGATCCCGGAGGACAGGTTTTATTCAAGTCGCACGCCGATGAACAGGCCATTGATGTTCATGCACTCGGCTCGCAGCAACGCAGTGATTTTCAGCGCAAGGCTCAAATGGTATTTCAGGATCCACATTCTTCGCTGAGCCCGCGAATGCAGATCATTGATGCACTTACAGAACCGCTTGATATTCATAATTTAGGAACCGCTGCAGAGCGTCGTGATCGTGCCATAGATCTACTCGGGCAGGTGAGTCTTGATCCATCAATGTTGCGTCGATACCCCAATGCCTTATCCGGTGGACAACGGCAACGTTTATCCATTGCCAGGGCGCTGGCGTTACGGCCTCAGTTTCTGGTTTGCGATGAGCCGACCTCCGCGCTTGATGTATCGGTGCAGGCGCAAATTCTCGATTTACTCGAAGATATTCGTGATCGACTGAATCTCTCTTATCTGTTTATTTCGCACGATCTGGCGGTGGTGGCGCGAATCGCAGATGAGGTCGCCGTGATGCGCCGTGGTCACATTGTTGAACAGGCGCCGCCTGAATTATTGTTGGCAAACCCGCAGCACCCCTATACCCGCGCATTGATTGCCGCGCACCCGGAACCAGATGTCAATCGACCCATAGACCTTGCAACCGTAGCACTGGGTGCCGGAGATCCGGAGACATGGCCCGATGCGTTTCGCTACACTGACGGGGCTGCACCTCCATTGAAGGCACACGAAGCAGATCATTTGGTCCGTACCTATGCATGATTATTTAACCCGTATTTTTATTCGCACCATTTTTATTCGCACTGGTGCTATCTGGCTGCTGTGTGTTGTTTTGCCGGTGCAGCTTAGTGCAGCACCTGTGGTACTTGAGAGTACGCTGTTAAGTGAAAGAGTCGCGCGCGGTGAATTGCCACCGGTGGTGCAGCGAATTCCGCAGACACCGTTGGTGATTGATTTGCCAGCCAAGGGCAGAGAGTCCGGTAGTCAGGGCGGCTCCTTGCGTACTTTGGTGTCACGCAGCAAAGATATCCGGCAAATGGTGGTGTTCGGGTATTCACGCTTGTTGATACATGACGAAAACTATTCTCTGACACCGGATATTCTGGCCGGTATAGATATAGAAGAAGAGCGCAAATTTACTTTGCGCCTGCGGGTCGGGCATCGATGGTCTGATGGCCATCCGTTTACTTCGGCTGACTTTCGTTATTGGTGGGAGGATGTCACCAATCACCCTGAACTGTCACCTTCGGGTCCACCACCGTTTTTACAAGTAGATGGTAACTTACCTGAGGTCAGTTTCCCTGATGAACACACAGTTGTTTATGAGTGGGCACAGCCCAATCCGTATTTTCTACCGTTACTCGCGCAAGCTCGCCCACCTTTTATTTTTCGCCCCGCGCACTATTTGAAGCAGTTCCACATAACCTACAATGACAGCGATGACCTGGAGCAGCAGGCGGTCGAAAATAAGGTGCGAAGCTGGTATTCACTGCACAACAAGCTCGACAATATGTACAAGTTCAATAACCCGGACCTGCCAACCCTGCAGCCCTGGATGGTATCACCCGACAGTACTAAGAATCGCCCGGTGTTTGTGCGCAACCCTTACTATCATCGAATTGACAGCAACGGTGTGCAGTTGCCCTACATCGATACAGTTGAGATGAGTATTGTGGGCGCAGGTCTGATCGCAGCAAAATCTAATGCAGGTGAAGCCGACCTTCAGGCCCGTGGGCTCGATTTCAATGATATTTCTATACTGAAAAAAGGTGAGCTTGATGGCGGTAACTACCGTGTACAACTTTGGTCAAATGGATCTGCCTCGCAAATAGCGATCTACCCTAACCTTAACTACGTTGATCCGGTCTGGCGAACTGTTCTGCGCGATGTGCGATTTCGTCGTGCTTTGTCTCTGGGTATTGATCGTCGGATGATAAATCGGGCGCTTTATTTCGGACTGGGCGTTGAAGGTGGTATGAGCAGTTTATCTGTCAGTCCCCTGTACGAAGAAAAAAATCAAATGGCATGGTCTGCATTCGATACTGATCATGCCAACCGTCTGCTTGACGAGGCAGGTCTGACAGAAAGGCAGGGTGACGGTATCCGTTTGCTGCCGGATGGTCGTCCGCTGAGGCTGATAGTTGAAACAGCCGGTGAGCGACAGGAGGTAGAAAACGCTTTGCAAATTGTGGCTGATACCTGGCGGGATATCGGCGTGGAAATGGTTATGCGACCTCTTGACAGAGACATTCTCAGAATGCATGTGAACGCAGGTAAAAGCATGGCATCAGTCTGGTTTGGTTGGGACAACGGTGTCCCGACTGCTGAAACATCACCTGATTACCTCGCACCAATGCATCAGGAATTCTTTGCGTGGCCAATGTGGGGACAGTATTATCAGACCAACGGTGAAGCCGGGGAGGCGCCCGATATTGAAGAAGCAAAGCAGCTGCTTCGCTACGCAGAGAAGTGGGTTGAGGCCAGTACAGAAGACGAGCGTAAAAAGATTTGGCAGCATATGCTGGACATCCATGCTGATCAGGTATTTGGAATCGGCATCGTCGCTGAAACTCCGCAGCCTATTGTCATATCCAAACGACTAAAAAATGTGCCTGAAAAAGCCCTTTGGGCATGGCAACCCGGAGCGCAATTCGGTGTACATCGACCAGATGAGTTCTTTTTCAGTGATGAATAACAAACCGTGGTGCGTAACGCCGGTAATTCAAAAGTGCAGTGTGCCTGACTGCTTTACCCATTTGTCAGGCAGTCTGTGCCATAGAGAATCCTCAATGATTCAACGGCACTATCACTAGTGCGTATTTTAGTTTTTGCCATATCCCGTTTGGCGACCATGTTGCTGACGCTGCTACTGGTGTCAGCGCTTATATTTTTTATCATCAACCTGCCACCCGGTGATTACCTTTCTAACCAGATAGCAGAGCTGCGTTCCACCGGGCAGGAATCCGGGGTGGCGAAAGCAGAGTTTCTGCGTCAGGAATATGCATTGGATCGATCACTACCCGAGCAATATTTAATCTGGCTGGGTGTCTGGCCCGGTCACCACGGGTATTCCGGTATGTTGCAAGGTGACTTCGGCTGGTCGTTTGAATTTGGCAAGCCAGTCTCTGAAGTGGTTGGCAGTGCAATGTGGATGACCATTCTGGTCAATCTTGTTGCAGTGTTGTTTGTTTATATGGTGGCCCTGCCTCTGGGTGTATTGGCAGCGGCAAAGTCGCGCACCTGGATAGACTATCTGTCTTCTTTTATTGGTTATCTTGGTCTGGCAACGCCAAACTTTCTTTTGGCACTGATTCTTTTTTATTACGGCAATAAATACTTTGATCTGCCAATTGGCGGACTCATGGCGGCAGAGTTTGAAGGCCAGCCGATGAGTCTGGCAAAAATTAAATCGGTGTTACTGCATCTTATCGTGCCGACCTTTGTCATCGGTACTGCAGGGGCTGCAGCAATGATGCAGCGACTACGCGCTAATATGCTTGATGAACTGCACAAGCCTTATGTCACTACAGCCTGGGCTAAAGGCGTGCCTCCGGTAAAGTTGCTGACGAAATATCCTCTGCGTGTTGCGTTTAATCCGTTTGTGGCAGACATCGGTAATTTGATTCCATCATTAATTTCAGGGTCAGTTCTGGTGTCAGTGGTGCTGGGTTTGCAAACCATAGGTCCGGCGTTACTTGCAGCATTGAAGTCACAGGATCAATTTCTGGCAGGTTTTATACTACTTTTTGTTGCAGGATTAACGCTTATCGGAACGATGGTCTCGGATCTGTTGCTGGTGTTACTTGATCCAAGAATCAGGTTCGGAGCCCGCGGTCGATGAGTATTTTACCTGACGGGCGCTATATCGATGACGCGCCGTACGACCCTGATGAAGAAGCACTACAGCTGGATAATCCGGAGCTCGATGCACCCACCCGGGTGCTGGTCTGGCGACGGTTTAAAAAGCACAAGCTTGGCTTGATCTCCGGTGTGTTTTTGTTGCTTTCTTATCTGATGTTACCTTTTGCAGGTTTTATTGCGCCTTATACTGCAAAAGAAAGAGATGCTGATCATCTCTATGCACCTCCGCAGTCAATTTCATTTTTCCATGAGGGTGAATTTATTGGCCCTCATGTTTATAAGACTACAGCGATCGCTGATCTTGAAAACTTTCGCTGGAGTTATGAGAAAGATACTACCGCGCCGGTAAAGCTTGAGTTCTTTTGTCAAGGTGGTGAGTATCGACTGCTTGGGTTTATCAAAACCACACGCCATCTTTTTTGTGCGCCGGATGCCACTGTTTTTCTATTCGGTTCTGACCGTCTCGGGCGCGATGTGTTTTCACGGATTCTTTATGGCGCGCAATTGTCTCTGACGGTCGGGCTTATCGGAATTTGTGTGTCGTTTTTTCTGGGTATCGGTTTTGGCAGTCTGGCCGGTTACTTCGGTGGTCGTATTGACTGGACCGTACAACGATTAATCGAAATACTCAGATCGTTGCCTGAGCTTCCATTATGGCTTGCGTTGTCTGCAGCGGTACCATCTCACTGGGGGCCGGTGGCTGTGTTTTTTGTTATTTCCATAATCCTTGGTTTGCTGGACTGGCCCGGTCTGGCGCGTGCTGTCAGAGCAAAATTTTTAAGTCTTCGTGAAGAGGAATATGTGCAGGCTGCGGAAATGATGGGGGCCACACCGTCACGGGTTATTCATCGACACATGCTGCCTAACTTCTCAAGCCATCTGATTGCCAGTGCGATGTTATCGATACCTGCAATGATTCTTGGTGAAACGGCGTTATCGTTTCTGGGGCTGGGCTTACGTGCGCCGGCGGTAAGCTGGGGGGTTATGTTGAACGATGCACAGAATCTTGCAGCTATTGAAATATACCCATGGACGGCGATACCGATGCTGCCGATTATCCTTGTGGTACTGGCATTTAATTTCCTTGGCGACGGCTTGAGAGATTCACTTGACCCTTATCAGGCTTAGGTCAGTCACAAGGATATACAGCCCAGGTTTTTATTTAATGCCTGCTGCCGTATGATCTTAAGCTTATTAACAGTGTAAGTTAAATCATGGATCCATGGCGCGCACTTGAAACAGAACTCGACACCTGGGCGGCGATAGGTAAAGTCGCTGATCTATGGTGGCGGGATGACGATGCGGTAGCTGTGGGTCAACAATTTGATCGGCTGGTTTCAGTTACCGAGACGACCGGCTTATTGCTTGCCGTAATTCCGCTTCACGCCACAGAAGAACTGGCAGCTGCGGTCACTGATGCTGCGCATGTAAAAGTCGCACAGCATGGATACGCACACATCAATCACGCCGACCGTGAGCAGGGTGTGGGTGCATGGGAGCTCGGTTTGCATCGAGGTGAGCAAGTCGTACTTGATGAACTTGATCAAGGCCGTGCGCGTCTTGAATTAATGTTTCCCGATGACTATATACCAGTCATTGTGCCACCCTGGAATCGTATTGACCCGGCGTTGTTCATGCCTGCCGCGAGGCGTGGTTATCGTGGTGTCTCTGTGTTTGGCGCCAGAGAGATGAATGTGCAGGCCAACGGTTTTTATATGGTGAATTGCCATTCTAATCCTCTGCGCTGGAAGACAGGAGCAAAATTTAAAGGGCCGGAAAAAACCATTAGTGAACTGGTTGAACACCTTGCTAATCGCCGTACCGGTGCAGTAGACCCTGCAGAGTCAACCGGGTATCTGACGCACCATCTTGATATGAATGACGATGCATGGGCGTTTAGCAAACAGTTAGTTGAACATATCAATAAACATACAGCGGCACTTTGGCGTCGTGATGTGGCGACGCTTTTTGAGGGGTGACCTGCCAGAGCTTTTCTTTGGTCTGTTCTGGAATGAGTCTTAACTATCTTGAATCGATAATCTGTTGTTTAGCGTCAATTCACGACAAAATTCAGTTGGAAAGTTGTTGTACGCCGCATTTCTAATCTAATTCCCTTACAATGCCGGTAGTTAGCATTCAGGTGGCACGGCAGGACATCAAAGGCGTGGTTGTCGGTTTAGTCTGCAACCCGATGTTGCACAATGTACGAGCGCAGTCAGAATGGCATTATCAGAAAAAATCAGTGGTCATGTAGTTGGCCCGGGTGGTGTAAAACGCGCATCGCGTGTGTTGTTTTACAGCCATGATACTTTTGGTCTCGGGCATTTACGCCGATCACGTACCATCGCTGCTGCACTGACTGCAGCTGATGAAAAGATGTCCGCACTGATTATCACCGGCTCTCCGGTTGCAGGTCGTTTTACCTTTCCTGAACGAGTTGATTATGTGCGCCTTCCAGGTGTTACCAAACGTTCGGACGGTTCTTATGTGTCTGAGAAGCTCTGCTTTGATATCGAAGAAACAACGGTCATTCGCGCTGGTATGATTAAGTCGCTGGTGGAGTTGTTTGAGCCCGATATCATCGTTGTCGATAAAGAGCCTACCGGTTTTCGCGGTGAGCTTCGCCCGGCGTTAGAGTGGTTAAGAGCCACCGGCAAGTCCACCAAACTGGTACTTGGCCTGCGAGATATTTTAGATAGTCCCGAACTTCTGGCAGAAGAATGGGATAGAAAAAATGCCGTCCAGGCTATAGAAAATTATTACCACGAAATCTGGGTCTATGGGCTTAAGTCGGTGTACGACCCGACTGAAGGGGTGAAGCTGTCTGATGAAGTCAGACAACGAATGATCTGGACCGGTTACCTTCGTCGTGAACCGGACAGACGCGCAGAGCTGCCGGAAACGCCTTATGTGCTTGTCACACCGGGCGGCGGCGGTGATGGTGTGGCGATGGTCGATCAGGTGTTGCGTGCCTACGAGAAAGATCCCGAACTCTCTCCTGTTGCCTTATTGGTCTACGGTCCTTTTCTGGTTGGTGATGCACGTGCAGGTTTTGAGCGACGTGTGGCAGATCTGAATGGTCGTGTTATTAATGTGGGCTTTGACTCCCGTATGGAAAGTCTGATGGCAGGGGCGCTCGGTGTGGTTGCAATGGGTGGCTATAACACTTTTTGCGAAATACTCTCCTGTGATGTACCCGCTGTTATCGTACCGCGCACGGTGCCAAGGCTTGAACAGTATATCCGTGCCTCCAGGGCGCAGGAACTTGGACTGGTACAGATGATTGATGAAAAGCTTAACGGTGATCCTGTGGATGCAATGATTAATGCCATCCGCAACCTGCCAACTCAACAGCCTCCGTCTGCCGGTCGTTATACCGGACTGCTTGATGGACTGGAATGCGTTGTCGAAAGAACCAGCGCCTTGTTGGCACAGGAGCCGGAAACCGAACAGGCATGACCGAAGACACGACTCCATTGGCCATTCCATTGGCGATTGTCGTGAAGTGCTGGCCACGCTTGTCGGAGACTTTTGTGGCACAGGAGCTTGCAGCACTTGAAGCACAGGGGCAGAAATTTCAAATCTGGTCACTACGCCATCCGGCTAGTGAAAAACTCCATCCATTGCATGAGCAGGTGTTAGCACAGGTTTTTTATCTGCCCGAATATCTGCATCAGGAAATACCGCGTGTATTGCGTTGTTGGCGTGTTTCGCGACGCATGTCGGGCTTTGCTCAGGCATGGAAAGTTTTTTTAACCGATATCCGAAGAGATTTCACACGTAACCGGGTGCGCCGCTTTGGACAGGCCTGTGTGCTTGCGGCCGAACTACCGGATTCTATGCGTGCGATCTATGCGCACTTTCTGCACACGCCTGCATCGGTAGCACGCTATGCAGCGATCATGCGTGGTATCCCGTGGAGTTATTCCGCGCATGCCAAAGATATCTGGACTTCCCCTGACTGGGAGTTGGTAGAAAAACTTGATGTTAATGAATACGGCGCCAGTTTCGGAGTCACCTGTACCGCCATCGGTGCGCAACATTTAAAATCACTGTGTAAAGATAAAGACCGTATCGATCTTGTTTATCATGGCCTTGATCTGTCGCGTTTCCCGTCACCGCCATCGCGACCGGAGCGTGCAAAAGGATCAGTCTTTCATCTGTTGTCTGTGGGCAGACTGGTTGAGAAGAAAGGCTATGATCGACTGATTGCAGCACTTGCCTTGCTGCCTTCATCTATCGATTGGCGACTCACCCATATAGGAGGTGGCGACTTAAAACAAAGCTTGTCTGAGCAAGCCCGGACTGCACAGGTTATGGATCGTATCAGCTGGCTTGGTGAACGTGAACAACCGGAAGTAGTGCAGGCGATGCGTGACGCGGATGTTTTTATCTTGCCCAGTCGAATAGCCGCCGATGGTGATCGCGATGGTCTGCCCAACGTGCTGATGGAAGCGGCATCGCAAAAACTGCCAATCATTGCGACTTCTGTTTCTGCAATACCGGAGTTTTTACAGCACAATGTGCATGCGTTGCTGGCGAATGACAACCCCGAGGCTCTGGCGCATGCAATGACAGAACTGGCAGACGATCCGGTTAAATGTGCAGACCTGGCACAGGCGGCTTATCAACGACTGGTTGATGACTTTGGTATGGACGCCGGTATAAAAGTGCTGGACCGTCGGCTGCGCAGCATCTGTGCTGAAGTATAAGTGAAACAGATAGCCTTTTATGCTCCGCTAAAATCACCGCACCATCCTGTGCCGTCAGGTGATCGCGAAATAGCGCAGAGTATTATGGCAGCGTTGTCGAAGAACACACAGGGTCTGGAGGTAACCCTTGCATCGCAACTGCGTTGTTATGACGGGCAGGGCCAGTTGCAGGTACAGCACAAGATCAGACAACAGGCTGATCGTGAAATCGAACGCCTGTTAAACCCGGCAAATGAATGGTGTGCATGGGTGACTTACCACAACTACTACAAAGCACCGGATTTAATAGGCTCGGTGGTAAGTCAGCAATTAAATATTCCCTATATACTGATTGAGGCGAGTATCGCCAAAAGCCGGCTGGACGGTCCATGGTCGGACTTTGCCGTCAGTGCAGACAATGCTACTAAAGCGGCTGACGTGGTTTTTTATCTGACTGAAAAAGATCGTGTAGCGCTTGCAGAGCATCAATCAGACAAACAACAACTGGTACATCTCGCGCCATTTTTAGCGCGTGAAGAACTGCCGGTTGTGCAGGAAAAACAAGCGATCGGAAACAAGTTGCTTGCGGTCGGTATGCATCGTTACGGTGATAAGCTTGAGTCCTATAAAATCATCGCGAAGATGCTCGCCTTTCTGCAAACACCTGACTGGCAATTGTCTATTGTCGGTGATGGTCCGGCGCGCGCCGAGATCGAATCAATGTTTGCCATCTATGGAAAGCGGGTAACGTTTGAAGGTGAGCTTGATCGTGATGCTGTGGCCAAGGCCTATCAGCAGGCGTCGGTGTTTGTCTGGCCGGGTGTGAATGAAGCGTTTGGTCTGGTATACCTCGAGGCACAGGCGGCAGGCTTGCCGCTGGTTGCACAGAACCGTGCGGGTGTGCGTGAGGTGATTGCATCAAAGCGATCTCTGCTACCGGTTGGTGAGCCACAGTCTATGGCTCAAACAATAGACAATTTACTTGCTAACCCCGATGAGTATCGTTCGATGGTACAAACAGGTCGGCAGTTCGTTAAAGAGCGGCATCTGCTCGGTGCTGCCAGTGATACATTGTCAGCACAATTGTCCGCTGTGTTATCGTGAAGTTATGATTCGATTAGCGCTCATAAGACACGGACATACCGAGTGGAACAGAGCAGGAAAAATTCAGGGTCGCCGTAATATTCCACTCGAACCGCAGACTATAAAGGCACTTGCTGATCTGCGTTTACCTGATGAATGGCAACAGGCAGCACTGGTATCCAGTCCTTTGAAGCGGGCGGTACACAGTGCAAAGCTGATCACCGGGCGAACGCCACTTACAGAGCCTGCATTAATAGAAATGGACTATGGTGACTGGGAGGGTCAGCGCGGGATTGATCTCATTGCAGATCCTGATTCAAGCTTTCGTCACTTGCCGGACTGGGGCTGGGACTACACGCCACCCAATGGTGAGAGCCCGAAACAGGTCTGGTCACGAGTCGCGCCGTGGGTGGAGAGTTTGCGTGAAGATACTGTTGCTGTGTGTCATATCGGCGTGATGAGAACACTGTTGGCGGTGGCGTATGACTGGGCTTATAAGGGTGAACCGCCGTTTAGCATAAAACGAAACTCGCTCTATTGTCTTGAAGTAACGGATAATAAAATCACTGCTGCTGATCCTCTGCGGGTCAGGTTAGTGGATGATGCCGGTAGCCATGGTTAATGCATAGAACGGTGGTGTTGTTTATGTTTATTTCAGAGCAGATTAAAAATCGGCCGCTATGAAAATTTTAATTGTGGTAACTCATCTGTTGGGTTCGGGACACTTGCGCCGTTCCATTAACCTTGCTCAGGAGTTCGTTGCCTGTGGCCATGAAGTGACGCTTGTCAGTGGTGGTTTGCCGGTAAAAACATTTGATAGCATAGGCTTCACGCTTGTACAACTGCCGCCTGTCAGTTCTGATGGCACTGACTTTTCGCGTCTGCTTGATCAAAATTCAGACATTATTGACGAACATTATTTGCAGGCAAGAGAAAATAAACTCTGCTCTTTAGTCACGGATTTGAAGCCGGATGTGCTTATTACCGAACTGTTTCCATTTGGTCGTCGCATGTTGCGGGATGAGTTTCTGGGTTTGTTGCAAGCAGCACATACACTACCGAAGGTGCCGGTTATTTTGTCATCGGTGAGAGATATACTGGCGACTCCTTCAAGTGATAAAAAAATCCGGCAGACCGAACGCATTGTTGCCGAGTACTACGATCACGTGGTGGTTCATTCCAATGCCGCAACCACGCCACTTAGTGTCAGCTGGCCGGTGTCTGATCAATTGCAGTCAAAACTTTACTATACCGGCTATGTCGGGCAGTCGGGCGGTGACTATAAATCAACATCAAACAACACAGAGGTGGTCGTCAGTGCAGGTGGCGGTTCAGTGGGGCGTCGAGTTTATGAGACAGCAGTAAATGCGGCGCGTTTAACACCAGACTTGCAGTGGCGAATACTGGTAGGCGGACAAGACGCGCAAACAGAGGTAAGCCGTTTGCAGACACTGGCCAAGGGGACAGCTACCATTATTGAGGCAAACCGACCTGACTTCAGAGAACTGCTCTGCCAGTCTGCCTGTTCCGTGAGTATGAGCGGCTACAATACGGTGATTGATTTACTATTAACAGGTACGCCGGGTGTACTCATACCATTTGACGCAGGTGGTGAAAAAGAACAAACACTACGTGCAGAGAGCTTGTCTGAACATGCCGCCTATACGCTGCTTGCTGATAAAGACCTGAATCCGGAATCGCTCTGTAGTGCCGTGAATCAGGCAGCTTCTGCCGGGCGCTTTTCGGTGGATAAAAAACAGTTTAATGGTGCGCTTGAAACGGTTCGATTTGCCACCAGATTAGTGCAACAGAAAGAATAAATAAGCCGTATCAAAGGATACTTTACTATAAAACAGTTTGAATGGATAAAATTGATCTAACATTGTAAATAAATTGAATGTAATCGAGTAACATCTATCGTGAATCCTTTTCAAGCAGTCACTGGTATTTTAGAGAAACGAAAATCACCGATCAGAGTCTTCTTCCGCAATGATGACGGAGGCTGGGCCGATGAACGTCTGCAGGAACTTGCAAGCTACTTTATACAACAGGATTTGCCGCTTGATATTGCAGTCATCCCGGATGCATTGTCCGCGGCATCAGTTGATCTGATTAATACACTGCTTGATTCAGACAACAGGATCGCAATTCACCAACATGGATTTTCCCATAGCAATCATCAGTTGTCGGAACGCAATTGCGAATTCGGCAGTGATCGTAATTACGATCAACAATATCGCGACATTGCAGCAGGACGTGAGAAACTCTGTGCAGCATTCGGCAATCAGGTAACGCCTGTCTTTACGCCTCCGTGGAATCGTTGCACTCAAGACACTGCAGCCGCGTTACAATCACAGGAATTCAAGCTCTTGTCGAGGCTCATTGGTGCTGATCCAATAGGCGATTCTATTGCAGAGCTGCCGGTCGCGATTGACTGGTTGAAAAAACGCAAAGGTGTGCGCTTAACCACCAGTGAACTTGTCGACTATATTTGCGGTCTCTTAGATACAGATAATGACGTCATCGGGGTCATGTTGCATCATGAGCACATGGACCTGGACAACCGGCAGCTACTGCATCAGTTTATTGAAACGCTGCGCCATTCAAATAAAGTTTCCTTTCATTCGATGATAGAGCTTGCAGACTGATGAAAAGTAAATTCCACAATTCACCAGGCAGGACAGAGAACCAATTATGAGCAGACTTGATAGTTTCATTCGCCGTGTGTCAGCACAAAGAGATATTCTCAATCATGTGAAAGAACAGTCCCTGCTGCCTGAGCAAGGAGATATTCTGGAGCTGGGTCTTGGCAATGGCAGGACGTATAGCCATTTGCTGGAATTATTCCCTGAACGAAGAATTATGGTTTTTGAACGCGCTGTGATGGCGCATCCCTCATGTATACCTGCGGATGAAAATCTGGTGCTTGGAGAAATAGAAGAAACCGGCAGACAGTATGTCGGTAAGCCGGCAGCTATGGTACATGCCGATATCGGCGACGGCAGTAAGGAAACAGATGAAAAAATATTGCAATGGCTACCGCAGCTGATGGCTGATCTGCTGCTGCCAGGCGGCATCGCTTTGAGTGGACTGCCGCAGCCTAACGACAATCTGCAAGCGCTGCCAATTCCTGACGGTATTGACCCGAAGCGTTATTTTTTATATCGAAAAATATAGTCAGTGATTGCATCAAAACAGGCTTGCGCGTTGTATTTGATTAGCATCGTAAGTCGTCACACTATGCTATTCCCGGAGTGCATTGATTAAGAAGTAATGATGAGCGAGAGAGGGGGACTTGCTTTGAGAATGTTGCTGGCATCAGTGTGGCCCTGATCTTTAACATAAAACATTAACGTAATTAGAGTGTTTCTAAACTCTGGCTCCACCATCGCTGCCACTTAGTCTTCGAAGTGGTCGCACAATGCCCCTGCATGCCAGCCACTATTGGAAATACATGCCTGTGCGGGCAGAGTGCAGGATAAAAACCTTACGCCGGCGTCAGTTTATGCTGCTTCGCTGATTGAACGACGTGACGCAATTTTGTCGAATAGATCTATACTCTATTGATAAATTACGACTGATAATTGTGAATACCGATTCTTCAACGCAAAGTGATGTATGCCTGGTGGGTTGTCAGCGCTGCGATTCACTTGTTGAAATACCAGCATTGCGACCCGGTGAGCAGGCAGAATGTCATACCTGCAGTGCGCCAATTGCTGTGCGGTCTCTTGGTGGATCAGGGGTGTCGCTGGCCTGTGCACTGGCCTCTCTGGTCATGCTTGGGATCTCGTGTCGATACCAGTTTATAACACTGGGTTCTATTGGAATTACGCACGAAATATCATTGTTGGAGGTACCGGCAATATTAGTTGATAACGGTCGTCCGGTTATCGCTCTGGTTTATCTGCTGCTGACAATTACTGTTCCGGTCGTTCTGATGCTGCTGAACATTTATCTTTTGGTTCCGTATCACTTTGAAATGTCGGTACCTCCGGCTGCAGTGGTAACACTACGATGGAGTCATCATCTGGGGCACTGGAGCATGGTTGATGTTTTCGTCATAAGCGTATTAGCCAGCCTTAGTAAGTTAATCGGTCTGGCGGACATAACATTTGGTGTCGGGTTCTGGGCCTATATGTGCTTTGCGGGTTTGTTGTTGGTCTCACTATGGCATTTCGACCGG
Source organism: uncultured Granulosicoccaceae bacterium (assembly GCA_964550655.1). Lineage (GTDB taxonomy): Bacteria > Pseudomonadota > Gammaproteobacteria > Granulosicoccales > Granulosicoccaceae. Next base: position 22,365 of record CAZKAQ010000007.1, read on the forward strand.
CCTCCACTCTGGCACTGGATTCATCCCGATGTGAAACACAGTGGTTATTACCAGTCAAAAGCGGCATGAAAGGGACTCAACGAAAAGCATGGGAAATGGGTTTGCAGGGCTGCCATGTCTGCAACCGCCTTGAGGCACTGTCAGAGGATCGTTGTGGTCGCTGTAATACGGTACTTCGGGCGCGTAAACCATATAGCGCTCAGCGCACATTGGCATTAACAGTTACAGCGACACTGCTAATGGTGCCTGCACATACCTTTCCGATCATGACAGTGCAAACGCTCGGTAGCGTGCAGGAGAACACCATAGTCGACGGCGTGGTGGCACTATGGGATCACCAATCCTATGGTATTGCTACACTGATATTCATGGCCAGTGTGGTGGTTCCAATTGGTAAGCTGGCGGTGCTCTTCTGGCTTGTTTTGAGTCGTCGGAGAATCACTTTGGATGCGGCTCAAAGTCAGAGTCGAGTCTATCGCATGTCGCATATGGCCGGACCCTGGTCTATGGTTGATGTATTCGTGGTAGCGCTGTTGGTAGGGCTGGTGCAGATGACCGGGGTAATGCAAATTTTTCCAGGCCTTGCAATCGTATCGTTTGCTTCGATGGTAGTCGCCACGATGCTGGCCGCAAATGCCTTCGACGAACGAGTAATCTGGGACAGAGTAATTACAAATGACTAACAGCCGTCTACAAGCGTCTGTCAAGCGGCGCAAGCGTGTATCTGCAGTCTGGTTAATCCCGCTGTTTGCAGTACTTGTTGGTCTTAGTTTTATCTATACCGATTACCGGCAAAAGGGTGTTGAAATTGTCCTGAACTTTAAGAGTGCCAAAGGCATCGTCGCTGGCAAAACCAAGGTCAGACACTTAAGTATCGATGTAGGACAAGTAACCGAGGTAGAACTGAATGATTCTCTCGATGCCGTCGTGGTGCGAGCACTGGTAGAACGATCGGTGCTGCCCTTGCTCAGAGAAGACACCAAATTCTGGGTGGTAAGACCGCGTATTGGTGCAGGCGGTATATCCGGAATTAGTACGTTATTAAGTGGTGCATTTATAAATTTCAGCCGCGGAGTCAGTGATAATCCTGCGCGGTCTTTTACTGGCTCTGAAGAGCCTCCGGGTTCTCCGGCTACTGCCGCTGGAATTCGGGTACGTCTGCTGAGTGAAGATGGACGCGATATGCATGTTGGCCAGCCGGTGTTGTACAAGGGTTATCGTGTAGGTCAGGTTGAGAATGTACACTTTAACAATGAAACCGAGTCGCTGGTAGCACAGGTGTTTATTGAAGCTCCTTATCATACCTTGTTGAATTCCAGATCCAGGTTCTGGAATATCAGTGGTGTCAGAATTCATTCTCGCGCCACTGGCTTTGAGCTAGCCACCGGATCACTCGAATCTATTCTGACCGGAGGTGTTGCCTTTGACATACCTCGCGGTGCGACTCGAGGTGAGCCGGTTCAGGATAATACAGAATTCGAACTTTTCCCGAATCGTGAAAGTATTGATCAGGTTCCCTACCAACACTCTTTTAGTTTAACCATGCTCTACAGTGGCTCCGTACGAGGTCTGGTTGAAGGTGCGCCCGTAGAGTTCAGGGGAATTCAGGTTGGCAGCGTTGCAGAGATAGGGCTCGATCTTTTTGAACGCTCGCGCCTTCAGGAGTTATCGGAAAATGATGTAACCCCTGTGCCTGTTGAATTGCGTATTGAGCCGGCACGGTTGTTGGGAGAGGATACTGAAGAAAACATTGAAGCGACGCTACTTGGAATGTCCCGGTCAGTAAACAATGGTTTGCGCGCTACATTGCGTCAGGGGAATCTTGTCACGGGCGCTAAGTATGTATCCCTCGAACCACTCGGTGTGGTTGGAGAGCGTTCTATTGAAGAGCAGGACGGGCGTTTGATTATTCCTTCGCAAAACGGTGGCATTACTGCACTTACCGAGAAACTTGGGGTGACGCTGGATACGATTAATGATCTGCCGTTTGAAGGAATAGTGGTGCAGTTGCAGCAAACCATGAAAGAAACACAAAAGACACTTCAGACAGCCAGTTCTGCGCTGACAGGTTATTCGACAGATGCACCGCTGTATGGATCGGTGCAGGAATCCTTGTTGCAGCTTCGTTCTACACTAAATACAGTTGATCAACTGGCGGGTGTACTAAAGAACAAACCGAATGCTCTGTTATTCTCAAAGCCGAAGGCGCCTGATAAAGTCCCGCTCGGTGCGAGTATAGAAACAGGTACGCCTAAATGAGTTCTAAAATACAACGCCTTTGCTACTCAATGGTAAAATGTACAAGAATAGGTACAACGACACTGTTTCTTACAGCTCTGTTCGGATGTGCATCGACGGAACCTGCCACTGAGCGGTTCTACACGCTTCAACCGCTTGAGTCGAATGACAACTCTTTGCGAGGTAGTGTCGGAATTGAGGAGGCCGAGTTACTTTTCAATCCCGTATCGGTACCTTCATATTTAGCGCAAAACGGTATTGTTACTGCCGGCATCGACGGTAAAATAGAGTGGGCAAATTATCATCTTTGGGCCGAGTTACCAGCTGTTGCGATCAAACGTAACCTGGAACGTTGCGTCCTGCGTAGCACCCGGTCCGGAATACAACAACAGCGAATAAACGTCGAAATTCATCGCTTTCAGGGAGATGGTAACGGTGGTGTTGTTTTTGATGGCACCTGGAGCAGTCATAAAGTCGCTGATAACACGGCACTTGGCACATATTTATTTGAGTATCGTCAACCACAGATTGGTGATGGCTACGGTGCACTGACAACGGCATTGTCAAAAACCGTAGAACAACTGTGTGTTGATATTCTAAGTAAAACGCTCAAAGCCCAGCCTGTAAAAGCTGAAAGTTAGTAACACATCTTTAAAGTAGTGCATTGTAATCTGCGCTACTCAGGAGCATTGCGCTCTATTGCAAATCAAACCAGGGCATATTTACCAAAATGAATATAACAAAGCCGGATATAGAGCGCGCGCTCGAAAATAAAGAGTTTGAATTGCATTATCAGCCAAAAGTTAATTTCTTAAAAGGCCGTGTTTCCGGGGCAGAATGTCTTATCCGCTGGAGTCATCCTGATAAGGGTTTCATTCCGCCGGATGTCTTTATACCTTTGGCAGAAAAAACCGGATTAATTTCCAAAATTACTTCTCAAATTACTTTGGTTGCCATTGATGCGGTCAAGACATTGAAAGAGGGTGGATTTGAGGGAAGCCTGGCCATTAATACATCGCCGCTGGATTTTAAAACCAATGCCATTATAGATATTCTGCAAAATGCTCTCGACCAAAATGACATTGCTACCAGCGACATTCAGATTGAACTCACTGAAACGGCAACCTTAGACAATCAGGCTGAAATTCTGGATCGCCTTAACCAGTTAACGGAGATGGGTTTGAAACTGGTTATGGATGATTTCGGCACAGGATATTCTTCTATTGACTTGTTGAGTCAGTTGCCATTTTCAGCGCTAAAGGTTGATCAGGGTGTAATCGGCAGAATGGCAGGGTCATCGAAAAACCTGAATATTGTTAACATGATTATTAACATAGCCAGGACACTTCGAATGGATGTTGTGGCTGAAGGCATAGAAGACAAAAATGCTTACCATTTTCTGGCTTATGCAGGCTGTGTGGAAGCTCAAGGCTACTGGATTAGCAAGCCTCTGACTTTCAGTGAATTTAAACTATTCGTTGAAAGTAAACCCGACTATCCATCTTCTCATCTCGGAATGATTTATCACGCGCATTTGAATAATGTTTATTTCCGCAAATCTGTTCTAGATGCAGTGCTCTATTCGGATGGAAAAGTCGACCTCGATATGGCATCGGTTGAGAACCCCGATATCCACTTTAAGCCAAAGAACACGCGTCTCGGTCAATGGTATTTCGGCGTAGGTCAGGAGTTATCAGATCGGCCGAATTTTCAGGCAATAGAAGAAACACACCGTAGAATGCATGAAATCGGCGCTGAGATTTTAAGATCAAATCCGGATAATTTGGATGACATGATTCTGGCCTTTAACGAGTCATTCGAAAGTGTGAACAAACATCTTCATTTACTGGAAGCTGAGTTAATAGCCGAAGAGAGAATTAAATTGTCGAACGGCTGACAACAATACATCAATGATATCTGGTGATATTTCCGCTGATTTTTGTAGTAGGATGGGAATCGGACAGTGAGTGCCGATTTCGTGAATATCCGGGTTAGAGCGTTATCGTCGAGTGTTCGCGCCGGCGCTACCTCCGAAATCTATTACAGAAACTCTGTCTACCCCAATACCGCTGACAGATAAATGGAATCCAGGTGTAAAATGACCAGACTTCTCTTGCTAGTACTTCTTTGTCTGCCCACCATGTTGCTTGGTGAAGATTTCTCAGACCTCTACGAGAAATTAAGTCCCACTGTAGTGACAATTCATACCAGCAATAGTGATGGCACAAGGTCGCAGGCAAGTGGGCAGGCAAGTGGATTGGGTACAGGGATTGTTATCGAGCCTGACAAGATAATCACTGCAGCGCACGTAGTGCATACGGCCAGCAGCATTCAGGTAAAATTCAAAGATGGCTATACCACTGAAGCAGAGATAGTAACCTCGATCCCTGCGAGTGATGTCGCTCTGTTACAGCTGATCAACCCGCCCGACAACATCGTAATTGCCGAAGTTGCCGATTCAAATTCGGTGCGTGTCGGTGAACCCGTTTTCGTGATTGGCGCGCCCTATGGCATTGAACAAACGCTGTCGGTAGGTAATTTGTCGGGACGATTGAGCAGGGGATTAATGGCCGGTGGTGAGCCTGTCAGTTTGTTGCAGACAGACACAGCTATAAATCAGGGTAACTCCGGCGGACCTCTGTTCAGTAAAGAGGGCAAGGTAATAGGCATCGTTAGCTTTATTTTAACCAAAAGCGGTGGCTTTAACGGTATTGGTTTTGCCGTATCAATAAATGGTGCACTGAATTCGTTGACGCAGGCATCTGATTTCTGGCTTGGCTTTGATGGCATATTGCTAAATTCTGATTTTGCTGCCGCGATCAATGTCCCGCAACCAACCGGAATGCTTGTGCAACATGTGGTTGCGGGTTCTGCAGCGGATAAGGCAGGCTTGCGCGGTGGAAAGGTGGATATAAGTATGGCGGGTAATACTATTTCACTGGGTGGTGATGTGGTGTTGGCGATTGCCGGAATTGTATGCGACGGGCCGCATAGCTTTGATGAGATTAAAAGTCATGTAGCGTCGTTACCGGATGATGAAGACTTTGTTATCTCTGTACTGCGAGGTGGTAGGATTATTGATATAACTGTCGCTGCAAGGGGCGGCAACTCATAGTGTATGCCTCGCCGTGTTGCCTTGTGGGGCCGTGATATAGCTTCTATATTTCAAATCTTATTTTATGGCCTGGCTGATAATACAAAGCGACAGTGGTCACTGCTTTATCTGCGATCCAGGTGGTGCGTCGCGATTCAAGCACAGGCTCACTGGATGATAATCCCAACGCTTTGATCACCGCTTTGCCGGGCAGGCAGGCAACAACGACAAACTCTCCACTGGTAAATGGAATATTCTCTACCAGCCACTCGTTGGCGCTGGTATGCGTCAGGTCGACCTGTTTGATTTGTGCGACCGTAGCGGTATTGATCCAGCGGTCTTCATAGATAAACGGTTTATCATCGGCGTAGTGCACGGAGCGTATATGCATTGCTTTGCGACCTGGCTTGAGGTCCATGGATTTTAGAATATAAGCCGGTGGCACCAGTATTCGATTTTCAAGCACTTCAAACCGGTAGACTTTTTCCTGTGCTTCAATCTGTGCTCGAATGACTGGAATTTCAGCTGTCACGCGACGGCTTCGGTTTTTGGCAACTCGGGTGCCGGCTTTTCTTTTGCGATCAATAATCCCCGTAGCCGCCAGTTCACGCAAGGCACGATTTACTGTAGTGCGTGCACAGCCAAACTGCTCTGCGAGTGCGACTTCCCCGGGTATAAGGTCACCGGGTGACCAGGTTCTGTCTTCTATCTTGCGACGAATGCGCTCTTGAATATCCTGCCAGGTATGAGTTCGCGTTATGGTCACAGGCGTGCCTATAGTTTCTGGCAAAGTGTTGACAGCGTTTTGCGATAACGCTGTTCGATGTTATCGCGCTCGATGTGCCTGCCATTTTTTACCAGATGATTTCCCGCAGACCAGACATCGGTGATCAGCCTGTCATCACTGGCAAACAACCATGCATCAAGCCATTGATCTTTTTCTACTGCAATGAAGCATGAAGCGTTGGCGTCCAGTGCAATCATATCGGCAAGCTGACCGACAGCTATCTGGCCGCAAGGCCGTTGTAGTGCCTGTGCCCCGCCTGCAGCGGCACTTTCAAGAAGTACCCGTCCGGTTGATCGTTGCTCATCGGCTAATACAGCTCGTGCCTTGTTTTTTAAACGCAGTGAGTACTCTAATGTGCGTAGTTCTTCGCTTAGTGAAATACGCACGTTGGAATCGGTACCAATTCCAAAGATGCCTGCGTGTTGCTGATAAGACGTACCATCAAAAATGCCGTCACCTAGATTGGATTCAGTAATCGGACACAATCCCGCCACGGCTTTCGAGTGAGCCAGTTTTTCAGTTTCATGATCAAGCATTTGCGTCGCATGAATCAGGCACCAGTTGGCATCGACGGCGTGGTTGTCCAGCAACCATTCCACCGGCCTGGCGTTCCAGGCATTGAATACTTCTTCTACTTCGGCATCCTGTTCAGCTATGTGGATATGAAAGGGTTGACCGTCGGCAAGTTTTACTGCGGCACTTAGAGAATCCTGACTGACTGCTCTTAACGAGTGAGGGGCTATTCCGATGTTCATCTGTGGCTGATCTTTGATCAGTTGCCCGGCATCGGTATAAAGGCTTGCGAATTCATCTATTGTATTGCCGAATCGTTTTTGTCCACCAGTTAAGGCACGACCATCACAGCCCCCTTGTTCATATAAAACAGGCAATAAGGTAAGACCTATACCGCTGCTGCGGGCGGCGGCGACAATGCGTTCGCACATTTCAGCGCGGTTGGTATAACTACAACCATCGGGCTGATGATGAAGATAATGAAACTCACCAACAGAAGCATAGCCCGACTCAAGCATTTCGATTTGCCCGAACGCTGCGATTGCTTCGGTATCATCAGGTGTCAGATGCTGAAGAAATCCGTACATCAGTTTGCGCCAGCTCCAGAACGAATCACGTGGGTCTGGTCCGCGCTGTTCAGTCATGCCTGCAATTGCACGTTGAAACGCATGACTGTGTAAATTGGCGACCGCGGGTAACAATATTCCGGCACATGTGCCTGAGGCCGGCTGATCAGCATTCACTGCGGATATTCTACCGTTGGCATCAATAGTCACTGCCACATCTGACTGCCAGCCATTTTCCGTCAGCGCATGCTGAGCCTGGATAGTGCGGCCTTCAGTTGATGTTTTCACAGTCATTTTTCCGGTTGACTCCAGTTTTGTATGCACATAATATTATTTATATGTATGCACATAATGTCAACAGGAATAGCTGATGCCAAATCGCGTGCTCTACAATGCAACTGTCGCCACTTGTCTTCCGGGCTCAAAGCCCTATGGATTAATTCACCAGGGTGCAGTCGCTATAGAAGACGGAATGATCAGTTGGTGCGGTGCTTATGACACGTTGCCGGAAAAATTTAGCGCACTCCCGAAGCATGATTGCAAAGGCGGTTTACTGACCCCGTCTTTTATTGATTGCCATACCCATATAGTTCACGGCGGACATCGAGCCGCTGAGTTTGAACAGCGTCTTCAAGGTGCCAGCTATGCAGAGATATCAGCATCCGGCGGTGGGATAGTCTCTACCATGACGGCAACCCGGGCCGCCAGTGTCGATTCACTGATAGAAAGTGCGCTGCCCAGAGTCGACTCACTACTTGGTGAAGGTGTTTCGGTTATCGAAATTAAATCAGGCTACGGGCTGGATATCGATACTGAACTAAACATGTTACGCGCAGCGCGGAAAATTCAGACCTTACGCCCGGTTACGGTTAAAACAAGTTTTCTTGGTGCACATGCATTGCCAACAGGTTACAACGGCAGTAAGGACTCCTACATTGATGATGTCTGTATTGCAGCCCTGGAACAGGCTCACAGGGAAAATCTGGTCGACGCTGTTGACGGTTTTTGCGAATCCATTGCGTTTACTACGGATCAAATTGAACGGGTATTTATCAAGGCCCATGCTCTGGGGCTACCGGTTAAACTTCACGCTGAACAACTCACCTTATCCGATGGCGCGGCACTGGCAGCACGCTACAACGCACTCTCGGCTGATCACCTTGAGTACCTGGATGAAGACGGTGTACGTGCGATGGCGAAGTCCGGTACTGTAGCAGTACTTCTGCCTGGCGCGTTTTACACGCTTCGCGAAACACAACATCCGCCCGTGGCATTGTTTCGTAAACATGCTGTCGCCATAGCAATTGCCACTGACTCCAATCCCGGTTCATCCCCGCTTACCTCATTATTGCTAACTATGAATATGGCGTGCACGTTATTTACACTCACGCCGGAAGAAGCGCTTGCAGGTGTCACCCGTTGTGCGGCATTAGCGCTTGGTATGACTGACCGGGGCACACTTGGCCCGGGTATGATTGCAGACGTTTGCCTATGGAATGTCAGCCATCCGTCTGAGCTTTGTTATCGCATTGGTTTCAACCCATTGATAGAGCGCTTTCCTGCAGGAGACAATGTATGAGTAAACTCATACTGTCCGCGGGCAAGGCAACACTGAATGATCTTTTTCAGATTATCACAAGAGATCAGCTGCACATCATGCTTGATCGTCAGTGTATGTCTGCTGTAGAGCGTGCAGCCGATATAGTGGCAGCTGTAGTCAAGGCAGATAAGGCGGTGTACGGGGTTAATACCGGTTTCGGCAAACTATCCAGTGTCAGAATCGCTACGCAAGATACCGCTACGTTGCAACGCAACTTAATATTGTCGCACTGCGCTGGCGTCGGAGAGGCCACTGATCCCGAAGTGGTTCGAATGATGATGACATTAAAGCTGTTGTCATTGGGTCGTGGTGCATCTGGTGTGCGCTGGGAGCTGATCGAGTGCATTGAAAATCTATTAAACAATGGAATAACACCAGTAGTACCTGCGCAAGGGTCGGTCGGTGCCTCGGGTGATCTGGCGCCACTTGCACACTTTGCTGCCGTGCTGATGGGTGAAGGTGAAGTTTTTTACAACGGCACTCGCCAGCCAGCCATAACCGCATTGCGAGCCGCCGGGCTACAGCCAATAGCGCTCATTGCCAAAGAAGGTCTGGCGCTTATCAACGGTACGCAATTTTCTACCGCGGCAGCCATAGTTGCGTTGCAGACCAGCTGGCAACTTGCCACTACGGCAATTATCACCAGTGCTATGTCGACTGATGCCATTATGGGATCAACTGCGCCACTGCAGCCTGCTATACATTTACTACGCGGGCTTCGTGGCCAGATAGATGTGGCTTGTGCTATGCGTAGTCTGATGAAAGGGTCGCAAATTCGCGACAGTCACAGAGAAGGAGATACTCGCGTGCAGGATCCGTACTGCATACGGTGTCAGCCACAGGTGACCGGATCATGCATAGATTTACTAAGACAGGTGGCTGTTACACTACAAACCGAAGCCAATGCGGTGACAGATAATCCGCTGGTGATACCTGATGACAAACACCCCGACGGTGGCGAGATACTATCTGGTGGTAACTTCCATGCCGAGCCAGTTGCATTTGCTGCAGATCAGATGGCGATAGCCATTGCTGAAATCGGTGCCATTGCGCAACGTCGTGTGGCGCTGATGGTGGATCCCGCGCTTTCTTTTGATTTGCCACCGTTTCTCACTGCAGAGCCTGGTTTAAACTCCGGTTTCATGGTGGCGGAGATCACAACTGCAGCGCTGATGAGTGAAAACAAACATCTGGCCAATCCGTGTTCTACTGATTCCACCCCGACAAGCGCCAATCAGGAGGACCATGTATCCATGGCAGCTCATGGCGCAATTCGTCTGGCCCGCATGAACAACAATCTGCTGCATATTCTGTCAATCGAGTTATTGTGCGCCGCACGTGGAATTGAATTTCGCGACCCGTTAAAAACAAGTGATTCGTTGTCTGCTGTAATGACTGCATTGCGTAGTGAAGTAGCCACACTAAACGAAGACAGATACATGGCAACAGATATCGCCAATGCCGCCAGTCTGATTTCGTCCGGGCTGGTTAAGCGTGCAAGGCTGAACGTTACAATGCCTGCACTCATCTAATTGTTATTCTTCTATCGATCAGGTTAATACACCATGGCTGACTCCGGCAAAACACGTAAAAACTCAAGAACGGTAACCCCTGCAACCGGATCTGAAATCAGCGCAAAGACCTGGCTGACCGAAGCCCCCATGCGCATGTTGATGAATAATCTGCACCCCGATGTAGCAGAGAATCCACAGGAGCTTGTCGTCTATGGCGGCATTGGTCGGGCTGCTCGAAGCTGGGAGGATTTCGATGCTATTGTCGGTAGTCTGGAAGCGCTCAACAACGATGAAACCCTGTTGGTGCAGTCAGGCAAGCCAGTGGGTGTTTTCAAGACCCATAGTGATGCACCGCGAGTGTTGATTGCCAATTCGAATCTGGTTCCACACTGGGCGACCTGGGATCACTTCAATGAACTGGATCGACAGGGATTGATGATGTACGGGCAAATGACGGCCGGTTCATGGATCTATATCGGTACGCAGGGAATCGTGCAAGGCACCTATGAAACATTTGTTGAAGCCGGCAGACAACACTACAACGGTGATCTTTCAGGGCGTTGGATTTTAACCGCAGGTCTCGGTGGCATGGGAGGCGCACAACCACTGGCGGCCGTTATGGCTGGCGCCTGTTGTCTGGCGGTAGAGTGTGATCCTGAACGAATCGAAATGCGTTTGCGTACACGTTATCTTGATGAAAAAGCCGGCACGCTGGACGAAGCGCTCGACATGATCAACAGCTGGACCAAAGCCGGTGTGGTGAAGTCTGTCGGCTTATCCGGCAACGCGGCTGATGTATTTCCCGAACTCGTCAAACGCGGTGTTAAGCCTGATATCGTCACTGATCAGACATCGGCACATGATCCTGTACACGGTTACTTACCGACTGGCTGGTCTGTTAGTCAGTGGCGTGATGCACAGGAAAAAGATCCTAAATCAGTTGAGGTTGCTGCGCGTGCATCGATGAAAATCCATGTCACAGCCATGGTAGATTTTTGGAACCAGGGCATACCAACTTTAGACTACGGAAACAATATTCGACAAGTAGCAAAAGAAGAGGGGCTTGGCAATGCGTTTGCATTTCCGGGCTTTGTACCTGCCTACATACGTCCGTTGTTTTGTCGTGGTGTAGGTCCATTCAGATGGGTAGCACTGTCCGGCAACCCGCAAGACATCTACAAAACAGACGCCAAAGTCAAAGAACTTATTCCTGACGATGCACACTTACATAAGTGGCTCGATATGGCCCGTGAACGCATCGAATTTCAGGGGCTTCCGGCACGCATCTGCTGGGTGGGTCTCGGCCAACGTCATCGATTGGGTCTGGCCTTTAATGAAATGGTAAAAAATGGCGAGCTTGATGCGCCGGTTGTGATCGGCAGGGATCACCTTGATTCAGGCTCTGTGGCATCACCCAATCGTGAAACAGAATCCATGAAAGACGGATCAGACGCAGTATCTGACTGGCCGTTACTTAATGCACTGCTTAACTGTGCCTCCGGTGCCACCTGGGTATCACTCCATCATGGCGGTGGTGTGGGTATGGGATTCTCGCAGCATTCAGGTATGGTGATTTGCGCGGACGGCACTGATGCGGCTGCGCGTCGGCTTGAGCGGGTTTTATGGAATGACCCGGCAACCGGTGTCATGCGTCATGCAGATGCAGGCTACGAAGAGGCCATCAATTGTGCCAAAGAGCAGGGTTTGCAGTTGCCCGGTATATTGTAGTTATCGGATAAAATATAATTCATGTAACCGTCTTCAGAATTAACGAGTCAGTTATGCAACTTCCCCCCCCTTCGTGCCATGCATGCCTTTGAGTGCTTTGGCAGGCACGGCTCTATCAGTGCTGCTGCCAGAGAACTGAACGTAACTTCAGGTGCTGTGAGCCAACAGATAAGGCGGCCAGTTTGGAAAAATTGGCTCAAACACAAGCTGAAGCGACTCGCTCCCAGGCAGCAAGTGCGGCCATTCCAGCAGTTGCAGCATTACCCAATTTGACCAACCCGGATGCCTGGGCGGAAGCTGAACCAGATGCAGCGTCCAATGATTTGACAAATGACTCTTCAGCTGGCTTCGCAGCTGATAAGATGCAACCCGGCAGCGCGGTAACCTTTAGTAAATCAAACAAAACTGCCAGCTGGGAGGACTCAGTCGATTCCCTGCTTGAACTGGCGGAAAACGCCGGACTTGCTCCTGAATTCAGCTGCCGCTCCGGTATCTGCAGTACCTGTGCATGCAAACTTGTGGAAGGAAAGGTGGAGTATTTTGAAGAACCGCTTGAGCGACCAGATAACGGAGACGTTCTAATCTGCTGCGCAAAGCCGAAGGGTCCCGTAGTGCTGGAGATATAGTGATTAAGAGCTGTTCAGGGCTATCTTGACTCCTTGTGCTGTCAGGCAGGAATTGAAAAATAATCATCCTCAAGACTATATGATGGTGTTAATCAAACGATCATGTTCAACTGTAATAGCGAGCTAACAACACCGACAACTTTAAGGGCTGCAAGCGATGCTTGAATCTAACAACCAAACTGTCTCAAATTTAAGGCAAGTATTGGCAGAGATGAAGACTCTTGCGGACCATAACCCGCGTGCGATGCCTGCAGAATATTATACGTCAGCTGATTTTCTGCAACTCGAAACCGAGGATGTGCTGCGCAAAGAGTGGATGTGCGTCGGGCACGTTGGTGAGGTGTCTAATCCCGGTGATTTCTATGCCACAGAAATGTTGGACGAACAAATCCTCGTGACCCGAGACATGGACGGTGTTATTCGGGTGCTTTCAAACGTTTGTCGTCACAGAGGCAATCGAATAGCCGAAGGTACAGGCAACAGCCGTAAATTCACCTGCAAGTATCATGCTTGGACCTACGACAACACAGGTGCGCTTTTGGGGGCACCACTAATGGAAAAACAACCGGGCTTTGATAAGGGCAAATGCAGTTTACCGGAATTTGCATCTGAGATTTGGAATGGCTGGATATTCGTTAATCTGGACGGCACAGCTACACCGCTTGCGCCGCGATTGACAGGCTTGCAAGAGATTATAAAAAACTACCATCCGGAAGATCGTTTTTTAAATTTTATCGAAGAGGATACCTGGAGCTGCAACTGGAAGTGTCTTTTTGAGAATTTCATGGAAGGCTACCACCTTAGTGCAACCCACCTTAAAACATTACATAAGATAACCCCGACGCGTTTGTGTAAAAAAATGGGTTCAGATGACGGTTGGACTGGTTATCACGCTTACTATGATCCGAACTATCCACCTCGGGGACCGTTTCATCCGGATCTGACCGAGGATGAAAAAACTAAGTCACCGATGTATGGTGTCTATCCCAACCTTGTGGTCGGCATGGCAACCAACTTTACGTTGTTCATGTGTTTGCGGCCCGATGGTGTCGACAAAGTGAAGATCCGGTGGGGTGTCACGGGGCTTGAAAATGACCCTGACGCTCAAACAGTTAAAGATTATGTTGACCTGTGTCATTCCTTCAACGCCGAAGACCGTGAAAAGCTTGAAATACTGCAAATAGCACTTAAAACAAGAAACTATCCCGGTGGCCCGCTTGCACCGGATGATTACGAAGGATCGATCTGGGATTTTACACAGTATATAGCGCGGCACCTGGCGACTTGATGACCAGGTTTTTATCTCAGGAAAACAGCATGCCACCGTTTATATCGAGGTTGGCGCCGGTAATGAACGCGGCTTTATCGGTTGCAAGAAACACCGCAAGGTTTGCGGTATCTTCAGATGTACCTTCACGTTTAACAGGGCTGACATTGGCAACATGTGTGCGAACTTCAGGCTTGGTGAAAATATTATGGAAGTCGGTATCGATCATACCCGGGCATAGTGAATTGACTCTGATTCTGGGTCCCAGTTCTTTAGCCAATCCTCGTGTCATCGTCATTACCGCACCTTTGGAGGAAGCATATGCCAGAGAGCCTGGGCCGCCGCCGTCACGTCCCGCCTGAGATGCAAAAGTTACAATAGCACTGCCATCTGTCATGTGAGGTTCTACTGCCTTGGCCATAAGGAACAGTGATGTGGTGTTGAGATTCATGACCGTGTTCCAGTGATCAATATCCATCTCGGAAAGCGTCTTTCGGGCTACCAAACCGCCGGTTACATGCATGAGCACGTTAATCTCTTTGCCAAATGCTTTTTGAGTTGCAGCAATCAGGGCATCGACATCTTCTTGCTTTGTCATATCGCCCTGAAGTGCGAACGCCTTACCACCGCTAGCGGTGATTTCCTCTACTACGCTATCGGCACCTTCTGAGCTCGAATGGTAGTTGATGGCAACGTTTGCACCTTCAGCGGCTAAAGCCACAACACATGCGCGACCAATATCACGTCCGCCACCCGTAACTATTGCTGTTTTACCTTGTAATAACATAATGATTCCAGTTGTTAAATTTTGGTGCTACTAAAACTGCCTGACGTGTGTAGAGGTGGTTAACCGACAAGCCGGGGTAACGTTAATGATATTGCCGGTACGAACGTAATCAGCATTAGCGCTACAAATATTGCCAGATAAAAAGGCCATATGGTTCGTATCGCTTTTTCCATGGGTAATTTGCCAACAGCACAGCCAACGAACAAACATGATCCGACCGGTGGTGTGCACAGACCAAGTCCCAGGTTGACCAACAGGATCATGCCAAATTGCACCGGATCAACACCAATTGTATTCATGATAGGCAGAAAGATTGGTGTGCAAATCAGTATCAGTGCCGCCATATCCATAATCATTCCGAGTACCAGTAACACGCCATTGATCATCAGGAGTATCAGTAACGGATTCTCGGTTAGCCCGGTTAACAACTCGATTGCCAGGTTGGGTACTCGAAAGAACGTCAGCATGTATGCGAACGCACCGGCGCACGCTATCAGGATCATTACCATCGAGGTCGTACGCACCGATTGAACAACTGCAATTTTAAAATTCGTCAAGTTAATACTGCGGTAGACAATAATAGTTACCAGAAAAGCATACACAGCACCGAATGCACCGGACTCTGTTGCTGTAAACACTCCGGATAAAACTCCGCCAACAATGATTACTGCGGTTAGCAAGCCCGGAATAGCACTGAAAAAGCTTATTAGAAGTACAGTCCAGCCAGGAAACTTTTCGGCGCCATAGCCACGTTTAACGGCGATGATATAAGCCGCTACAGCGAGGCATATACACATCAATATGCCGGGTACAACACCGGCGAGAAACAGCTTTGATATAGAAACCGCGCCACCGGTCGCGAGCGCGTAGATAATCATATTGTGGCTCGGAGGGATAATGATCCCTGCGATTGAAGAGGTCACTGTAACGTTTACAGCGTAGTCTGCATCGTAGCCTTTGTCTTTCATGACCGGAACGAGAATTGAACCGAGTGCCGAGATATCGGCTATCGCAGATCCGGATATTCCACCAAACAGCATTGATGAAAATACGTTTACGATACCCAGGCCGCCGCGAACCGCACCGACTGCGTTTTGCGCAAAGCGCACCAGTCGCATCGCGATGCCGCCATGAAACATTAACTCACCGGCAAAGATAAAAAACGGGATTGCCATCAGTGAGTAGACATTGATGCCGGCGACTATTCGCTGGAAAACTATTAAAAGTGGCAGGCCTTCATACCAAAATGCTGACAGGGCAGAGATGCCTAATGCAAAGGCGACAGGTAATCCCAATATAACGCAAAGGGCAAATACACCGAGTAGCAGCAGTAGTCCCATCTGTATTCCTTATTCTATGCTGTCTACGCGATTATCTTTGCCGAGAAGCAGACGGATAAGATGACCGGTGGAAAAGATAAAAATTAGAGCACCGCAGATCGTTAGTGGCAGTGAGCGCAGGCCTTCCGACCATTGAATTAACGGGATTAGCGTTTTCCATTTGAACTGAGTCAATTCCAGGCCATACCAAAACATCAGAGCGCCGAAGCTTGCCATAAGCACATCGGTTACGAAAACAAAAACGCTGCGCACACGAGGGGGTACAGAGGTGCGAAATAAAACCACAGATAAATGAGTGTCCTGACGTACGCCGGCCGCGGCTCCGAAAAACGCGATGACCATAATAAGCAGATGTGAGACCTGTTCTACCCAGGTGGGTGTATCGTTTAACACATAACGCCCATACACTAACCATGCAAACAGCAGCGTCATTGAAACAAGAGCAGTACCAGCCAGAATGAAGCAGATTTTTGTCAACAGGTTAAATGTCGCTTCCATGCCGCGCAAGAATGCTGATGGTTCAACGGAATTACTCATTGTGTCCTCTTCATTTTCATCTCCGGAAACATTCATCTGCACAAGTGAGGTTGTCTGATGTTGTTTAAGTGCAACCTTAAGCAAGGTTCATGCAGTTGAACAAAGCATTGGCAGGATTGCCCTGCCTGACCAGTTGAGATTCAATAACGTTTATTGTGAGGATAGTCCCCGGACAGAGCCGGGGACAATATATAACGGGATTAACCGTAACAGCAGGAGAGCTATTCGGTTTCCTGAGCCATTTTTACCAAATCGACCATGTCAGGGTTGGCAGCCAGGTAGTCGTCATAGACTTGTACCATTGCCTCCTGAAAAGGACCTTTGTCAGCAATTTCGTTGACTTTGATGCCAGCGGCTTCAACATCGATGCGAGCCTGGTTAGAGCCGACGGCCCACAGTTCGCGCTGATACAGAGCTGCTTCTTCTGCAGCGCTACGTACACCGGCTTGCATCTCGGCAGACAGTGCATTGAACTTTTTTGTGTTTACGCAGATGCACTCGGGAATGATCAGGTGTTCGCTAAGAGAGTAGTGCGTAGTTACTTCGTAGTGGCCTACGTTTTTAAACGAAGGGAAGTTGTTCTCTGCACCATCCACAACACCGGTCTTAAGCGCTTGTTGTACTCCGGAAAATGCCATTGGTGAAGGATTTCCGCCCATGGCTGAAATCATTGCCGTGTACAAGTCATTGTTCATAACTCGAATTTTAAGGCCTTTGACGTCATCAGGTGTGTTGATAGGTTTCTGGCTGTAGAAAGACCGTGCTCCGGCATCAACCCAGGCCAGAGGAAGGAGACCAGCTTCGCCCATAGCATCTGCTATGGTTTGACCTGCTTCGCCTTCGAGAACGCGAAACATGTGAGGCACGCTCTTGAAAATGAAAGGCAGGGAAACGAGATTGGCTTCTTTAACAATCGGACCGATCGGCCCCAAGTTAAAATTGCCAGCTTCTATCGCGCCAAGACGAACCTGTTCCAGTGCGTCGGGTTGCGAGCCCAGTACACCACCGTGAAACACTTGCAGTTTCACTTCGCCACCTGTTTTTTCATCGACAAGTTCTGCGAAACGATCCATTGCTGCAGTATTTGGATGACCATCACTGTGGATGTTCCAGGCTTTCCATTTTTCTGCAGCACTGGCATTGAACGACAGGCACACTAAAGCGCCAGTAAGAATTAAAGTAAGTTTTTTAAACATGGATCCTCCCGGATATTATTAATCGTAAAGTAAATTTATGGGCCAAACGACATGCAATCCTGCTGATGGCGTAGTTATTTGAGTCCTGATATATACCTTTCTGCTTAAACGGTATGAGCAATAATTTCACGAAAAACGGCCGCCATTTACCCTCAAAGTGAGCCTGAGTACCAGATTCAAAACCGTCCAGGCGAACCTGATGGTTAGGAATCTGTTAACTGGCGGTACGGCTGGTATGGTAGTATCCGTCCACGCTATTGCTATTGTCAAGCGGCAGTATTGGGTGTTTTGCCGGGTTAATTCGTTATTTGAACCGTCCTGTGATGTGGTCAGCGAAATGTAATGACGTTTCAATTTCCGGTGGGCAAATGGAAGCCTGCCATATTCTGTCGCTTTGTACATTGCAGTATTGTCGGGCACTACAGTTTTGATTGCGGGTGTGCGTCACCAATGTGAACCGGGTGCATTCTTCCGCGGCCGCAATTGACATGAGTGTAAAGCGTGTTTATTTTCAAACAGGCTGGTTTCCATAGCCAGTTGGAATTTGTCATACCGAGAAAGATATGAGTCTAGCTACAAACGGTTTATCTCAAGCCCGCCGCACAACTTCAGAGGAGTTGTTTGAACAAATTCGAAGCGACATCGATAAAATGCGTTTGGTACCGGGGACCAAGCTAACCGAAGCCGAAGTTGCCAAGCGCTATGATGTCTCTCGCCAGCCGGTGCGTGAAGCGTTTATTCGCCTGGATAATCTCTCACTACTTAAAATCCAACCGCAAAAAGCAACCATAGTAAGAAGAATTTCAAAATCTGCTATACAGCAAGCGAGATTTGTTCGTGCCGCTGTTGAGATTGAAGTGGCACGTGCAGCTTGCCAGGCAGATAAACCGGACAGCATCGCTGAAATGCATGTGATTCTTGAAAAACAGTCAGACTGCCTGAAGGATAAAGACATATCGGGTTTCAATGTCCTTGATCATGATTTTCATAAGCAGATTTGTATAATGGCAGACTGCCAGTTCGCGATTGAGGTTATTGAGAATTGCAAGGCAAAAGTCGACAGGCTATGCATACTTTCACTCGCCAATGATTCTGATGCTGAAGATGTTTTTACTGATCATCAAAACATCCTCAAGCATCTCTCAACTAAAAATGAGAAACAACTGGTGCAGTCAATCCGGCATCATCTGGCGCGGCTCGACAGTACAATTGAATATGTACAAACCGAGCACAGTTCCTACTTTGAAGACTAGCGGGAGCGCAGTCTTTGTCAGCTACATTGCTGACGTAGCGCTACTTTAGAGCTCCCAAGTCTTTGCAAACTTATTCAGGTTTGGTTGTGAGCTTAATTACTTACCGACCTCAAATCCCACTACAATAGGCGGGTTCTCTGAACCACTCCTGGCATACTGTTTATTCAAGAGCGATACGTAGAGCATATTTTTATTTTCATCGTATGAGGCTCCGCCGACTCTGATAGTTTTGATATAACCATGAGATGGGTCGTTTTTTTCCGTAATCCATGATGGAAAATCCAAACGTCCGTAGCTGTAGGGCTTTACTTCATGTGGACTTAGTTTTCCTTCGCGTACTCGAACCATGTCGCGCACATCCCACAGCCAATAATAATTATGTAAATCGGACGCGGCATTTGAGCAATAGCCGGGACACTCGAATCCGTCATCCTGGATAGGCTTGTAACCCACGCCGCTAATGTGTCCGCCGGAAACGCCGACGGTCATGTAGGTTGCAGTGCCGGGTACTATAAAGCCGTATCTGACATCACTGAGATGAGTCCAAATGTTATTTTGGCCGCTTTCGTTGTAGAGATCTTTATGTAAAGGTTTTTTTAGAGTGAACCCTAACACTTCCTTGGTTTTGATCGAGCCTGGTTTAGATTTTGAGACCAATGAATCGGCATCGAATACAAATGCAGAAGGTCCGACACTCAGGCGTGCAATAATCGGCAAACCGCTTGAGTTACCTGAAATATGTGTGCCCTTAAGTAACGGTTGCCAGTCTTGTGGAATTTTGCTGATCCAGCCAGCCGCTCGTGCAGCGCCTTGCAGTGAGTGCAGACCCATAATGTCGGACTTCTCCAGATTAGCAGAATCCTGTACGACGAATGTTGTCAGCCTGTTGTCTGCAGGTGCGTCATAGTATTCGAAACTGTTTACTATTAAAGAACCATTGTGCTCGAACAGGCCGGTAATATAATCATGCTTTTCCGGGTTTTTAAATCTGGATGAAGTGAAAGTCGGAGTGAAGTCTTGTCTGACCTGATCGGCGACCTTCAGATCTTTTATGCGCTTGCCAGTGGTTAACGGTGGCAATGCAAACTCTGCAATATTGTCGTGGTGATTGTGGCCAGTCATATAGAATCGATCGCCTTCGACATGTATCACCCCGTTTGACCAGTTTGCACTCGATTCGCCAAATGTTTCTGATGACAAGGCAAACGCGCCGGCGAATTTGAGGTCGTCAATTTGTAACAGTTTTGTATCTAAGGCTGCTGAAGCCTGTGGCACTTCAACCGTATTTGTGGAGTCCTGGCTGGCACTTGTACAGCTCGCACTAAAGCACGCTATGACAATTGACAGACGTTTTATAAAGCTATTGTTGACCATTAAATTTTTTCAACCGGGCTGTTAAGTTTGCGGAATTCAAGACTGGCGAAGTGATTATATTACTGTTGTACAACCCTTAAAACGCGTAAATGATTGTCACATAGTGGGTTTACGTTCTTAAATTTTTTCTCATCATTATGCTGAGATCGCCAGTTCCACTGTTCAGTGCGAATCCGGCGCTACGTGAAGCGTTGAATTTTACAGTAGTGACTGTATCAAAACGGAATTCGCCAAGTGTAGATACACTGACCAAAAATAACCTGCGTGGTTCCGTGATGCGTCACATTTCTATAAGAAAACCGGTCAGGCCGTATCCTGGAGGGCAGCACCCATGCACTGCAGAACTGCTGCAGGAAGTACTTATGAGTACGAAGGGAATATATTTTCTGCGCATTTTGTAGTATACCCATGGCTGAGACCTTAATAAATGTAAATTATGCGCAATAGAAAATTAGATATTCGTACGCTATACGTTATGGTCTGCGCAGCCTTTCTTTCATGCGTTGCGTTATCGGGCTTTGCCGCAGAGTCTGACGCGCGAGCTAACAGTGACTTTCCCGAGTCTGAGGAGGCAGAGATCCTTCGCCAGACTGCACTCAGTGGATCTGCTGAGTCCCAATTTAAACTGGGAGAATTGTTTGAGTATGGCAGAGGTGTAGAGCGCAGTGATTCAAAAGCCGCCTATTGGTATGAGCAGGCAGCATCTCAACAATATGCCCTCGCGCAATATCGACTCGCCATTCTTTATGATAATGGCTGGGGTAATCCGGTAAACAAGGAAAAAGCGTTTGTTTTATACAAGGCGGCAGCTGAGCAGGGAGTGGAGTTAGCTCAACATGATGTAGCAATTGCCTATTATCAAGGCTCAGGAACAGAAAAGAATTTGTTGCTTGCTTATAAGTGGTTAAAGATAGCCGATTTAAATGGCAACCCGTTAATGCAAAAGCACTTAAATCTGGTGGCTTCAGAAATGTCGCCGGATGAAATTGAATCAGCAAAATTTCTTGCGGAAGGGTGGATTGAGCTGATGAAAAATGAAATTTAACACCGGCGTATAGTCAGGATCTCATCCACTGTTCAGAACCCTGTTGTGATTAACTGCTGCAAGTGTTGAGTATCTTATGCGAGAATTTTCCTGAATTCACTGACCAGTTGTTCAATAGTGACGGGTTTGACAAGCCAGGCGCAATCAATTGAGTTTGCCTCACTGATTCGATCCGGTGCAGTATCACCGCTGATTATAATAATGGGTACCGATGGTTGAATTGCTCTAAGTTCCCAGATGGCTTCAAAACCATCGTCACCGTCTGCCAGTCTTAAATCCATTAAGACGCAATCGATTTCTTGAGTTTTAAATTGTGCTATGGCCTCTGCTGTGCGACTGGCGGTGAATGTTTGCATGCCAAGGTCTGTTAACAGCGAACGGGTGCTTAGTTGAATGCCTTCGTCATCGTCAACTATCAGTACCTGGCGACCAGCAAGAAAGTCTGTTTCCTGTATGGTTGTGTGGTGGGTGTTCGATAGTCCGCAATCTTCTTCCACGGGAACGGTTTGAATAACTATTTCAAAGCATGATCCCTCCGGACCAGAGTGTATGAGCCGGACCTCTGTGCCGAGTAGAAGGGACAATCTTTTCACGACGGATAATCCAAGGCCAAGGCCGTGTTGACGTTCGCGCGCCTGATTGTTGATCTGGTAAAACTCTTCCCATATGTGGCTCTGCTCTTCTGCGCTGATTCCGGTTCCGGTGTCAGTAATTTTAAGTGACGCTATGCTATTTTCAACACTAAGCGTGCAAGTGATGTTTCCCTTGTTGGTGTACTTAACAGCATTTTCAATAATGTTCCGTAGCATCCTGCTGAATAGCTCTGCATCTGTATGAGTAAATATCTGTGGCTGTATTTTTGTGACAAGCTGTAGATTTTTTTCGTCTACGGTTGGTTTTATTGAGCTGATAATCTGAGATACCAAATCAGATAGATTGACAATCTTTGCGTTGACACTAACTACATTCGCATCGAGCTTTGATATATCCAGCAGGGAATCAAGTTCATCCGAGAGCAATTGCATGGCATCGTTCATTTTAACAGCGATCGCTTTGCTCTTTGTATCCAGTGGTCTTATCGCAAGTGCCGCACTGAACAAAGACATGGTATGCAGAGGCTGCCTTAGATCATGGCTCGCAGCGGCCAGAAATCTGGTCTTTGCAGCGTTTGCCTGAGTTTCAGCATCAAGGGCCGTTTGAAGCTGAACTTGTGTGTGAAGGGTACGGACGAAAAAGCCATACACCTGACGTATTAATCCGAACATCACTGCCGCAAGCTGACATGTGAGCAGAACGACGAGTATTTGAAGCCAGTTTTCCACCTTGTCCTGAGGATCCAGTGACCATAAACCTATGATGGCAATAAAGAGCGGTATTGTTGAGTTCAGATAGAATGGTTTGTAGCCGAGGCTGGTTGCTGTACTGGCAGCGATAACGCCAACCATAAGCATCGACAGCAACGCACGTGTTTCTACTTGCATTTCTGCGGCAAAAAGTGCCGATGACCCCAGACTGAGGCCGGTAATCAAGGCAATGGCTCTTGCCTGAAACTGCCTTTTTTTTATGTCAATTTGTGTTTTTGAAACTTGTTTTGCAAGATAAAAGCGTACTGACTGCACAGCCACAAGTGCAAGCCACCAAAGCACTACCCAAATTGATTGAAAATCTGTGTACAGCGCTGCCGAGATTGCAATCGCAACCATATGAACCGGAATGATTGTAAATCTGACGCTGCGACTAAAGTACTGCAACAGTGCTTCATTATGATTTTCAATGAAACCCGGATCTTCTTTTAAAGATTGCCATTCTTGTGCAGTTAAGGCTTCAGACTGGATCAAAATGCTATACCGAGGCTCGATATTTTATACATGGCTTCTGTTCGATTCTTTACCTCCAGTGCTTTGTAGGCTGCAGACAGGTGAAGTTTAACGGTGTTTTCTGCAATTTCCATCTCCCTCGCAATCATTTTGTTTTGCAGCCCGCGGCAGACGAGTTCCAGTGCTTTTTTCTGTCTTTGTGTGAGGTTATGAAGAGGATCTGCACTATTGGATTGCTTATCGGCGTTGATCTGTAGGGCAGATGATTCCCGGTGGGCTTCGGGAGGCAGGTATATTCCACCGGATAGAATTAACCGTAGTGCCGAAATTAAAACATCAGGATTAGCTGATTTTGGTATAAAGCCGGAGGCACCCTGGTCTATGCATTCTTTGATGATGTGCGGGTCGTCCTTGCTTGAGATAATAACTATTGAGCCGAGCACTCTATGCTGTTGTATTTTCTGCATAGTGTCCGCACTGTCGTTTGTACGATCTAGTACAAGGTCCAGAAGCACGAGGTCTGCAGTTTGAAATAAGTCTTCCTCGACCTCTTCAATTGAAGGTGCATCCGATATGGTAAGTTGATCAGATAACTCTGTTAATAATAGCTTGATGCCTTCTCGGAACAATGAGTGATCATCTATTATTAAAATGTGCATCGTCTACCAGCATCCGTTCAGTTAGTTCGTAAATATTATCAGGGTGGCCAACACGAGAACAGGCAAAATCCGCCATCTGAAGTATTCAACTTAAGTACTACACCGTTCGCTTACGGGTAATCGGAATCGCTCCGGATGATCTGCATCGAAGTGTATGGCGTCATATTTTGAGATCTAGCCGGGGCTTCCAGAATGGCCGGAACAGTTCGATCTTGGGACAGCGATCCATGACCACAGTCAGGCCGGCGTCTTCTGCAAGTTTTGCGGCTCTATCATCGTACACGCCAATCTGGCCCCAGAGAACTTTTGCACCCATATCAATTGCTTCCTGTGCAATGGCATACAGCTCTTCGGAGCGGCGGAATACTTGTACCATATCGATTTGTCGATCAATCTCTGCGAGTGTTTTATAGACTTTCAGACCGCGAATTTCGGTCAGCGCCGGGTTCGGGTTAACCGGTATCATGTCGTAGCCTGTTTCATGCAGTACGCGCAATACGCCGTAGCTAAATTTGGTTTTGTCAGCACTGGCGCCAACCATGGCAATCGTTTTTACTGAACGCAGAATCCCGGACAGATGTTCTGAATCATATTCGTAAGGGCTTTGAATCTGTGCTTCAGGCATTTATTTCTCCCTGGGCGTAGCAATATCTGCTTTTAGCTCATGCGGCTCAAGCGGATCGAGAAAAGGGTTTCTGTAGAGTTTGTCGTGACTTTCGACGCCAATCTCCAGTGTGCAATCTGTGACAGGACGGGCCACGCAAAGCAGAATATAACCATTGTTGATCTGGCGGTTGTTCAGCGCCACTTGTTTGCGTTGATCAACCTCACCATGGGTTAGTCTGGCAGCGCAGGTTATACAACCGCCGTATTTACAGCCATAGGGCAGATCGACGCCTTGTTTGCGCAATGTTTCGAGCAGCGGTCTGCGAGGATTGACTGTGTAGCTTGCATCGTCGCGATTTGCGATAGTAATGGTTATTGAATCCGCCATGCTATAACCAGATATCACTGGTGCAATCACCACCCGGATAGCGCGTTTCGTGGCATCGACTTGGTCCGTTTGGTTCCTTGCCAAAGTTAACCATAAAATCTTTGTTTATCTTCATGCCACCATTGTCGACGTCGCAGTCGATCATCAACATTACGCCACCTTGTGTGCGAATCTCGGGATAAAACTGATTGTCCCAGGTTGAGAAGAGTGAAGTCGTAACGTAGAGTCGCTTGCCGTCCAGAGAGAGTTGATACATCTGCGGTCCGCCGGCGACTTTAACGCCATTAACTTCCGGTGCCTTACCGAGCAGGCCGCCCATCCAGACCTGTCCGGTGAGCTTCGGATTGTGCGGGTCTGTGATGTCGTACTGTCGCATATCGCCATGCAGCCAGTTATTTAAATACAGAAACCTGTCGTCCATTGAAACCAGTATTGCCGACATCACACCGGGAACAGGAATTGGCCACTCGGGGTGCGGTTGGTTTTCTATATCGATAATTTTTTCCCACTCCCATTGGCCTGCATCGGATTTCCAGAAGTGGATTACATTCGCGCTGAGTGCCGCACCGCAAAAACCATGGGTGCTGTCAGGGTTGTGGTGAAATTTTACTTCCAGCGGAATCAGACCGTCTTCACCCAGATACATGGTCTGTACAGGTTTGCGTTTTTCGAAATCCCAAACGTGTAGTCGACGGCCGTATTTTAAATGCCCGACTTCTTCGAGATCGAAGCCGGGCATAAACGTATTGGGCGCTGCCCATTCTGAACTTACCATGACATTGTGGCGTGGCTGGTACCAGAAGTCATAGCTGAAGGGAATATCACCCATGGTGCTTTCCCAGCGTCCGACAATTTCAAAGTCTTTGTTTAATTGCAGGTAGCCACCCGGTGCTTCGCCTTTGGCATCACCCAGAAAAGAAATAATGATCTCGGAACCGAGACAATGCACTGTATGCGGACCGGATAAATTTGCCTTTGCTTTTATCTCAGCGCCATCGATAACTTTGTGCAGTGTCGGTGCACGAGGGTCGGTGCCTGTATCGATAACATGAATGTTGTTTGAACGAACGCCAGGTACCAGCAGATATTTTCTCGCGATTGAGGTGTCATCGTGGCAGGAAGAGCAGGCGTTCCATCCCATATGGTGAAGTTCATCGCCGATACCCGGCATTTCAAGCCGGTGAATAACTTCGGAATAAGTCGGACTTTGCGGATCTGCATCTACTGTGGCGAGGTAATCCGGTTTCTGTATGCCTGTGCCAGTGTATATCGCGATCGTGTACAGAAGCTTTTCCGGCGGCGCTTTCATGGCCTCGGACGGGCTTGCGTAGCCTGGTCCACAGCAGGTTTTTTCCGTCATCTGACGCTCGTTGTAATGAGTCAAATATTATCGTATATTGAAACAAAGATTATCACAATATGAGAATTCAGATTATTTTTCCAGCGCCACCATCGCACGTAACGTGTTTTACTGACTAAGTCCCATGCATCTGGAACGACTTACCACTATTTTAGAGATCGTCAGTCAGCTCGGTGAGGCGACGGTTGCCGATATCTGTGCCGGATCGGATTTGCCCAAGCCGACGGCGTACCGCCTGGTACAGGATCTTGTCTCGGCAGGGTTGCTGGAACCGGTGGCTAAAGGTTGCTTTACGATTGGCAGCCGCTTAAAAAGAATTGCCCTGAACGATCAGTCTGATCACGCCTTGCTTAAGTTGATTTCACCGGCGCTTAAAAAAGCTGCTGACCAGTATGGAGCAGCATTTTTTCTCTCCAGACTGCGTGAACATTCGGTTGAAATTATCCATGTTGAAACTCCGGAGAACGGCATCTCTTATTTGCATCCGGGTTTAGGTAAACGTCCTTTGCACGCCTGCTCCTGCTCTAAAGTCGTAGCAGCATTTTCACCTGAGCTGATGGCTGAACAAAAAATCAGAGGGCGTTTAAAAGCCTATACCGAGTTTACCCACACTCGATTTGAAGATCTAAAGGCGGAGCTTAAGGTTATTCGGCAACGTGGCTACGCAGAGTGTGTGGAGGAACTTGAACGCGGTATGTGTTCGGTGGCATCACCGGTAGGTCAAAATGAATTCGGCAAGACACTCGCTATTGGTGCGACAGGATCAGCACGCGTTTTCAGTGCTTCTTTTCGTCAACAATTAGGCAGGCAACTCGCGCAACTGGGTAACGAGCTTGCAACAGGATTCGGATGGAATGATGAGACAGATAAATTCAAGGCAAATAAAAACAATACCGTGAGCCGCGCCGGATAAGTCTGTTGCAGTGACCGTTATATAAGCAAAACCCGCTGCCTGTTCGAGGTGGCATAGTACGTTACAAATTTAAGTAAATGTTAGTTTGTTTTTTGGCGTGAGCGTTTGCTTGTCCCCGATTAACAGATAACAACTCGTTGCCTGTGGCGACTTCATTAACAACACCCGCAGGACCTCCTGCGGTTAAGAGATATTATTCAGATGCAGGCAGATGACTTTGGGTTTGGCACCCAGATCCGAAAATCCCCTTACTTTGATGCAACAGTGCGTTGGGGTGCGAGGGATTTTTCCGTATACAACCACATGTATATTCCACGTGACTTTGGTGACCCGCAGCAAAACTTCTGGAACCTGGTAAATGATGCAATCCTCTGTGATGTAGCGGTAGAACGCCAGGTTGAAATAACCGGGCCTGATGCTGCGAAATTTGTGCAAACACTAACACCCAGAAACCTCTCACAGATGGCTGTCGGGCAGTGTAAGTACGTGCTCATTACCAATGCAGATGGTGGTTTGTTGAATGACCCCATACTGCTTCGACTGGCGGAGAATCATTTCTGGATCTCATTGGCTGACAGTGACATCCTGCTTTGGGCACAAGGTGTTGCTGTGCATGCAGGTTATGATGTCACTATTCGGGAGCCGGATGTATCGCCGTTGCAGTTACAAGGTCCGAAGTCCGGCGAGATAATGCAGGCCTTGTTCGGTGAAAGTATCAGCGACTTACGTTACTACTGGTTGCGTGAGATAACGTTGGACGGTATTCCTCTGGTTGTCTCTCGCACCGGCTGGTCAAGTGAACTCGGCTATGAACTTTACCTGAGGGATGGTGCACGTGGTGATGAGTTATGGGAGAAGATCATGGCTGTTGGTGAACCGCTTGGACTAAAACCCGGACACACGTCTTCAATTCGTCGTATCGAAGGTGGCATGCTGTCGTATCATGCAGATGCAGACAGCAGTACCAATCCCTATGAATTGAGGCTCGGTAGATTGGTCGATCTCGATCTGGATGCAGACTACATAGGTAAGGCTGCGCTGCAACGCATAAACGAAGAAGGTGTGAGCCGCATTCAGGTGGGCATAGTTATCGAAGGGCCGCCGTTAAAAGGACCCAATACAAAGTTCTGGACAATTCAAAACAACGGCGTTGATATCGGTCGTGTGACATCGGCTGTTTATTCGCCGCGGTTAAAACAGAACATTGCACTGGCCATGGTCTCTGCCGACTGTGCTGCTACCGGCGCAGAAGTTGAAGTGCTTACAGGTTCCGGCACGGCAGCAGCGAAAATAGTCGATTACCCATTCTACGATCCAAAAAAACGCATTACTTCAGGCTGAGGACTGTCTTATCTTTTAGAGAGAGTTATGTTCTATAAAATGTAGCGCTGCAAGAGATGGATTGGTTACAATTGCAGCCCCTTTGCCCACCGGACCACTGCCGCGTTGCAAACTGTTTCCACAGAACTTCTTGATATTGTCGATGACGACGATCATGTGATCGGTACAGCGACTCGTGGTGAGATTCATCGTCAGGCGCTGAAACATCGCTCAATTCATATTATGGTTCTGGACGGTGAGGGCAGAGTGTTGCTGCAGAAACGTTCAATGCAAAAAGACCAGTTTGGCGGAATGTGGGATACCGCTTGTGCCGGCCATGTTGAGGCTGGGGAAAGTTATAGCGAGACCGCACCACGAGAACTGCAGGAGGAGCTCGGAATTACTGCGGACGCACCGTTGACAGAGTGCTTTAAAATGCCACCAACGAAAGACAATGGTCAGGAGTTCGCCATGGTCTATTCGTTAGAACATCGAGGCCCCTTTACTCCGGCTGATGACGAGATAGATGAGCTGCGATGGTATTCCTACAAAGAAGTGGACGACTGGCTCGAGAGAGTCAGTGGCCTGCATGATAAGCAAAAGGATCTTACCAGTGGTTTTATAGAGATATGGCATCGCTTTCGAGAACACTATGCATAAGCCCCGGGACGCTGGCTAATGCAAACCAGTGACTTCGATTACGATTTGCCTGAATCGCTGATTGCGCAACACCCTCCGAAGCAAAGAAGCGGCGGTAGATTGCTGTGTGTTGGAGATGGCGAGCTTGAACATCTGCACATAGTTGATTTTCCCTCACAACTGCGTGAGGGTGATTTGCTGGTGATGAACGATACTCGTGTTTATCCCGCAAGATTGACTGGCAAAAAGTCCACCGGCGGCAAAATAGAGTTGCTGGTAGAGAACATCGTTGATGAAAATACTGCTTTGTGTCTTTGCAAGGCGAGTAAGTCACCCAAAGAAGATACACAGCTGCATTTTGAAAGTGGTGGCACTGCTGTTGTGAAAGGTCGCAACGACGACCTGTTTCAAATTGAGTTCAGCTTGAACATGCCGCTACTCGACTATTTGCAGCAACACGGGTCTTTGCCACTACCCCCCTATATTGCCAGGCCGGTGAATTGTGAAGATGTAGGTCGTTATCAAACTGTTTTCGCCACTCGCACAGGAGCAGTGGCAGCACCGACTGCAGGTTTGCATTTTGACGAGGAGTTATTGAAGCGTTGTGCCAGTAAAGGCATTGAACAGGCGTTCGTAACGCTTCATGTTGGCGCTGGAACATTTCAGCCAGTACGTGTTGATGATTTACAAAACCA
Organism: uncultured Granulosicoccaceae bacterium; assembly: GCA_964550655.1. Taxonomy (GTDB): domain Bacteria; phylum Pseudomonadota; class Gammaproteobacteria; order Granulosicoccales; family Granulosicoccaceae. The sequence continues at coordinate 52,227 of CAZKAQ010000007.1, forward strand.
TTTGATGCACGCGGAGTGGCTTAGCGTCAGTGAAGAGGTATGTCAGAAAATCCGCCTTACCAGGCAGCGTGGTGGTCGTGTTGTCGCTGTAGGTACAACGGTTGTTCGGTCGCTTGAAACTGCAGCGTCGAGCGGTACATTGAAACCTTATGAAGGTGATACCCGCTTGTTTTTAAAGCCGGGTGACAAATTTAATGTAGTGGACGGATTATTAACCAACTTTCATTTACCACGCTCTACATTACTCATGTTGGTGTGTGCTTTTGGTGGTACGCAACGCTTGCTTGCTGCTTACAATGAAGCGGTAGAACATAAGTACCGCTTTTTCAGCTATGGTGATGCAATGCTGATCTGGCCTCAAAGTTCGTAATTCGTCTTTAAAGAATAACCGGATATCTGTCTATGCAGTTTGAGCTTCATTCAAAAGATGGCAACGCCAGGCGTGCCAGCATAGTAACTGCACACGGCGTGATACAGACACCTGTATTTATGCCAGTCGGCACGTACGGTACGGTAAAAGCGCTGAGCCCTGAAGAATTATGGCAGGCGAAGTCACAGATAATTCTGGGCAATACTTTTCATCTGATGTTACGTCCCGGCACCGGGGTCATTCAACAACACGGTGATCTGCACGACTTCATGAATTGGCAGGGCCCGATTCTGACTGACTCCGGTGGCTTTCAGGTATTCAGTCTCGCAAAGATGCGCAAGATCACTGAAGAAGGTGTTTCGTTTAACAGCCCGATAGATGGCAGCAAAGTCTGGCTTAGTCCCGAAGTCTCTATGCAGGTTCAGTATGAACTTGGCTCTGACATTGTCATGAGCTTTGATGAATGTACTGCATACCCTGCAACAGAGCAGGAAGCGCGCAGCTCTATGGAGCTTTCTATGCGCTGGGCCAAACGCGGCCGTGTTGCGCATAATGATCTCGGTAATACGAATGCCCTATTCGGTATAGTTCAGGGAGGTATGTACACGCATCTGCGTGAGCAGTCGTCTGCTGCATTGAAAGATATTGGCTTTGACGGTTACGCCATTGGCGGACTTGCTGTTGGCGAACCCAAAGAAGAGCGTGAACGCATGCTGGAGGAATCTGTGCCTTTTCTTCCCGGGGACGCACCAAGATACCTGATGGGTGTTGGCAAGCCCGAAGATCTCATTGAAGGTGTGCGGCGAGGTGTGGATATGTTTGACTGTGTCATGCCGACCAGAAATGCCCGTAATGACACAATTTTCACCAGCCGGGGTGTACTGAAGCTGCGCAATGCACGGTTTCGAACGGACACCACACCACTCGATGATGCCTGCGATTGCTACACCTGCCAAAACTACTCGAGAGCTTATCTGCATCACTTAAGTAAGTGTGGTGAGATTCTGGGCTCGCGATTGAACACCATACACAATGTCAGATTCTACCTGCGGCTCATGGAGGATATGCGCGCCGCGATTGAAGCCCAACGGTTCGACCACTTCGCGGCAGAGTTCTATGATCTGCAATCCCGGGGATTGTCCTGACGGCGGTCGCTCCTGGTGACTGGTTTCCTGAGTTTTTGTTAAGACCGGACAGATGAGGACAACAAACACCTCGCTTGTGGCATAATCCGCGGTTTGAAAAGACCCACGGAGAGTCTCATGTCATTTTTCATATCAGACGCACACGCCCAGGCTGCAGGTGGCGGGCAGGGCTCGCTTATCAGTTTAATGCTGCCTTTCCTTTTGCTGCCGATTTTCTATTTTTTGATGATCCGGCCGCAGCAAAAGCGCATGAAAGAGCATAAAGCCATGGTCGCGGCGTTAAAAAAAGGCGATGAAGTGGTAACCAATGGTGGCCTCGGCGGCACTATCACCAAGGTGAGCGACGGCTTTTTTCAGGTAAAAATTGCCGAGAACACGGAAGTCACAGTGCAACAAAATGCGATAGCTAATCTCCTGCCGAAGGGCACTTTGAAAAAAGTCTGAGCGCCGGGCCTTTTAATCCGGCTTTTTGTGGCTATCTTTAGATGGCTGGCAAAATAAAAAACGCAGTAGCTTGCCCGTGTGTTTGTCATTTTAATGGCGATCAGGTGTCTGGCAACTGCGCCCGAGCACACGTTCCCGGTGGTAATCAATCCCTTGGTTTAATTAATGATCAATAAATACCCTTTGTGGAAATATCTGTTACTGGCTGCGGTCGTCATGGCCGGTTGTCTGTTTGCATTGCCAAACCTCTATGGCGATGATCCGGCGGTGCAAATATCTCCTCGCAACGGCGTGTTAGCGGCGGATCTTGAAAGTGGCGTCAGATCGACTCTTGAACAGGCAGGTGTCGAGGACTTCCGCGTGCGAGTCGAGGATGAACGCATGTTGGTGTTGTTTGCCGACGGCGATGATCAACTTAAAGGTCGTGACGTAATTCAACAGAATCACAGTGATCGTAATACCGTGGCACTGAACCTTGTGCCTGCCACTCCTGCATGGCTCAGATCAATAGCCAAGCCGATGGGTCTGGGCCTCGATCTGCGTGGTGGCGTTCACTTTCTGATGGAAGTTGATATTGCGGCAGCGATAACCCAGGCCGAAGCAAAATACATTGATGATTTCCGCACCTTTTTGCGTGGCAGGGATATTCGTTATCGTGGTGCCAGACAATCGGAAGCAGGTGTGCGGGTTCGGTTTGACGATGCTGCCAGACGTGACGCTGCACTGGCTGCTATCCGCTCTGAATATTTTGACCTTGAACTCAACACGGCCGAGGACGGCGGAGACTTCTACATAGATGCCAAACTGACCGAATTAGCGCGTGAAAACGAAAGGCGATCAGCGCTCGAACAGAATATTATTACCTTGCGCAATCGTGTCAATGAACTCGGTGTTGCAGAGCCGATTGTTCAGCAGCAGGGGCGTGAACGTATTGTGGTGCAACTGCCGGGCGTGCAGGACACCACCATTGCAAAAGAAATACTTGGTGCGACTGCAACACTTGAATACCGCCTGGTGCATGGCAACTCCAACGACTGGTATGCAGCGCAGGGTACCGGTCGCATACCGGCCAATACCAAACTCTACTCGTTAAGAGAAGACGGTAGCCCGATACTGTTGCAAAGAAGCGTCATTGTCACCGGGGATCAGATCAAGGGTGCGTCTTCTGGTATAGATACCCAGTCCGGATCACCGGCGGTATTTATTAACCTCGACGGTGGTGGTGCCAAGCGGATGCAGGAGATTAGCTCCGAGAATATCGGCAATCCAATGGCTGTAGTGTTTATCGAAACACAGGTCACTACGGTTAAAAAGGGTGATGAGTACGAAAAGAAGCGCACCCGCGTTGAAGAAGTGATCAACGTGGCGACCATTCGCGATGTATTAAGCCACCGGTTTCAGACAACTGGTCTTGCAACCGATGAAGCACGTAATTTGTCGCTACTGCTCAGAGCCGGTGCGCTGAAAGCCCCGGTTGAGATTGTTGAGGAGCGCACTGTCGGTCCGAGTCTTGGTCAGGAGAATATTGATCGGGGTAAGATGTCTGTACTAATCGGTCTTGCGCTGGTACTGATCTTTATGGCTATCTACTACAAGGCATTTGGTGTGATAGCAGATCTTGCGCTGGTTACCAATCTGGTGTTAATCGTTGCATTGCTGTCTATGCTGCCAACTTCCCTGACCTTGCCCGGTATCGCCGGAATCGTCCTGACGGTGGGTATGGCGGTGGATGCCAATGTACTTATCTTTGAGCGTATTCGTGAAGAGCTGCGCGCCGGCCATCGCGTGCAGGACGCTATTCATGCAGGATACGAAAAAGCCTTTGTAACCATTGCTGATGCCAACGTCACAACGCTTATTGCAGCGGTTGTCTTGTTTGTGTTTGGTACCGGTCCAATCAAAGGCTTTGCAGTCACGCTTTCCATAGGAATTATTACTTCTATGTTTACAGCGATATTCGGCACGCGCGCAATTGTTAACTGGCTCTACGGCGGCAAGAAACTTAAAACCTTACCTATCTAGCCTGCATTATTCATGAGGCGACCTGCGAACTTGGCTTTTATGTCTTTAATTATAGTTTTTGTGGTGAATTTATGTTCAATCCTAAAATGACAGACTGTCTATTCGACGCCAGAGCCAATAGCGCGTCACATCTCACTCTATCCCCTTCGGCGCGTGGCGGGCCACGCTTCTCAGGCGATAGGGCGACCTGTTTAGCGCTATTGACTCTGGGCGCCGAATCCTCATGAATAATGCAGGCTAGATCAGGGCTTACCTGACTAACTTATTCCGATAACCTAGTACAACAGACCGGTTCCATGGCCAAGACACAAATCAATTATGACGTACGCTTTGATGTGATGGGCTTGCGCAATGCAGCCACGATACTCTCCGCGGTATTAATATTTATTTCTATCGTGGCAATAGTACTTCGAGGTTTGAACTTCGGTATCGACTTTACCGGCGGGTATATTGTTGAGGCGGGTTTTGAACAGCCAGCGCAGTTGCCGGCTATTCGTGAAGCGTTATCGAATGGAGGATTTGAAGACGCTATTGTGCAGCATTTCGGCACTACGACTGAAGTGCTGGTAAGGCTTGCTCCGGCAGAAGGACTGACCGGTGCCAAGGTTAATACCGATGTAGACCGGGTGCTTGCCGGCGTCGGGCAGGGTGAAGTCACCATGCGACGTGTGGAGTTTGTCGGGCCGCAAGTGGGTGAAGAGCTGCGTGAACAGGGTGGTCTGGCTGTACTTATCGCGCTGTTTTTTATTGTTGTTTATATCTGGTTGCGTTTTGAGAAGAAATTTTCGGTGGGTGCGGTTGCGGCACTGGTGCATGACGTACTTATTACCGTTGGTTTTTTTGCGATAACCCAGATTAATTTTGATCTCAGCGTGTTGGCCGCGATTCTGGCGGTGATTGGCTATTCGCTCAACGATACGATTGTTGTGTTTGACAGAATTCGGGAAAACTTTAAAGCCATTCGTAAGAAACAGCCTATAGAGGTAATGAACATCTCAATTAATCAGACACTGTCTCGTACCATTATCACTTCACTCACCACCTTGCTTGTACTGCTTGCGTTGTTTTTGCTGGGCGGTGAATCGATTCGAAGCTTTGCAGTGGCATTGATAATTGGTGTTATTGTCGGAACGTACTCGTCTATCTATGTTGCGAGTAATGCAGTACTTAAGCTTGGCCTGACACGTGAGCATATGCTGCCGGTAGAGAAAGAAGGAACAGGGCTGGACGATATACCCTGATTGATCAGGGCTGTGGGTAGCTCCCGGCCCGGACTAAATTTCGTAAACCTTTAGTTCTCTGAAGGTTTTGACCATCTGATCAAATACCTTCGGCGTGGCGACGATAACGTTGCCTGACTGCATCCAGTTACTCTCACCTTTTGTATCGCCGATCAATCCACCTGCCTCTCTAACTATGAGTGCGCCTGCTGCAACATCCCAGGGCTTGAGATTGAATTGCCAGTAGCCATCGAGTCTGCCGGCTGCCACATAGGCGAGCTCCAGTGCTGCCGAGCCATGCCGGCGTATACCGGAAGCATTGGTGGTGAAGGAATTCAGAGTTTTCAGATACGCCTCGTAATCACTCTGACCATCATTGGAAAAACCGGTACTGAGTAGCGCGCTCTCAAGGTTTGAACGCTTGCTGACGCGCAGCCGTTTGCCGTCAAGTGTTGCACCGTCACCGCGAGTGGCTGTGAACAGTTCCTGGCTGACCGGGTTATAGATAACCGCCTGTTCCATCCGGTTTTTGTGTTCCACCGCAATCGATACACAAAATGACGGGTATCCGTGCAGATAGTTCTTAGTGCCGTCGAGCGGATCGATGTACCATTTGTATTCAGCTTTTTCGTTGCCAACCAAACCGCTCTCTTCACAGATGAACTGGTGGTCGGGAAAAGAGCGCTGCAACACCGAGACAACTTCGGCCTCTGTCAGTCTGTCTACTTCAGAGACGAAGTCGTTTTTGCCTTTAGCTTCGACAGTGATGCTGTCGAGCCGGTCCATGTATTTGGTCAGTACCCGGCCTCCGGCACGAGCGGCGCGAACGGCGATGTTAAGCATCGGGTGCATTGAAGTGCGACTCCATGGCGTAGTTCGGAAAGGCTGATTGTTGCAACCGGTAAGAATACAGCATTGCAGCGCCTGATACGCGTTGCTTCGTGAACTTTTAGTTTGAATAGTTGGTTCCGTGTTGAACTCTGAGACAAAAAAACCTGATTCGATCAAGTTCGTATTGGTGGAAACCAGTAACGGCGGCAATGTCGGTGCCGCGGCACGGGCGATGAAAACCATGGGTTTATCGCAGCTTGCGCTGGTCAATCCCTGTGAGTTCAGAACTTATGAATGCTACTCGCGGGCAGCTGGAGCTTATGATCTGCTTGATAACGCCGTCGTTTACCAGACGCTTGAAGAGGCGCTGGCTGATTGTTCGATTGTGATTGGTACCAGTGCAAGAATTCGAAGCCTGAGCTGGCCGCAGATCGAACCGCGCGACTTTACCGGTCTGCTAAGCGACGCACCGGAGGGTTCAAAAATCGCGGTAGTCTTCGGCCGTGAGAGAAGCGGGCTGAGTAATGCCGAGCTTGGCCTGTGTTCTCAATTGGTGGTTATACCGTCGGTAAGCGATTTTAGCTCGCTCAACATTTCTGCTGCTGTTCAGGTGCTTGCTTATGAAGCGCGTCTTGCGATGCTGGCTATGCAGAGCGCAGACAATGATTCAGCTGCTTTAGACAATGCACGTCGCGTAAAGCCCGGTGATATGCCGGCAACTCACGATGAACTTGAGCAAATGTATGAGCATCTGCAATCGACCATGATCGACACCGGTTACCTCGATCTTGAAAACCCGCGCATGATGATGCCGCGCTTCAGGCGGCTTTTTAACCGCACGTTGCTGAATCGCAGCGAAGTGCAGTTGCTGCGCGGACTTTTTGCGTCACTGGCAAAAATGTCTCGACGGATTAAGGCCGAATGAACAGCATTTTCGTTGAATGTCCGGATGAATGGGTGTGTGTCACAGATAACCGTGTTGGATATTTTCACATCCTGCTTTGGATTCTTGGAAATAAGCCTTATAATAGTTGACTAAATTAATCGGGTAATCGCATGTTTGCGCAAATTAAAGAGGACATCTACTGCGTTTTTGATCGTGATCCTGCGTCGCGCACGGTGTTCGAGATCCTGACCACTTACCCCGGAACGCATGCATTGTTAACTCATCGCATGTCAAACTGGCTGTGGCGAAAGAATTTCAAGTGGCTGGCGCGGTCATTTTCCTATATTTGCCGATGGTTTACCGGCATTGAAATTCATCCGGGCGCAACTATCGGACGGCGATTTTTTATTGACCACGGTACCGGCGTGGTGATTGGTGAGACTGCCGAAATCGGTGACGACGTAACGCTCTACCATGGTGTGACGCTCGGTGGCACAACCTGGAACAAGGGCAAACGCCACCCGACAGTGCACGACAATGTGGTGGTTGGTGCCGGGGCGAAGATTCTCGGCCCGATTGTGGTCGGAGAAAACGCCAGAATCGGATCCAATGCAGTGGTTGTGAAGAATGTGCCATCGGGCGCTACCATGGTGGGTATTCCGGCGCGTCAGGCAGGCTCGCAGGCCCCGGTCTCTGAGGTCCGTAAGGCGACCGCCGACAAAATCGGTTTTGATGCCTACGGTGTCACGGCTGATCTTCCGGATCCGGTGGTTGACGCCATCGACAAAATGCTCGACCACATTCACGAAACCGACAAGCGCTTTGAAGAGATGCGCTGCGCACTGCAAAAGCTTGGCGAACACGTTGACAAAATTGAGCCGCTGGAAGTGGAACAACTGCTGGCGGATTGCCGTGGTGAGGTACGGGCAAATGCGGCGGAAACTGATGCAAAAGCGGCCGCGAGCACCTGATTTTTCGGGGTTTCCGTCAAATTTAAGGAATTTGTATTTGCAGCTGTTAATACTTGACTGTTTTTGTAGGAAATGTAAACTGGCCAGAGTGGACAGGGTGATTCTATGAAGCTGACAACGCGTGGCAGGTATGCCGTCACAGCCATGCTTGACCTTGCCCTGTATGAAAATCAGGGACCTATCAGTCTTGCCGACATTTCCGAACGACAGGAAATATCTTTGTCGTATCTTGAGCAGTTGTTCTCAAGATTGCGCAGGAGCAAGCTGGTAGAGAGTACCAGAGGTCCCGGCGGTGGCTACTGCATCGCACGACCGCTGGAGGAAGTATCTATCGCAGATATAGTGCGCGCGGTGAATGAATCAGTGGACACTACGCTGTGCGGCGGACAGAAAAATTGCCATCAGCATGGCAGATGCCTTACGCATGATTTGTGGGAGGGCTTAAGCGAACAAATTGAAAGCTTTTTAAGTGGCGTCAGCCTGCGGGATCTCATAGAAAGAGAGCAGGTTCGTGAGGTCGCTCAACGGCAATCCGAAAACCCGTTGTTGTTCCGCCAAGGGGCAGCTTCGGCAAAGCATTAACCGATTTTCAAACACGGCCTGAAGAACAGGCCAGAAACAGAGAGACTGAAGTGGGAAACCTCAACATACCTGTATACCTCGATTACTCGGCAACAACTCCGGTTGACGAACGTGTAGCTAAGGCAATGACAGATTGCCTGACCGTGCAGGGCAACTTCGGTAACCCTGCATCGCGCTCACACGTTTTTGGCTGGAAAGCTGAAGATGCCGTGACTGAAGCGCGTGCCAACGTTGCAAGACTGATTGGCGCCAATCCCAAAGAAATCGTATGGACTTCCGGTGCTACAGAATCGGATAACCTTGCGATTAAAGGCGCGGCACACTTCAATGCAAGTAAGGGTAAGCACATCATTACTTTGAAAACAGAACACAAAGCCGTGCTTGATACCTGCAGGCAACTGGAGCGTGAAGGTTTTGAAGTGACTTATCTTGGCCCTGAAGATAATGGTCTGGTTGATATCACCAAGCTTGCAGATGCGATTCGCGAAGACACCACACTTGTTTCAATCATGCACGTGAATAATGAGATTGGTGTGATCCAGGACCTCGAAGCTATTGGTGCACTGACACGTTCAAAGAAAGTGCTGTTCCATGTTGATGCAGCGCAAAGCCCCGGTAAGGTAGCGATTGATGTCGATGCAATGAACATTGATCTGTTGTCGCTCTGCGCACACAAGGTCTACGGGCCGAAAGGTATCGGTGCCTTGTATGTACGTCGCAAGCCGCGTGTACGTATTGAAGCGCAAATACACGGCGGTGGTCATGAGCGCGGTATGCGTTCAGGTACTTTGGCCACACACCAGATTGTTGGTATGGGCGAGTCTTTTCGAATAGCTTATGAAGAGATGGCAGAAGAGAATGCGCGCATAGAAAAGCTGCGTGATCGTTTATGGGAAGGTTTGAAGGACATGGAAGAGGTCTATCTCAACGGTGATTTTGAGCAGCGTATTCCGGGTAATCTGAATATCAGTTTCAATTTTGTCGAAGGTGAGAGCCTGATGATGTCACTTAAAGACATTGCTGTGTCGAGTGGTTCGGCATGTACCAGTGATAGTCTTGAGCCCTCTTACGTATTGCGCGCTCTGGGTCGTAACGATGAACTGGCACACAGTTCTCTGCGATTCACGCTGGGTCGGTTTACCACTGAAGAAGAAGTTGATTTCACCATTAAAGAAGTGCGCAAAGCGGTCGAAAAGTTGCGCGATCTTTCACCACTATGGGATATGTTTAAAGACGGTGTCGATCTCGAAACCGTGCAGTGGGCAGCCCACTAAGACACAAAACCAAAGTTTATTATCCAGCTACAACACAACTGATTTACGAAGGAAAAAAGCATGGCTTATAGCGACAAGGTAATTGATCATTACGAAAATCCCCGCAACGTTGGCAAACTTGATGCGGACAGCGACAACGTCGGCACCGGTATGGTTGGCGCACCTGCCTGCGGTGATGTGATGCGACTTCAGATCCAGGTGGATGACAACGGTGTTATAGAAGATGCCAAGTTCAAAACCTACGGCTGTGGTTCTGCAATCGCCTCTTCATCTCTGGTCACAGAGATGGTCAAAGGCAAAACGCTTGACGAAGCAGCTGCCATTAAGAACATGGAAATCGTAGAAGAGCTTGCACTTCCACCTGTGAAGATTCACTGCTCTGTATTGGCTGAAGATGCAATTGCCGCAGCAATTGAAGACATCAAAGCCAAGCGAAGCAAAAAAGCGGAGTCTGCAGCCTAAGCTGGTTTTATCAATGGCAATAACATTGACAGATGCGGCAGCAGGGCACGTTAAGGGCTTTCTTGAAAATCGTGGCAAGGGTATCGGATTGCGTCTTGCAGTTCGAACCACCGGATGCTCGGGTATGGCCTACGTGCTCGAATTTGCTGATGAAGTAGAGGATGGGGATGTTGTGTTTGACGACAACGACGTCAAAGTTGTTGTCGATCCCAAAAGCCTTGTCTACCTCGATGGCACCGAGCTCGACTTCGGCAAAGAAGGTTTGAATGAAGGCTTTAAATTCAACAACCCGAATGTTAAGGATGAGTGTGGTTGCGGAGAGAGCTTTAACGTTTAAGTATCACAATTCTTCCACACTCCTGTCGCAACATTGCGACAACCCACCCGCTGAATCAGAAGCCTTTGGAAACCGATAACTTCAACTTCGAACAGAACTACTTCGAACTGTTCGATCTTGCTGTCAGTTGTGAAATTGACTCTCAACTGCTGCGTGAAAAATTTATGCTATTGCAGCGACAGTATCATCCTGACCGTTTCGCCTCTTCGTCAGATACAGACAGGCGCCTCGCGGTGCAAATAGCAGCACACATCAATGGTGCGCATCAAACGCTGGATAGTCCGTTAAAGCGTGCAGAGTATTGTCTGCAACTGGCCGGATTGAGTACAGACTCAGAGACTGACGCGAAAATGGAGCCGGCGTTTTTGATGCAGCAAATGGAGTTGCGTGAAACGCTTGAAGAGATACCAACAGCATCAGACCCGTACAAGGCTCTCGACTCGGCACGCGATGATATAGACAGTCAGATTCAATCAATGCAGGGCGAGGTTGGTGGCTATATCGCTGAAGAGAAATATGAAAAGGCAAGAGAGTATGTGCGTCGCTGGCAGTTTCTTGAAAAGCTTGCTCAGGAAGTGGATTCAATTGAGGCACAACTGGACGATGCCTGATATGTGTACATATAAACTGAATCTGGTCCCGTACTGATATGGCCTTGTTACAGATATCTGAGCCTGGTCAATCGACCGCGCCACATCAACATCGACTGGCGGCGGGAATTGATCTTGGCACAACCAATTCACTGGTTGCGACTGTGCGCAGTGGAACCGCTTCTGTACTCGAAGATGAAAACGGTGAAGCGGTGTTTCCGTCTGTTGTGTGCTACGGCAAAGACGGCGTTAGTGCGATAGGGCGGCAGGCGCGCGAACAGGCAGCGGCAGATCCGTACAACACAATCTCTTCGGTGAAAAGACTGATCGGTTTAAGTGCGGAAGATATAACATCATCTTCGGTGGGTATGATGTTTCGTTTTCAGGCAACAGACTCAACTGTACCCAGAATCACAACCGATGCCGGGCCAAAAACTGCCATTGAAGTATCGGCAGATTTACTCAAGTCGTTGCGCGGTCGTGCGGAACAAAGTCTCGGTGGTGAACTCAACGGTGTGGTAGTGACTGTGCCCGCCTACTTTGATGATACCCAAAGGCAGGCAACTAAAGATGCTGCAAAGCTTGCCGGACTAAACGTATACCGGCTCGTCAATGAGCCGACTGCCGCGGCAATTGCCTATGGCCTTGACAGACATGACACCGACAGCACCATTGCGGTTTATGATCTCGGTGGTGGTACCTTTGATATCTCTATACTTAAGCTTGAGAAAGGCGTGTTTGAGGTTCTGTCAACAGCGGGTGATACAGCACTTGGCGGCGATGATATTGATCAGTCAGTGGTCAGCTGGTTTGTTGCTGAGCACAGCATCAGCGTGGGAGATGATGCAACGCTACAGCGGCTGTTGCTCGATCAGGCACGTAGTGTTAAGCATCAATTGTCTGATGCCAGTGAAACGCAGTTTCAGATTGTGCATCAGGACATCACCTACAGCTCTACACTCACGCTTGAAAAATTCAATTCTCTTGCACAGGCACTGATTGAAAGAACACTTCGCTCGTGTCGTAATGCGTTGCGTTCGGCGAAAATAAAAAAGAATGAAATTGATAACGTCGTGATGGTAGGTGGCTCGACCCGTACACCGCTGGTCAGGCAGATGGTCAGTGAGTTTTTTGAGCGCGATGTTCTAACTGATATAAACCCCGATGAAGTGGTCGCCATAGGTGCTGCTTTGCAGGCAGATGTATTGGCGGGCAACAAGCCTGACAGCGATATGCTGTTGCTTGATGTCACGCCACTGTCTCTTGGTATAGAAACCCATGGTGGTCTTGTTGAGCAAATTATACCGCGCAACACGACCATCCCGGTTGCTCGTGCCCAGGAGTTCACGACCTTCAAGGATGGTCAGACAGCAATGGCTTTGCACGTAGTACAGGGAGAGCGTGACCTGGTACTTGATTGCCGCTCGCTTGGACGTTTTGAACTGCGTGGTTTTGTGCCGGCTGTTGCCGGGCAGGCGCGTATTCAGGTGATGTTTCAGGTTGATGCTGATGGCCTGCTGACAGTCTCTGCAGTAGAAAAAGTCAGTGAAGTGCATGCAGAGGTTCAGATAAAGCCATCGTATGGATTGCTTGATTCTGAAATTGAGTCAATGATACGCGATTCAATGACTCATGCAGAACAGGATGTCGCAGCACGCATGCTGCAGGAACAACGTGTTGAGGCTGAACGCGCGGTTGCGGCGCTGGATGCTGCAATGGCAAAAGACGCCGATGAATTTCTTGATGCAGATGAAAAGCAAAAGATACTTGATGCCAGAACTGACGTGGTGCAATCTGGTGAGTCGTCGGATGCCGAAGCAATCAAGAATGCATTGCGCCAGCTTGAATCAGTGAGTGAGGTTTATGTTGCCAGACGCATGAACTCGTCAATTGGTGAGTCGATGACTGGTAAACATATTGATAGTTACGAAAAATTGGACAACCCATCCTAATGCCAAAAATTACAGTTAAGCCGCACGAAGAAATCTGCCCCGAAGGTAAGGTGTTCGACGCAAGTTCAGGTATTTCAATCTGTGATGCTTTGCTGTCACAGCACATTCATATTGAGCACGCATGTGAGAAATCCTGTGCCTGTACCACTTGCCATGTCTATGTGCGTGAAGGCATAGATTCCATGGATGAGGCCACCGAACTTGAAGAGGATTACCTCGATAAAGCCTGGGGTGTTGAACCTGATTCGCGGCTCAGTTGTCAGTCGATCATCGAAGATCAGGATCTGACAGTTGAAATTCCGAAGTACACCATCAACATGGTATCTGAAAATCATCACTAAGACGGGAGTTGGCCATGGGACTTAAGTGGACAGATACACTCGATATCGCTATCGAGCTGGTAGACACGCACACAGAGGTAGACCCGCAGCAAATCCGCTTCACAGATTTGCATCGCTGGGTTACCGAGCTACCTGATTTTGATGATGACCCGGAAAAGTCCAACGAGAAAATTCTTGAAGCAATTCAGATGACCTGGATTGAAGAGAAAGAAGACTAAAGAGATAGTTACGGTTCACTTTAGTGATCCGGCGCGTTTTTCCGAATCAACAGCAAGTGCATGTAATTAGACGTGCAGAAATAAAAATTGCAGCTAATATTTGACGATTGTGGAGCGCGCGCGTAGTATCGCCTGCTCAGAGATCGGGGCATAGCGCAGCCTGGTAGCGCATCTGCTTTGGGAGCAGAGGGTCGCAGGTTCGAATCCTGCTGCCCCGACCAATTTTTTGACATCGTATTGAACCTGCCCGCGCAAACTCAAATACGGTGGAACCAGGTTATGCGCCCGTAGCTCATTTGGATAGAGCATCGGCCTTCTAAGCCGAGGGT
>CAZKAQ010000008.1:0-64563 GCA_964550655.1 uncultured Granulosicoccaceae bacterium
CTGACGACTGTGGCTGTGAAAAGTTTGTTACCGAACTTCCCGCACAGCCCACCAGTTATAAATTTCGTATGAAAAAACCTGATTCATTGATCTGTCTTTTTTCTGCAGCGTTGCTTGCGTTGTCTGTTGCAGCCTGTGACAGCGACGGTGATGCCCGGGAACTTGTTAATTTGCTCGCAGTTGCCGATGAAGGGTTCACAAGTATCGTAATTAACGGCGATACAGATACCATCATTGAAACCGGGCAATCGACCAGCTTGTCGCTTACCGCATTTACTGATGATGGTCTGACGGGTACTGTAATCAGTGCAACCAGTGCCGACTGGAGTAGCAGCAACGATCTCATAGCTGAAGTCGATGAGAACACTGGCATTGTGTTTGGCAGAGATGTCGATGGCGAAGCACTGATTACCGCAAGCTTTGCAAATCTGTCTGCGACTACCCAGGTGCGTGTATCTTCAGCTCAACTGGAGACTATTATCATTCAACCGCCTGCAGCGGCTTTAAATGAATGCAGCGATAATCAGTTTACAGCGTTGGGGGTCTTTCAGGGTGAGGCAGAACAAAGAGATATAACCGATACAATAGAGTGGAGTGTTACCCAAGGCAACGCAGTATTTGATGAGGTTAATACCGGCTTACTGAGAGTCACATCAACCGATGCTTTGTCTGTAACAGCGACACGTGCCGCCTTTCTGGACAGAGTTGGCGTCACTCAAACAGATACGGTTATGGTCCTCGATAATCTTGCCGAGATTAACATCATGCCGGATGCCGGTACACTGACAGCCCGTTCATCGCTGCAGTATCGTGCATTTGCGGTATATGCAGATCAGCCAGGTGTTAACGCAGAGATAACTGACAATGTGGACTGGAGCATTGTAGATATAGCTACATCCGGCGACTTTGCAGACGTTGACAATGTCTTACCTGGGAGAGGGCTTGTAACGCCCAGTCGAGCCGGTGATGGCGTGTTGACTGCAAACTGTGCAGGCACCAACATTAGTCAGTCAGTCAATATTTCCGCAGAGGGTTCCGGTGAGTTCGCCAGTTTGAGAATCACTGCGGAAAACTCGGAGCGTGACTTTCCTTTGCAGATCACCTGGCTGGGTGAGGAAATCCCAGAACAGTTGTTTGCCGAAGCACTGTTTCGCGATCAGGACGGTGGTGTTGATGTTACTGATGACGGTGACACCGATTGGGTTATTACTTCAGACCCCAATAATGTCTTCACCATTGGAAACGATGGTGGTGACAGTGGTGAGTTGACAATCAACGGTGTGGGGACAGCCACTATAGAGGTCACATTCATTGACGACGACAATGACGGCGCTGTATTCATGGATGAAGTGATGGTAGTTTCACAGTAGAAGTTATTGCTGTCGTACCTCCTCAGGCAGCGTCCGACGGATGCGGTGCTGCTGTTTTGAATTAGCTCATGTTTAGCCTGAATTGCGACTCCGGAATTTACAGGATTCATCTGTATGGTTGCCGGAGCATCGCAGTTTGCTCACAAGGCGTTTCAAGAATTTTCAAATCCGCCGATACAATGCCCCAGCAGGTAGTCGGCTGAACGATTTGTGATCAGGTTCATCTTTGATCGGTTGATTACTCATTTGATTGAGCGTTAATTGATCGGGATATGATGAAGCACCGGCTTGTGCCTTTGTATTGTTTACTGTTTTCCTGTGCTTCGCCGCGGCTCGGACATGATGTCTCGCGCTACGATGGCGACTGGCAGGCACTCATGCGCGGTACCGATTCAGTACAGCTTGTCAAAGAGTTGAGATTTGACTGTGCGCCGTTTAGTGAAACATTCTTTCTGCGCGTTCGCGATGGTGTTGTTTCCGGTTATATGCAGGCAGATGAAAACTACAGTTTTGTTGCCGCCATTGACAGTACAGGTAGTTTCAGCGCGCGGATGCCGACCGATTCGGTATATACCTACAAAGAGGCACAGGTGAAACGCAAGTCATCTATTGTCCTGGTGTTGCAAGGCAGCTTGTCTGCTCGCGACAGTTCGGGTGAGTTTGTCGTTGGTGATACGGCATTGGATGATCAGGGTTGTCGTACTGATGTGCAGTTTGTTTCGGTATGATTCGCATACTGTTTCTGTTTTTGGCTCTACCACTGCTTCTGGTGACAGTGGCATGCAGGCCCGCCATTGAAATTGATGAAAAACTACCAACGGTAACACTAGATCCAAGTGTGCTTTCCGGTCAGCTGGAAAACGGATTTAATTATTACCTGAGAAGTGCGAACAGTGCGTTCAGAAACGATCGTATCGAATTGCGCCTGGTGGTAAAAGCAGGGTCACTGGATGAAGCTGCACACCAGCGCGGCTATGCACATATGGTTGAACATATGGCATATCGCGGTACCCGGTCTTTTTCAGCCGAGAGAATTGAATCCCTGTTGAGTGATAATGGTTTACGGTGGGGGCATGATGTTAACGCCACAACGCACTATGCTGCGACTGTCTATCGATTTTCACTGGATCAATCGGATGAGCATTTACTTCCGGTTCTACTGGAACTTATGGCTCAATGGCTTGATGACATAGAATTTGAACAGTCAGCGCTTGAAAAGGAAAAACGTATTGTCGATGCGGAGTTGCGAGAGCGTTATGCGGCAAGAAACTATGTTGTAGATCCGGTCATCGTCAGTGCTTATGCTGGCAGCCGTTACGACAACCGTCAGCCGGCAGGGGATATTAGACTTATCTATAACGCCACTACAGATGAGTTGCATCGCTTCTGGCGGTCACACTATCGGCCTGATAATGCGGCTTTGATTATCACCGGTGGCGACAGGCCGTGGCGATTTGAGTCAATGATTGTTGATGCCTTTGCAGATTTAGATCCGCGCGCTGAGCCTTTGCCTGTTGGATCAACTGACGATACACAGACGACTCAGGCGGCACGTGGTGTACAGTATTCTAAGGATAATATGGTGATGGAGCTTCTGTCGTCAAATGATCCGACACTTGATTTGCCGAGTCTTTCGGTAAATCTTATATCCAGGCAACGTGAACTGCCTAAGGATATAGACAGTTCAATCGAGTCAATTAAGAACAGGGCTCGTAGCCAGATGCTGTTCAACGCATATTCCTATCTGTTGCGCAATCGTATTGAAAGAACGCACCAGTGTGGCGCTATTGAACTGAATACCTCGTTAGTTGAGTCCGGTCAGGCAATTGAAAAAATAACGATGACGGTGACGAGCGAGACAATGCTGTCTTGTCTTTCGGTGGCGTTTAATGCTGTACACGAAGTGCAGAGCACAGAGCTGACCACGGAAGAATTCGAAGAATTCAAAATGCTTTTTGTACAAATTGCCGAGCTTACGGTTGATCAGTACCGAAGTCGGGATGCAGAAGCGCTTGCGTCCGGACTTGTCGATATGGTGACCAACGGTGAGATCGTGCTGTCTGTATGGGAGATGCAGACCATTCTGCGTGAAGTTGTGGCAGAGTTTGATTCGACAGTACTCAATAATATAATAAGAAATATCACAGAGACCCACCGACTGGTATTTTCGGCTGTATCCAACACCGCAGAGGCTCCGACCATTGCAGACATGATTTCTACTCTGGATAATGACGGTGAAGGTCCTGCTGCGGGTGTACGATCGGTGGTTATCCACGGTAACTTGAAGTCTGACCAGACGCAGTTGGCAGCAACGACCGAGCCACCGGAGCGTGTGCGTCTGAATGCATCGTCATCGCACAATCAGTGGTCAACTCAATCTATTGCTACCTCCTCCCTGGTTACTAAAGTACGTTCACAAGGCAGGTATCATGAATGGCGTTTAGCTAATGGTGCTACTGCAATACTGTTGCAGGATAACGAGTACGATCAAATTTCCATTACTGCAACCGGTGACGGCGGATACGCAAACAGGTCAGGCGCTTCAGCGATTGCAGCCAGATCCCTGCCTGCGTACTTGTCTGTAAACGGGGTGGGCGGTTACACCGGTGGAAGCCTGAGGAATATCAAGAGACAAAAAGAGATATTCGTAGATCCGTTTGTGGAACCTTTTCATCATGGCATCAATGCAAGTGGTGCAGCTAAAGAGCTGACTTCGATGATTTTGATGATTCGCAGTTATTTTACCGAGCCACTCGTGATTGAGCCGCAGAGCAGTGTCTTTCTGCAACACTTGAAAAACAGTAATGCCGCCGCTGTTAACGGAGGCTTATATGCACAGACTCAGTTCGGAGCCACTGACAACAAAAAGCAGCTCAGTAACGCCTTGTTTATTGAAGCACATAAAGAGCTTTTTGGTTCAACAGAAAAATTCGGATTTATTTTTACAGGTTTAATAGAGCCTGATGAGCTTGAACTCAAACTGCACTACCTCGTTTCCAATAACCTCGCAGAAAAAGCGCAGTTATCACCTGTTTCAGAAAGATCTTTTAATAACGCAATTATACGTAATCGTGGTGATAAGCTGACCCGATTCAACATGGTATTTTCATGTGGCGGTGTGTCGGGCGCGGGCTCTACATCAGGTAATTTAAACACCTCCAGTCAATCATTTAAGCAGTGGCGATTGCTGACAGATATGATCGCTGAGAGATTGAGATACTCATTAAGAGAAGAGTCCGGTTTTGTGTACGAGATCCAGAGCGATGTACTGGCGTCGAGCGAACTTGTGCAACAGCTGGAATTCTCTGTTCTCCCGAAGGACGAAATACAGGTGCTGTCAATTATCTCTGAAGTGCTGTCACAGATCTCATCGAACGGTTTCAGTGAACAAGAACTCAACAGTGCTTTAATAAGAGATAGACGGAATCGGACGATGGATACTTCAGGCTATGAATCGATTTCAAGCAGAAAAGCACAACAATGGCTCTACAGTGGTGCAATCAATGTGGAAGATAGAGACGTTGCCAGCCTGTACGAGCTTAACCAGCTGGCGCAGTGTCTGAATGAGCCTGCGCAACAGGCGGGGCTTGTATCTTTTTCAGATGATCAGGCCAGTGTGAATCTTACTGGTACTCGAGCACCACATGGTCAGATTCCAGGTGCCGTAAGTCCGTATGAGCAATAGTTAATTGCCTGGAAGCAGGGTAAGAAACTTTAAGTATTTTTGAATTTTTTTCGATTGAGCAATATTACTGTTTTCAATGTAGTCTTCGTGATTGCTGTCAATCAGACTCAGATCGTACAGGTAGTTGATCATCATGCCATACGACTGGGAAATTCCGTGTTCACTGTTGTCACCCAGCCAGTTTATCCGCTCAAAAATAGCACCGTTGGATAAATGGAAGTGAGCTACCGGGTTGGCAGCGTTTCCATTGGATCGTTTCTCTTTGACTATATATCTTGCAACAGCACGCTGTAGTGGCTCGCGCAATGCGTCGCAGATCTTCTCATCAGTAAGCCATTCGGTAGTATTGAGCAGATCCTCAATGCCGCTGTCGGTGACCTTTTGTAGTGATTCGGTTTCTTCTTTTGTGAGAATATTGTGATCGGCCTGAGTCGCGAGCTTTTTAATCCATGAGGAAAAGCCGGGTATTGGAGACAATGTCGCAAAATTCACAAGGCTCGAACATTCACGCTTCAGTTCATCAACAACACGTTTGATAAGAAAGTTACCAAGACTCACACCGGCAAGCCCTTTCTGAGCGCTGCTTATAGAATAGAATATTGCGGTAGACGGATTGTCGTTTTCGATTTCCTGAAGGGTACAATCCAGTAGTGTATTAACGTTGTTGGAAATTTCATCCACTAAGGCTACCCAGACGAATATCAATGGCTCGTCCGGCATATTGGGATGAAAAAATGCAAAACAACGTCGGTTTTCACCGAGGCGATGTTGTAGATCCACCCATGACTCAACTTTGTGTACAGCCTCGTACTGAATTAACTTCTCCAGTAGTGCCGCTGATGCATTCCAGTTGATATTTTTCAGCTCAAGAAAACCTATATCAAACCAGCTTCGAAGTTGCTTGTACAGGACATCGTTGATGGGTATAAGCTCTGGATGTTCTTTGCTCAGGCGCATCACATCAAAGCGCAGATCGACGAGAAACTTTGTTCCCTGCGGCAGTGCGTTGAACTGCCTGAGCAATGTCCGGTAGGGCGGTGTCAGTAGCTCCTGCAGCTGTTCCTCCACCTGATTCCTTTTATCATCTGTTAAATCGGTGAACAGCGCCTCGGCCGTGGTTCTGATTTTGTCATGATCAATTGCAAAATCAGTAATCAGGAGCCGCAAAAATTTGTGCCGCCCCTCGTCGTTAAGTCCAAGGTAGACTTTGCCCAGTTCAGCCGCTCTGGCGCGGGTGGAAACTTCACCTCCTTTGCCATCAATGCAGGCGCTGATTTTGACCGTTAACGGATCAATTTCGTCTGCGTGCAGGTAGGGGCTTAGTTCGAGGTGTTTGCCACTGAACTGCGTTGACACACCTTTCCATGCGCTGAGGATATTGCTGAACAGTCGATTGCTCATTGGGATTTAGTGTGGCTTTTGATCTGCATGTTGCGGGAAGGGATAATCTTTTGACTCGTTACGCACGAGCCAGCGACGCACCATTGGGTGGAGATCAGCCGGGAAGTGAATCCGGCAAAAGTGGCTAGTAGAATACCGGTTCCCGTTCGAGCTCGATATCGTAGCGATTTTTGATGTCCAAACTGATTTCATCAGCGAGTCTTGCAATCTGCTGACCATTGCCATTGCCGTGGTTCACTAATACCAGAGCTTGTCGGTCGTGTACGCCGACACTGTCGACCCGGTGTCCTTTCCAGCCTGCTTTGTCGATTAGCCACGCGGCTGGCAGTTTGAAAAAACCGTCCTGCTGGGGATATACCGGTAAGTCATGATGCCCCTCCCTCAGTGTGTCAACTTGTTGGCTTGTGACTATGGGATTTTTGAAAAAACTACCGACGTTACCGATGACCGCGGGATCGGGTAACTTTGAATTGCGTAGTGCACAAACCTGTCGAAATACCTGCTGTGCGGATGCGGTCTCGTCTGCAAGTGCATCGCGCAGTGCTGCGTAGCTTACAACCGGTTTATCTGTGGTCGAGAGTTCCAGATGAATGCCGAGCACTATGAACCCGGCACCAGCCGGTGTTTTGAACAAACTATGCCGGTAACTGAATTCACAGTCAGATTTTGTCAGTCTGAGTTGTTCCCCGGTGACGCGATGAATCACCTCCACTGCGCTTAAGTTGTCACAGATTTCTTTTCCGTATGCACCGATATTCTGGATTGGTGCGGCACCGACATTTCCCGGTATCAGCGCCAGGTTTTCAAGACCGTACTGTCCATTGAACACTGTGGACTCCACCAGTGAGTGCCAGTTAATACCTGCGCCTGCATGCACCTTTACCGAGTGATGTTCTGTGTTGTTGGTGTTGAGTGTGTCTATTGCAACCTGTAAAACCAGACCACTGACATTGCGGGTAAAGACTGTATTACTGCCACCACCAAGAATAAGAATCGGCAGATTTTTTTTCTGCTGCCACGCCAGAGCTTGCCTGACTTGTTCTACCGTCGATGCGCTGAAGAAATATTCAGCGCGAACATCAAAACCGAAGCTGTTGCGATCGCGTAGCGATACATTTT
Source organism: uncultured Granulosicoccaceae bacterium (assembly GCA_964550655.1). Lineage (GTDB taxonomy): Bacteria > Pseudomonadota > Gammaproteobacteria > Granulosicoccales > Granulosicoccaceae. The sequence continues at coordinate 7,576 of CAZKAQ010000008.1, forward strand.
CAAGGATGTGCATGGTCTTGATCGATAATTGTTTTGATACGCGGGTAGAAAAAATACAGCGTGACAGCCCGCACCACCATGAAGATTGAAAAAGCGCACCACAGCCCTGTGTTACCGAACACGGGGATGAGTACAGCGGTCAGGGCAAAAAATAACGTAGCGGAGATAATCATTGCATTACGCATTTCGCGCGAATGGGTTGTGCCAATAAATATTCCGTCCAGCTGATAGCACCAGACAGATAAAAATGGCAGCAGGTACAGCCATGGTAGCAGTGAATTGGCTGCGTCCAAAACTTCAATCTGGTTAGTGAACAGTCGCAGGATTGCCGGCCCTGCAATATACAGCAAAGTGGACATGGCAAGCGATGTCACCATAGCCAGTTCTGTCGACGCGCGGATTACACCATGAAATTGTTTGCGGCTTTTACTGCCCCAGGCCTGGCCTGCGAGTGTCTCTGCCGCGTGGGCGAAGCCATCAAGTGCATAAGCACAGATATGCAGTAACTGCATCAAAATGACATTGGCTGCGAATACCGTGCTGCTGAATTTCCCGCTGCTGGCGTTAAAGTAGAAGAAGCAGGAAACCAGCAGTAAGGTGCGAATAAAAATATCACCGTTGAGTTTCAGTAGTCGCATGAGTGCTGCGGGCTGCCGCAGTGTTTTGAAGTCGAGGCTGGTAAATGCCGGCATGAGTTGCTCACGCATCAGATAGATCATGAATGCCAGGGCAATGTATTCACTGATCAGAGAGGCTGTGGCGACTCCGGCAATACCATAGCCGAGCACCGGTACAAACAAGAGATCAAGCGCTACATTGGTGCAGTTCAGAATCAACTGGAATGCAAACACTGCACGCATTTTTTGTAAGCCAATCAAAACTCCGACCAAAACATAGTTGGCAAGAGTTGCCGGTGCAGACCAGACACGAATAGAAAAATATTCCCGGGTTAACTGTTCGATCCTGCGTTCGACACCAACCAGATGCAGCGCCAGATCAAGAATCGGATTTCGCAGCAGAATAATAGCTACACCAAGAATTGCGGCTACGGCTAAAGATCGGATGGTGGTAAGTTGGATGCTAATTTCATCACCCGTACCGAATGCCTGAGCGATGCTGCCGCTGGTGCCCATTTTTAAAAAACCGAACGTCCAGAACACCAGACTGAATACCGAAGCACCAAGCGCCACTGCTGCAATGGGTTCGGGGGAGTCCATATGACCGGTGACTGCGGTGTCTACAGCACCAACTAAAGGTACAGTGACGTTGGATAGTATGATGGGTACTGCAAGCCACCAGACTCGCTTGTGCCAGTTTGTTTTTGACTCGCAGGTTACTGGCATGGTCGGGCGTTCTTCTCTACTGCAAAGCCAGCGAGTGAGTGGTGTTGTGTGGTTGGTATTTTAGACGCTAAGCAGTTTGAATGTATACAGTCGTTTCAATAAAGCGATTGGAAAATCAAGTCTTGTTATTCAACCGCCGGTGATTTAATCAGGCAATAAAAAGCCGGTAGCTGAATCGCTACCGGCTTTGTTGGTTACGCTTTTAACTGTTGAGTCTCTTAATCAGTTAATGGTCTTTGGTGACAGATCTGCGGTGGTCTGTATCAAGCAGTTACCGGACGACCGATGCAGTAGTAGGTAATGCCCTGTTCGGCAACAACCGAAGGTTCATACAAGTTTCTGCCATCAAATATAACCGGATCTTTCAATGATGCGGTGAGTTCTGTCCATGTCGGGCTTCTAAACTCATTCCACTCTGTCATTATAATTAGAGCGTCGGCATCTTTAGTGGCTGCCATTGCGGAGTCTGTCAGTGTCAAACCGTCATGGTCAGGGTAGAGATGTCTGGCTTCATCCATCGCTACCGGATCATAGGCCTGGACCTTCGCACCCTGAGACCATAGTGCATCCATCAGTACACGACTTGGTGCTTCACGCATGTCATCCGTGTTTGGTTTGAAAGATAGTCCCCACACTGCAAAGGTTTTACCGGACAAATCATTGTTAAAGTGTTTGTTGATTTTATCAGGCAGTACACTTTTTTGCCGTTCGTTGACCGCTTCTACTGATTCGAGTAACTCGGCCTGGTAGCCGACTTCCTTTGCTGTTGCGATCAGTGCTTTGACGTCTTTGGGGAAACAGGAACCACCGTATCCACAGCCCGGATAAATGAAGCTGTAACCGATACGTGGATCGGAGCCAATGCCGATTCGTACGTTTTCAATATCAGCGCCGAGTGAGTCGGCAAGGTTAGAAAGTTCATTCATAAAGCTGATTTTTGTTGCAAGCATTGAATTGGCTGCATACTTGGTCAATTCGGAGGAGCGAATATCCATAAAGATCAGCCGGTCGTGGTTACGGCAGAACGGTGCGTAGAGCTCACGCATTTGTTCAATTGCATACGGGTCTTGTGTGCCGACAACGATACGATCCGGTTTGCGAAAATCTTCTATTGCTGCTCCTTCTTTCAGAAATTCAGGGTTGGATATGGTGCTGAAGGGCAAGTCACTGCCGCGCGCTTGCAAGACTTCAGAAATTTTTGCAGCAACACGATCAGAGGTGCCAACCGGTACTGTTGATTTTGTCACCACCAGCTTGCGCTGCTGCATACGTTCGGCAATTGTTCCGGCCACAGCGAGTACATGTTGCAGATCTGCGGAGCCGTCTTCATCGGGTGGCGTGCCCACAGCAATGAACTGCATTTCGCTGTGTGCGACCGCAGCGTCCATGTCAGTGGTGAAATTCAGGCGCCCGATCTCGACATTGCGAATGATCACCTCGTCGAGCCCTGGCTCGTGAATCGGGATGATGCCTTTTTTCAGATTGGCGACCTTTGTCTCATCGATATCCACGCAAAGAACATCGTTGCCGACGTCGGCAAGTAGCGAGCCGGTAACCAGCCCGACATAGCCCGATCCGTAAACCGTAACTTTCATTTAAAGAAATCCGTAAAATTTATTACTGAGTTATGTATTTTAAAATACTGATTTAGTTTGCTGCTGTGGCGTATTGCAATGTCTGGCCAGCAGGGAATTCCCAGACTCTGGGCAATTCCAGGTGTTTTGGTTTCCCTTCTTAAGATATGCCAATTTGGCGCTATCCGGGTACCTTAGTGCAAACACTGCGCCTTGAAGGCGGTCAACTATATAGATGAGTGTTGGTTTTTAACAGACGAAGATTGTAATTTAATAGATTTTTAGTCAAATATTTGGCTATCTTTGACGAATCAAGTGTTTATTCGGGCATTGCGATCAGCACTTCACGTTTGCCTTTAGGGCCTGGTTTTTTGCTGAAGGCGAATCCGGCAGCCGTCAGCGCTGCGCGAAATTCGCCGTTCACACAGTAGGTGGCGAGCTTTGCTCCGGGCTTCGCAGCCACCTGCAGCCTGGTTAGAAAATCTCTCTGCCAGAGTGTTGGATTGTTCTTTTTGCTGAAAGCATCCAGATAGATTGCATCGAACGAGGCGGCAGAATAGCTGTGGATACATGCATCGACCCTGTGCAGGTGCAAGTCGGTTTGATGGTCGTACGACATGCTCACCTGTTCCTCGCCACTCTCTAAACTGACCAACTGATCAATTGCATCTGCTGTAAATTCGCACAGGTCAGTTGCCTGCGGTGCATTACGGCTAAGAACCTTATGGACGATTTCCCGACTGATCGGCATCAGTTCAACTGCGGTGTATTGTAACGGACAGTCATATTTAACGGCGTGACATACCGTGTGTAAAAAATTAAACCCGGTACCAAATCCAATCTCAAGAACAGAAGTGGGCTGTTGAGACTGAAGTCTTTTAAGAACACCCGAATTGCGCAGATAAACCTGATCTGATTCGGTTAGCGCGCCAAATCTTGAGTGATAGGTCTCTTGTTGTTGCGGATCAAGAAGTGTGTAGCTGCCGTCATCGGTTTTGAGCAACTGCATGATGATGTGATGTTATAGTTGTTGTTGCTGTGGGCGTCTTATACTAAGTGCTGCCTTGTTGAACTCAGCACAGGAATCTTCAAAAAGAGCGGTACTAACCGGCATCGGAACTCGTGCACGTGCGACCCATTCAATCAAGCTTTTGCAATCGAATATCAGTTTGAGTCCGGTGCTGTGCAGCCATGCAGGCATAGACGGATCATTGTATGGGCGACCTGTATACTCGGCCAGTTCTTCACCGGCTGATACGAACATTGGCCACACAGTGAAATTGTTATTTGCATCACTACGCATCGTTTCGCACTCATACTTTGCAGCGATTGCATATCTGTTTATATAGTCTTCAGTACCTTCAAAGGTGGATAGAGGTAGTAGAACCTCTTTTAACTCGGTGGCGATTTTGTCTATGTTTCGCATTGCCTGCGCGATTTTAATAAAGCGTGATTCATAGAAGGTTTCTATCGGCACAGAGAAAGCGCGAAACGGTTCACCCCAGAGTTCGTCTATACCTTCCTGACCACTATAGTGCTTTACCTGTTTTCCAAGTTCCAATGCTTCCTTGAAGCATTGACCACACTCTTGCATTAGCTCGTTGTCATCGCTGACCTCAACACCTTTAGCTTCAAGGTCAACGATAGTTCTGAATATGTCTGTCGCGCGGTTGAATAAGGCGCCGGCCAGCATGGCTGCATTGACGCGCTTTTTTCTTGGATCGGTTTCTCGTTCGTGCGATTCGCGTGCACTTTTAAGGTGTTGCCCGGGCGTGTTTATGCCGTGTTCTGTGTGGTGAAAAGTACGTCGAGTCAATGATTCGATGAGATTTTTCCGGGCTTCCAGGGTTTCTGCCGGACGCTGGTAGTATCTGATCCAGTAGCCGTCGTAAAAAACGAATTCCTGATCATTGACTGTTCGGCGAGTGCCGTTGTCGATTATGGACCCGCCTTCTGCCTGCCACTCAGGCCCGCTACGAAAGGAGTCTGTGTTGCAGTGCAGATCGATGTTGCTGATCATTGCGGTTTCGCGTACGGCTTTTGGCATGCTAGCTGGTTTTTGTAGTGACACGATCGGAATTAACGCTCTTTAGTCTGTAGTTTTCTGCAGCACCGACTACGTTGATGCGCAGTTTAGATGCAGTCTTAGATGAATACAAAATGAGCCTTCCCGTGTGCTGTTTTCCTGGATCCAGCACCATTGCCGGCCGTAAGTCATTATTGGTGCAGACGATCAAAGATTGTCAGAATAACGTCACATTCTGGTTACTAAAATGAAGCTATTTGATCCCACTACCAAAGTCGAGTGGGCGCGCATTATCGCATAACTCTGTACTAAATGTAGAGCGAGTGCGCGTTACGTGCCATTTTTGCCAGTCGGTAGTTATCACTCAGGTGTCGGGCAGGTGTCGGGAAATAAATGGTTTACCCCGACAAGGGTTTGCGAGCGATGAACACACAGCGAATTGGCGCCGGGTAACCTTCGACAGTTTTGGTCTTGTCGTCCGGGTCAAGAGCGTTCGCAAGAGAGTAGGATGGCATCCATTCTGTAGAGCGTTGTTCCTCGCTGGTGGTTTTGCAAAGGTCAATGCATTTGATATCGCAGAATCCTGCCTGCAATAGAAATTCTTCTAACAATGATACGCTGGGTAGCTGCCAGACGTTTCGCATGTTTGCGTAGCGATCTTCAGGAATCAATGCTACAGAGTCATTGCTTTGCAGTACCAGTGTTTCAAGTACAAGCTCACCACCTGCCCTCAGGCACGATAACAATCCTTTAAGATGTTGCTGTGGTTCGCGACGATGACTGATGACACCCATCGAGAAAACTGTATCGAACAAATACGGGTGGTCGAAAACCATCTCCCCGGTGAGAGGCAGTACAGTAAATCGGGTTGCTTTAATAAAATGATTGATCGCTGCAAACTGAGTGCAGAACAATTCACCGGGATCAACACCGACAACAGTCTTCGCACCTGCACCGAGCATCCGGTAACCGTAGTAACCGTTGCCACATCCGACATCAAGAACGTTGCGACCAGTCAAAGGTGAGATATGATCTTTTATCCGATTCCATTTAAGGTTCGAACGCCACTCACTGTCGATAAAAATATCGTCAATCTGAAATGGACCTTTGCGCCACGGTACAAGCTCCATTAACGCAGATTTAATCGCTGTTTCATCTTTGTTTCCACCGGAGACCGCAGTAACTGTATCTTTATTGAGTTCGATAGAGTTCGCGCTGTATTGCGGAAGTGAGTACAGGGCATTGAGCCATTTACCAAAGTGACCATGCCTTTCAGGACTGGACTGCGCCCCTACAATAGGCGCAATAGAATTCAACCAGATTTTTAAATCTGCGTCATGATCTGCCTGATAGAAATTTTGATAATCCAGTGTCTTCAACGTATAGCCACCAGTGAGGCGAAGTTAAAACACTGGAACCAGACTTCAACACTGGTAAATCCACTATCGAGAAGCCTTTTTTTATGTGTGCTCAGTGTTTCGGGGATTAGTACGTTTTCAAGAGCATCGCGCTTCTGACTGATTTCGAGCTCGCTGTAGCCGTTTGAGCGTTTGAAGTTTTCATACATCGAAGTCATTAACTGCTGTTGTTGCCTGTCTTCGAATTTTATCTTTTCAGACAGGATCAATGCACCACCGCTGGTCATATTGTCTGCCAGTGATTGAATAATCGGCGCGCGTTGCTGTAAGGGGATAAATTGTAAGGTGAAATTCAATACCGCAACACTGTGTTTGGCATAAGAGTATCCGCTGATATCGGCAAGCTCTGAAGATACCGGCACAGGGCTGTCTTCATTACGAATTCTCTCGCGCATGCGAGACAACATCGCCTCAGAGTTATCCAGCGCTATAATCGGAATTTTTGCAGCATCTTGCCGGTGATGACGCTCAATCTGGTGGCGCATAGACAATGTTGCGGCACCTAGTGAACTGCCCAGGTCGTAGCAGACTGTACCTGGCACAGAGAACTTGCCGGCCAGCATGCCGGTTTGCAGAACTATGCTGCGATAGCCCGGTACGGATCGTTCTATCATATCGTCAAAAACACGGGCTACAGAGTCATTGAACTCGAACGCTGCAACTTGGCTCAGTGGTTCGGCAAAGACGCGATCAGTAGGTGTATATGTCACGCTGTAATTGGCCTCTAAAAAGTAGCGAAGTGTTGTTGAAAATTGTGTTCGTGACTTGCCGTTGAATCTGTCATGATTCATTGCTGACAGTTTTATCAGGGGATAAGTCCATCACCGTTAAAGATCGCCATTATAAATTGTCTGCCGCTAAAAAGTACCTCTCTGATGTGGATAAAACCATGGGTCGGCTTGTTAAACTGGTGGGCAGGACAGAAGTTCGCAGCGAGCAGGAACTCAGCATATTTCAGTCTCTGGTGCGCGCAATTGCCTATCAGATGATATCAACCAAGGCCGCCGCTGCGATCCATGCACGTCTTCTGCAGCGCTGTGACTCTGATTTGCAACCTGAAAAATTGCTGGTTGTTGGTGAAGACCAAATCAGAGAGATTGGTTTTTCCCGAGCCAAGACCGCTTCATTGCTGGAACTGGCGGAGAAATTTGACAATGGCGTGCTGCCAGACGACGAAACACTGGATAGTCTGTCTGATCAGGAACTGACCAAATGTCTGACTCAGGTGCGTGGTATAGGAAACTGGAGTGTGCAGATGCTGATGATTTTCAATTTACGACGTGCTGATGTATTTCCGGCAACTGATCTTGGTGTGCGCAGAGGACACATGCTCGCATATGGTCTTGACGAGATGCTCGACGCTAAAGAGCTGCTCGCTACATCAACAACATGGCAGCCTTACAGATCGGTCGCTGCGTGGTATCTCTGGCGCGCTAATGACTGTGTGGATTGGGATGCGGTTTCTGCTACGGTCAAAAAATAATACGCCAGCAATAAAGTGAAGATTATCTTAAGTCGTAAAGGCGTCGACAGTAGCGCGGGTGGTTTTGCCAGTCCTGTTTTCCCTGACGGTCGCATGATGTCGATACCTATACCGGATAGCCGGTCAGTGGTTCGCTATCGCGATATTAAAGCTGATGACAACAGTCGATCCATGGGCCGACTCGTAAAAGATTTGAGCGGTGGTAAGGTGAGCGCTATGACCAAAGCGCATGTTGATCCTGATCTTCAGCGCTTGCAGCTTGCCAGAGAGACAACCACAGAACACAACTGGCTGCCACTGTTCGGACAATGTGGTGCGGCACAGACCCACTTGCATAGCCTGAATGTTGGTTGCGGTGATATTTTTTTGTTTTTCGGGTGGTTCAGACAGGTTGAACTCCATCAGCGTCGCTGGCGGTATATTTCGAAAGCACCAGATCTGCACGTGCTCTATGGATGGATGCAGATAAAGTCCGTCACACCGGTTGAAAAGATTATGCAGTCTGAGCGATACGCATGGATGCGCTATCACCCGCACTGTCTGGCGGAATTCAAAGGCAGTAACGTGATTTATTGCGCTTCGCGAAATTTGTCTATTGTGAAAAAGCGCATGCCGGGAGCCGGATTATTCAACACTTACCAAAGTGAGCTTTGCCTGACTCAATCGGGTTGTAGTCGATCGCGCTGGCGTCTGCCTGGCTGGATGCATCCTCGGGGCAGGCGCAGTACGCTCAGTTATCATACAGATCTAAAGCGGTGGCAAAAACAAGGCGATCATGCGTTGTTACAATCTGCTGCGCGCGGGCAAGAGTTTGTACTTGATCTGGATGATTATCCGGAGGGTATGGCATGGCTCAGCAGTTTGTTTTCCGGTGACTGAACTACTCAGCTGACTGGTGTCTGGTTCGGGTGTCTCGCTTAGCCTGAGTCTTTGTCAGTAGTATCTGCGGTACCTTGTACCAGATTAGCGGTCTTTGTATCGCTCTGATCGGTTAGCTTTTTCGGATCTTCATCGATAACCTCTACACCTTCGATCATTTTGTAATCTGATCCGGGTAGTTGATCCTTGCGTGATCTCGCAAGGTATCCGCCGACTGCACCGCCTGCGGTGGTCAGGCTGAGCAAACCCAGTGTGAAAAATTGCGACATCAGCATAATGAGACCAAATCCTGCGGCGACCGCAATTGTGCCACCGATTTTCCAATTAGCTTTTGTGCTCTGTCTGCGTCGTTCGGATTCGATTTCTTTCTGCGTTTTCTTTATCAGCTTTTTCTGTTCGCGTTCTGCATTGACATTCAGTTTCTCACGCTCTTTCGCAAACTGCTCTTTAAGTGCTGCGATGCGTTTGTCAGTCAGGTGGGTTACGACGGTGTTGAACCACAAGGTCACAACAGTAGACATCAACAGGATAACTACCCCTGTCATAAGGGTTTTCTCAAGCGAATTCGGCAGCGGGTTGATTTGAACCAGCACCGCAATAATAATCTGTACCAGCAACAGACCGCAAAAGAACCGCAACATGAAATAAATCCTGATTTGAGAATTAAGCGTATGTTAGCTCAAGGTGATTGAACGGTGTAATGACAGGACGGTTTGGATGAATAGCGTCATGGGTGTTTTAATAGCGCGTCAGCGTCGTTTAAATGCTCTAATCACCTTTAAGTATAGTCTGAGAATCCCAAACTGTGTTCTGTCTGCTCCTCGTATTGTGTCCGTTCTATGAATGATCCGGTAAATAGTACAGCAAGTGATTCTGCTGATAGTCGCGCCAGCCGCGATTTTCTCTATGGTGCTCGCGACACACTGCCGATGATTATCGGTGCGATTCCATTTGGCATTCTGTTTGGTGCTCTGGCGACCTCGGCAGGTTTGTCTGTCTACGAGACCATGGCGATGTCCTTGTTTGTTTTCGCAGGCTCCAGCCAGTTTGTGGCAGCAACTCTGATCGGTCAGGGGGTGGGTGTTGCGGTGATTGTGACTACGACTTTTTTCGTAAACCTCAGACATGCGCTCTATTCGGCTTCTCTCGGGCCTTATTTCAAGGGACTCAGGCAAAAATGGTTAATGCCATTGGGTTTTTTACTGACAGATGAAACCTATGCGGTCGTCATCAAGCGGGTAAACGAGTCGCCGGATAAGAATCATCGCTGGTACTTTCTGGGCTCTGCTTTGGCAATGTACATCAACTGGCAGTTGTGTACCGCGATAGGAATTACTGCAGGTAATGCCCTTGAGAATTTGTCAGACTGGGGGCTTGAGTTTGCGATGATAGTGACTTTTATCGGCATAGTAGTACCGCTGATTACCCGATTCCCGATGTTGGTTGCGGCACTCGTCGCCATTGCGGTTGGTCTGCTGGCGCGTAACATGGCACACAATCTCGGGTTAATTGTCGCCTCTGTCGCAGGGGTTGCAGCCGGGTATCTGGCTGAACTGTACAGTGAACGGAAACATTCCGGAGCGCAGGATCTGTGAAAAACACTCTGCTTATTTTTTTAATGATGGTTGTAACGTTTGGTGTGCGTTATCCGGTACTGGCTTTGGTCGGACGCTACAATTTGCCGCAGCCACTGAAGCGTGCGTTGCGTTTTGTACCAGTGGCAGTACTTAGTGCGCTTTGTGCACCAATGGTTTTAATTCAGGATGGCAGCTGGGCACTGTCTTTTTCTAATGTGCATCTGATAGCGAGTATCGTGGCGATACTGGTCGCCTGGAAAACACATCATTTGCTGTTTACGATTATTGTTGGAATGGTGGTCTTCGTGGTGCTAAGAATTTCAGGGCTTGGTTGATGCAAGGGTTATGTCTTACACAGTTTCTTCGAGTCGATCAACCAGCGGACTTGAATAGTTAAGCTCCATGTCCCATGGAAAATTTATCCATGTATCTTGTGGCACTTCTTTTATAAAGTTATCGACTTCGCGCCGTCCTTCGGGTTTTGCATAGACAGTGACAAAACGTGCTTTTGGCACCAGAGATCTGACAGCTCTCGCTGTGGTGCCGGTATCGACCAGGTCATCTATCAGTAAAAAACCACTGCCGTCACCAACGCTTGAGTCAGTGGTTTTAATAATCTCAGCGCTGCCTTTGTCCTGTTTTTCATAGGTTTTAATGCAAATTGTATCCACCAGGCGGATATTCAACTCACGGGCAATGATGGCGGCGGGAATCATGCCGCCTCTGGTTATAGCGATAGCTCCCTGCCATTGGGATGCAGGAAGAAGCTGGCGAGCGAGAGTTCTTGTATCTCTATGGAGTTCTTCCCATGATACGAAAAAATTTTCAGTACGGTTCATATCTATTCGCCTTCGAACTGGCAAATGCTGAAAACCTGATAACCCGAATCGACAAGCTTTGCTGATCCGCCGAGGTCTGGTAAGTCAATGATGGCCGCCGCTTCAATTATTTCGCCGCCCAGTTTGCTTATCAGTGAGCTGGCTGCCAGCATAGTGCCGCCTGTTGCAATGAGATCGTCCAGCAGAAGAACTTTATCGCCTTGTTGAATGGCATCTTTATGTAACTCAACTGCTGCAGTACCGTATTCGAGTTCATAGGATTCACTGACTGTATCGAATGGCAGCTTGCCTTGTTTGCGAACCGGTACCAGGCTGGTGCCAAGCTCATAGGCTAATGCGCCGCCTATAATAAAGCCACGTGCGTCAATACAGGCGAGAACATCAAAGTCTTTTTCGTAGTAACGGTGTACAAAACAATCAACCAGGCGTCTGAAAGTTGCCGGGTTTTGCAACAGAGGAGTGATGTCTCTGAACTGTACATCCACTACCGGCCAGTCGGGAATCGTTCTGACCCGGGTGCGGATATAGTCTTTGAAGTAGTCGTCCTGGTTGGATCTGCTCATTAGCTGATTCTGGCTTTAAGTGGTTCTTCCAGGTCATTCGCCATTGTGTCCAATAGCTTTTCTGTAGTTTCCCAATTGATGCAGGCATCGGTAATCGAGACGCCGTACTGTAAGGATTCCGGATTGTCGCCAAGCTTCTGGTTGCCATCATTGAGGTGGCTTTCGAGCATAAGGCCGATGATTGATCGATTACCTTCTGAAATTTGTTTCATAACGTTATCAGCAACGAGCGGTTGTAGTGAGTGATCTTTATGTGAGTTGGCATGACTGCAATCGATTACCAGACTTGGTGTGAGGCTGGCCTTTTCCAAAGCATTTTCTGCGAGTGCAACATTGACTGAGTCGTAGTTTGGTTCTGAGCCACCTCGCAATATGATATGCCCATACTTGTTACCGCTTGTGGTCAGGCGTGTCACTTGTCCATCGGTGTTGATGCCAAGAAACCTGTGTGCCGAGGCGGCCGATTGCATTGCGTTGATTGCAATGTCCAGACTACCATCGGTACCGTTTTTAAAGCCAACCGGTGTTGATAATCCACTCGACATTTCACGGTGTGTTTGCGATTCTGAAGTACGCGCACCGATCGCAGTCCATGAGAACAGATCAGATAAATACTGCGGGCTGATGGGGTCCAGTGCTTCAGTGCCTGCCGGTAGTCCCATCTCGGCAAGTGAGACCAATAGTTCACGTGCTTGTCGAAGCCCTTTTTCAATTTTAAATGAGTCGTCTAAATCAGGATCGTTGACGAAGCCTTTCCAGCCGACGGTCGTGCGTGGTTTTTCAAAGTAAACACGCATAACAATAAAAATGGTCTCTTTGTATTTATCGTGCAGCGCTTTAAGCCTGCCGGCGTACTCCAGTGCCGATTTCGCATCGTGAATGGAACAGGGCCCTGTAACAACCAACAGGCGCGGGTCGGTTCGATCCAGAATCTGTTCGATAGTGCTTCGCGATTGACGAATAAACTCACTGGCGACAGACGGGCAGGGGATGTCTTTGTGTAGTTGTCCGGGGGTAACAAGGACGTCTTCAGCGACGATATTGACGTCGCTCAAATTTTTGCTCACGGTCTTTGCTCTACAAATATTGGCGGATCAGGAAGTTTATGGAACTGACAGCCAGATTACAAAGGCTGGTTCAGGCTGTGCCGCAAATGAAGCTTTGACTGAAGTTTTCCGGAGGCAATTTCCTGATCTACAGAGTAAATCCGGCCTGCTGCTATAGGTTAGCGACCTACCGGGCTGAGCCGGATTCACGAGGTCAGGTGATGATTACCTCACCGTTGTCGATCTTCAGACTTTTGTCACCAGCCAGAACTGACTGCAGTGCCGGTCCGATCAGCTGTCCTCTCCAGCCTTGCATGACAGCGCTGTTTGCGTTGCCTGTAATTAAATCTTCAATTGATTTGCGTGGCGCGAGAATAGAAGGATTTATCTCGAGTTCGCGTGCGTGGAGTTTAGCCACCGCGGTCAGCAAATCCAGTGTTGCATCCTGATCTGCAGTTAGTTTTGTTTTGCGTTTAACCTGATCGGCGGGCACTGGTACCGAATCTTTTGACGCTTTTATTGTGTCAATGATCGTGCTGCCGTGATTTCTGATCATGCCATCGTTCAAGCCACGGATATGGCCAAGTTCTTTTGTGCTCAATGGCATCTGCTTGGCAAGATCCAGCAGAACATCATCTTTGAGTAACCAGTTGCGAGGCAGATTTCGATCTCTGGCGGTGAGCTCACGCCACCTGGCAAGCTGCTGTGTCACCGCCAGACGGCTGCCTTTGAGTTTGTCAGCACCGCGTAGTCTCTTCCATGCATCGTCAGCCGGCTTCTCGTAGAGATCCGGATTTGTCAGATTCTGCCATTCGCTATCCAGCCAGTGCAGCCGGTTAAGCTGTTTGAGTTTGTCACGCATGATCGGGTACATGCGGGCGAGGTAGATTACATCATCGGCGGCATACTGTACTTGCTGTTCCGGTAGCGGTCGTCTGGTCCAGTCGGCGCGTGAGTGCGATTTGCTCAGGCTGACATTGAGCACCTCACCAACGAGATTCCCATAGCCAATTTGTTCCTGATAACCCAGTAGTGGTGCCGCTATTTGGGTGTCGAAAAGATTGACGGGTATTTTACCGCGCAACCAGTAAAAGATTTCGAGGTCCTGACTGGCGGCGTGAAGGACTTTGATGATGTCCGGTTGGTAGATTACGTCGAGAATCGGATCGATTGACTCAAGCGCCAGCGGATCAATGCAGGCAACCACATCCGGCGTGGCAACCTGCAACAGACATAGGTTCGGGCGGTAGGTTTTTTCGCGCAGAAATTCTGTGTCAAGCGCGAGCCATTTTTCTCCGGCAATACTTGATGCGAACTGCTCAAGCTGCTCCAGTGTATTAACAAAATGGATTTGACTCATACGGCTCGTCTTTAAAGGCGAGCTGTATAGTAACAGCTTATTCGCCAGACGATTTATCTGAACCGGAAGCTGTTCTAACGCTTTGTTAAATTTGGCTAGCCCTTAAGCAGGCGAGGATTACCGGTCGCGAAAAATTTGTGCGTTTGAGCTAGATATTCCTGATCATCGTTGGCAGCATCCAGTTCCATCAGACTGGTGCGCAGATCTTCTGCCTCGTCCAGTTTGTTCGATGCCACAAGCGCCTGCATCAGGATGTTGCGTGTACGCTCGGAATCACCCTTAAGCTCTTCAGAGGCATTTTGCAGTATTTCACACGCACCGTTGTAATTGCCACGTGCCAGCTCCACACTTGCCAGACCAATGGGTCCTGCCGCATGTGACGGTGCTGCATCCGAAATTAATTCAAAAGCCGGCTGCGCTGCGTCTACCAAACCGGTAGCGAGGCAACTGATGGCAAGGCTGTTCAGGTAGGTCAGGTCCTGATTTTTCATTACTCGTCCCCTTTTCCTCCGCATCTGTGTGCGAAGTGATTTGTAGTTGTCTGAAACGAGTAGCGGCACTTGCCGATTTGACTGTAGTCTTACGGTGCTTATCAGTTGCTTGAATTGATTCGCTTTTTATTCAGAAAACTGTCTACCGCGTCAACTGTTTCGGCTTCCATCATGTTGAGCGCCATCACACCTGCCGCGTATTCATAGGCGTCGTTCAAATCTTTGGGCAGCTGTGCATAAAACATGGACTTGCCTATTGCGCGTGCGCTTTTCGGTTTTTCTGCAATTCTGTCTGCCAGTGCGCGCGTTTGTTGTTGCAGTTGATCCGGGTCGACGCTGTGATTGATCAGGCCGAACTCGACTGCAGTGTTTGCATCAATAAACTCACCGGTAAGCAGCATTTCAAGTGCACGTTTGTTGTTGATGTTGCGCGACAAGGCGACAGAAGGTGTGCTGCAGAAGAGACCCAGATTTATGCCGGATACAGCAAACTGTGCTGTGTTTGCTGCAAGTGCCAGATCACAGGTCGCGACGAGCTGGCAGCCAGCGGCGGTGGCAAGACCCTGCACGCTTGCGATAACGGGCTGGGGAATTTTTCGTATTGTCTGCATCATCCCGGAGCATTGAGCAAACAGTGTTCGATAGTAAGTTTCTGAATGGTTTCCACGCATCTGTTTTAAGTCATGACCTGCGCAGAATGCACGACCACGTGCGGCGATAATTACCACTGCGATCGAGTCATCCTTACCGATGGCAGACAGTGCAGTTTGTAATTCATGTAACAACTCTTCCGAGAGCGCGTTAAACTTGTCCGGGCGGTTCAGTGTGAGCGTTGCAACCCGGTTGTCAAAATGCTGTTCAAGCACCGGTTGTGAGGCTTCAGTCATGATGAGTGCTCCCGCATGGTCAGGTTTGTTTGCGGCCGCAAGGTTGTTGGCAGCCTGCGTTGATGATCAACAAGCTTATATCATGGCGGAAAAACAGACCTCTTGTCGATAAACGGGTAAGTGTATGTCGAAAATATCTATTCAGGATTTTCAGCAAATGGCAGCAACACGTCTGCCATTTGCTGAAATCATGGGGCTGCAATTGCAGTCAATAGAAGAATCAGGCGTCTGGATGCGCGCTGTCTACAGCGATAAATTCCTGAGGCCGGGCGGGACTATTGCGGGACCGGTGATGATGGGACTGGCTGATGCCGCAGTCTATGCGCTGATTTTGAGCCGGCTGGGCCCGGTTGAGCTGGCTGTGACGACGTCGCTTAACATTAACTTTCTGCGCAAGCCCCTGCCAGGTGACATACTCGCTTATGCAACAGCGCTTAAGTTTGGTAAGCGATTGGTGGTGGGTGATGTGGTCTTGTACAGTGCAAGTCAAATTGATGCGTCTGAGCCGTGTGAATCCGCCGATGCCGTCGCTCATGCCACCGCAACCTACTCAATACCTCCTGTCTGAGCTGACTGTGTATACTTTGAAGCTATAGTGGAGATACCCCAATGACAGAATCGCTTTCAGATATCAAAGCCTGTGTGTTTGATGCATACGGAACCTTGTTTAACGTCCACTCGGCAGTTGGCGCGCATAAAGAGAGACTCGGTGAACAGGCGGATAGTGTCAGCATAATGTGGCGAACAAAGCAGCTCGAATATACGTGGCTGCGCAGCCTGATGCGTGATTTCTCGGATTTCTGGCAAGTCACCGGTGATGCACTGGACTATGCTCTGGATGCGCACAGTATTGTTGATGACACATTGCGTGGAGACTTAATGCAGGCTTATCTCGAGCTCAAAACCTACGATGAGGTAGTCCCTGTACTTACTGCTTTAAAACAGGCTGACATAAAAACTGCAGTACTCAGTAACGGTGCGACATCGATGCTGCAGGCGGCAAACCTCAGTGCAGGTATCGATGAGTTACTGGATGCGAGTATCAGCGTTGATGAAATAAGGGTCTTTAAGCCCGATCCTGCAGTCTATGAGCTGGTAACCAGCCGGTTTTCCCTGCAACCACAGCAAGTGTTGTTTCAGTCATCCAATGCCTGGGATGCAGCAGGTGCTGCTGCATTCGGATTCAGAGTGCTATGGGTAAACAGATTTGGTCAACGTCCCGAGAGGCTACCGGCGCGACCGGACTTTGAGGCAAGTGATCTTAATCACCTGCTTGAGCTGCTACAGATTTCATCGTAGAGCGTGGTGTCTGTTAACTGAAATCTATTGGAAATATATAGGGAAATAAATGGTGCGACATCATAACCAGCATGCCGCACGCCGACCCCCAATCGCATGGCAGGACTTATTCGTTGTTGCATCTTCCCTGGTGCGGTAATTATTATGTGTCTGCCATCACTCTATATAAGCGACTGAGCTGCAACGATATATACAGTGCGACAAATGTAAAACTCTTTGCAGGCGTTAACTGATTATCGTTGACGTAGTAACTATCGGCAGCATATAACTATTGTTTACATAGGTGTAGAGTTATATGCGTATAACGCCATACCTGTTTGCATAATTGATTGCGTCAGGTGCAATAATTCAGTCAGGGCACAAAGGTTAGATCGTAGCCACTAGCCAGCCTTGTGACTACCATCACAAAGTGGTGCGTTAGATGTTTTTTTGCAACCGCAGAAAAACGCTTTGCCACTTTTCTCGGCAGTGTACTTCACAGGTCGGAAGTCTGTACCTTTATGTGAGCCGTCGCAGAAGGGCTGCTTTGCACTTTGTCCGCATGAACACCAGAAATAGTCTTTGCCTTCTTCGACTTCTACCGGCATAGGTTGATTGTTTGATTCGCTCATATATTTTTCTCAGCGTCGAAAGTCTCGTGACGCAAGTGATGTGAGTGCTTGACTGCACGCGGGTTTCGGTGAAAGAAGTTCAGGCTTCTTGATCGCGATAAATACCAGGAACCGATCAAGCCGCTAAAAATCCATAGCGTGAAACAGGATAACGCCATATACCGGGCGATTGTACCCGGCCATAATACAAATGATATAACAGCAAGAGCAAATACGCTCCAGAAGGATACAATCTGCCAGATAAAATGACTGTATGCATGTGTGCCGCGTACACTGGATAGCTTGATGTGGTTAATGTAGATACCGATGATTGCTGTGATGCCAAACAAAATGCCCAGTAGCCAGAGGCAATATACGAGGCCGGCAGTTTTGTGTGCTTGTGTTGCTTTGTCGAGAGACACATCAAACTCCAACGGTTTGTGGTGAGGTTAAATGGTAGGGCGCCACTCTCAGTGTTCCGTTGAAACTACTGCTTCCGCTTGTGTTCGTCCAGCGCTGTCCAGATTCTATTGTATGATTTGTTAAGTGCTTTGCAAAGAGCGACTAATAACGAGGCGCTGAATGTCAGATGTGCCCTCGTAAATTTGACAAACTCTAACATCGCGCGCGATGCGCTCGACCGGGAAATCTGCCAGGTAGCCATATCCGCCATGGATCTGGATTGCGTCCGAGCAGACACGTTCAGCCATCTCACTGGCGAAAAGCTTTGCCATTGAAGCCTCGGTCAGGCAGGGCAGGCCATCTTCACGCAATTGTGCGGCTCGATGTACCAGCAGTCTTGCAGCATCGATTGATGTTGCCATGTCGGCCAGTTTAAATGCAACAGCTTGTTGTGAGATGATCGGCGCTCCGAATGCTTGTCGCTCCTGCGCATAATGCAGTGCGTGTTCGTAAGCTGCGCGTGCCATACCAACCGCTTGCGCTGCAATACCGATGCGCCCGCCTTCAAGATTGCCGAGCGCGATCCGATAGCCCTGGCCTTCCTCACCGAGCAGGTGATCGACGGGTACGGTGCAATCATTAAATATGATCTGACAAGTGTCAGAGGCACGTTGCCCCATTTTGCTTTCTACTGACGCTACTTCATAACCTTTGGTGTCTGTCGGTACAATAAAGGCGCTAATACCGCGCTTGCCAGCTTCCTTGTTAGTGACGGCAAAGACAATGGCGATATCTGCATTTTTACCGGAAGTAATAAATTGCTTTACGCCATTGATTCTATAGCTGTCACCGTCAAGCTCAGCGCGCGTTGTCAGAGCCGCGGCATCTGAGCCTGCTTGTGGTTCAGTGAGGCAGAACGCACCTAGCAGCTGGCCGGTTGCGAGTTTTGGCAGCCATTTGTCTTTTTGTGCATCGGTGCCAAATTTGTAGACAGGCATACAGGCAACAGAGTTATGTACACTCATGATTGTTGAGCATGCACCGTCACCCGCTGCAATCTCTTCCAGTGCCATTGCATAGGCTACGCTATCTGTAGCTGATCCCTCGTATTCGTCTGGTACTACCATACCCAGTAGGCCCAGCTTACCCATGGCGGCAATTGCTGCGGTGGGAAACTCCGAGTTTTTGTCCCAGCTTGCCGCATTGGGTGCCAGTTGTTCAGATGCGAACTGGCGCGCCATATCGCGTACCATTATCTGCTCTTCAGAGTAGATCATCAGATAATCTCGATTGCCATCGCCGTTGCTTCGCCGCCACCAATACACAAAGAAGCCATGCCACGCTTTTTACCCTGGTTTTTCAGTGCATGTAGCAGTGTCGTGAGTATGCGTGCTCCTGATGCACCGATAGGGTGTCCAATTGCACAAGCGCCGCCGTGTATATTGACACGGTCTATTGGCAGATCCAGATCATGCACTGCAGCCATGGTTACAACCGCAAAAGCTTCATTGATTTCGTAGAGGTCGAAATCATCCTGAGTGCAGTTGAGTTTTTCGAACAACTTGCGCATTGCATGTACCGGGGCTGTGGTAAACCAGTTCGGTTCATGTGCATGTGTTGTATGGCCAAGCACTACAGCCAGTGGTTTCAGTCCACGCGCTTCACATTCACTTTTATGCATCATAACCAGTGCCGCAGCACCGTCTGAGATTGAACTGGCGTTGGCAGCGGTTACCGTGCCGTCTTTGGCAAAAGCCGCACGCAGAGTGGGTATCTTTTCAGGCTTTGCATTGTGTGGTTGTTCATCATGTTCGACTACAGTGTCGCCTTTGCGTGATGTGACCGTGACTGGTGCGACTTCGTTTTTGAAGTCTCCGTTGTCAATCGCAGCTTTGGCGCGTGCCAGTGAACGCAGTGCGAATTCGTCCTGCGCTTCTCTGCTGAACTGGTAATGGCTGGCGGTGTCTTCTGCGAAACAACCCATCAGTTTGCCTTTGTCATAGGCATCCTCCAAACCATCAAGGAACATATGGTCAAGTGTCTGACCGTGTCCCATGCGCATGCCGCCGCGAGTTTTTGGCAAAAGGTAGGGTGCATTAGTCATGCTTTCCATGCCTCCGGCAATAGCTACTTTTGCACTGCCGGCTATCAGTAAATCGTGTGCGAACATGGCAGCTTTCATTCCGGAGCCACACATTTTGTTGATGGTTGTGCAATTGGTACCAAGCGGCAAGCCGGCACCAAGTGCCGCCTGACGTGCCGGTGCCTGCCCCTGGCCTGCCGGCAGTACACAGCCCATAACGACTTCATCTATGGCAGAGGTGTCGATAGCACTTTGTTCCAGCGCTGCTTTTATAGCTGTTGCACCTAGTTCGGCTGCAGTCATACTGGACAATGCGCCCTGAAAGCCGCCCAGAGGGGTACGCATTGCACTGGTGATTACGATCGGGTCGTCACTGTTCATGATAGGTTCTCTTCGAGTGATTTGGTTTTGTCTTTGCAACTGTTGAGTGTGGCCAAATGGGATACACAGCGCTGTTGAATGTTATCAAGGTCTGCCAGAGCTGCATCGATGTCCTTTTTCTGTTGCAACAGCTGCAGCCGGCGTTGTTCGATTTTTTCCTGAGTGTATTCCAGTTGCTTCAGCTCTCCCTGATCACCGGCATCGTACATTTTAAGGACTGCTTTAATCTCTTCCAGTGGCCAGCCGAGCCGCTTGCCTCTTAACAGGAGCTTGAGACGTGTGCGATCTGCACGTGAATAGATTCTGCGGCCAGCCTCGCGCTGCGGGCTCAGGAGCTCTTTGTCTTCGTAAAATCTGATTGCCCGTGTGGTGATGCCAAATTCCCGGCTAAGCTCGGAAATGCTGTAAGTTTCTTGCATATATATTGCCGCCAAACGTATTATAGTGGAGAATACATTGACGTTTACGTAAACGTCAATGTATTGAGCAATTTTTCTCATCGACGGGGTGCCCTGAAGGTAGAGGGCTCCGCTCAAACTTATATGATGGATACTCTATGGCTACACAGGCTCCCAAGGTTGTCCCGATTGCCGAAATTGATTCGCATGTTTCAGTGCGATTTGTAACCGCTTCCAGTTTGTTTGATGGCCACGATGCATCCATCAACATCATGCGCCGTATACTCCAGAGTGCCGGTGTTGAAGTCATTCATTTGGGCCACAATCGTTCGGTCGCAGAAATAGTTACTGCAGCAATTCATGAGGATGTGCAGGGTATTGCGATCAGTTCTTATCAGGGAGGCCATGTTGAATACTTTAAGTACATGGTTGATATGCTGAGAGCGCAGGGTGCAGATCACATTCAGGTGTTCGGTGGTGGTGGCGGGGTAATCGTACCTGAAGAAATTGATGATCTGCACAACTATGGTGTAACGCGAATCTATTCTCCTGAAGACGGTCAACAGATCGGTTTACAGGGCATGATTGAAGACATGTTGTCGCATTGTCGCTTTAACCCGGGTGAAAAGGCCGGCAGCGACCTTACTGTACTGGCTCAAGACAATTTCCGTAATCTCGCATCTTTGCTGACGGCATTAGAGAGTGGTAGCTATTGCGCTGCTCTGAAAGAAAAGCTACATCAGCATTCGCCCACGGTACCTGTGCTGGGCATAACCGGTACCGGTGGCTCGGGTAAGTCGTCGTTAACTGATGAGTTGATCAGACGTTTCAGAATTGACCATGGTGATCAGCTAAAGATCGCTATTCTTGCAATAGATCCTACACGGCGAAAAACCGGCGGTGCTTTGCTCGGTGATCGTATTCGAATGAATGCGATTGATCATCCGAATATCTTTATGCGTTCAATAGCTACCCGTGATGCCGGTGGAGATGTACCACCAGAGCTTGGCGACATGGTTGCTGCCACAAGTCTGGCAGGCTTTGACCTTATTATCATTGAGACGCCGGGTATCGGGCAGGGTGATGCAGGTATCGTTTCGCACAGTGATGTATCACTTTATGTGATGACGCCTGAATTCGGTGCGGCAAGCCAGCTTGAAAAAATTGATATGCTCGACTTTGCCAATGTTGTAGCAATCAACAAGTTTGATCGCAAGGGTGCAGAGGATGCATTGAGAGACGTTGCCAAGCAGGTGCAGCGCAACCGTGAAGATTTTTCTGTGCCTCCGGAGCAGATGCCTGTGTACGGAACTATGGCATCGAGATTCAATGATGATGGCGTCAGCGCTTTGTATAAATCTATTCTTGCGCAATTAAATAATAAGGGTTTGTCAGCGACTGGCGGGGCGTTGTCTGTTAGTGATACTCGTCACTCCACTGATGATACCGTGATTGTGCCGTCGCACAGGAGCCGTTATCTGGCAGAGATTGCGGAGACTGTACGCGGTTATCACAAGACTGCTGAAATACAGGCGTCTGTTGCACGGGAAAAACAACAACTGCAGGCAGCTCTTGCATTGATGCAAAGTGCCGGTGTCGAGATTGATGAAGACGGGGTGTCTGAACTCATTATTAAACGTGAACGTTTACTTGAGGCAGGTAACGTCGCGTTGCTTGAAGCCTGGCCTGAGTTAGCCGAGCGGTATCGTCAGGATACATTTGAAGTTCAGATCGGAGATCGTAGAATAGTTACCGAGCTTTTGAATGAAACACTGAGTGGCAATCCCATACGCAAAGTCAGCTTGCCATCGTACAGTGATCAGGGAGACCTGTTGCGTTGGTTACTACGGGAAAATCTACCCGGTTATTTTCCTTATACAGCGGGCGTATTTCCCTTTAAACGTGAAGGGGAAGATCCAACTCGCATGTTTGCCGGTGAGGGGGACCCCTTCCGCACTAATGCAAGGTTTAAATCTTTATCAGAACATGCGTCTGCCAAGCGGCTTTCGACTGCGTTTGATTCAGTAACACTGTATGGCAATGATCCTGATCGCAGGCCGGATATCTACGGAAAAGTAGGTAACTCCGGTGTCTCAATTGCCACCATAGAAGATATGCAGGCGTTGTATGACGGCTTTGATTTGTGTGATCCGAATACGTCTGTATCAATGACAATTAACGGACCGGCACCGACAATTCTGGCTTTTTACTTCAATACTGCTTTTCGGCAGCAGCAAAGCAGGTTTGAAAAAGATAATGGCAGAGCACCCGATAGTGACGAGCTTGCAGAGATAAAAAAATGGTCGCTTGCCAATGTACGAGGGACTGTACAGGCAGATATTCTAAAAGAAGATCAGGGTCAAAATACCTGTATCTTTTCAACTGAATTCAGCCTTAAAGTGATGGGAGATATTCAGGAGTACTTCGTAGAGAACAACGTCGGAAACTTTTACTCGGTGTCAATATCCGGCTATCACATCGCGGAGGCAGGAGCGAATCCGATCAGCCAGCTTGCGTTCACGCTTGCCAACGGGTTTACCTATGTGGAGTCTTATCTGGCGCGTGGTATGCACGTGGATGATTTTGCACCTAACTTGTCTTTCTTTTTTAGTAACGGTATGGATCCGGAGTACACCGTTATGGGTCGAGTCGCCCGTCGGATCTGGGCGGTAGCCATGCGTGATAAATACGGTGCTAATGCGAGAAGTCAGAAGCTTAAGTATCATATCCAGACTTCCGGCAGATCATTGCATGCACAGGAAATGGCATTTAACGACATCAGAACCACTCTGCAGGCGTTGATTGCCATTTATGATAATTGCAATTCGCTACACACCAATGCCTATGATGAAGCAGTTACCACACCGACCGAAGAGTCGGTAAGACGAGCTATTGCGATCCAGTTGGTGATCAATCGTGAGTGGGGTCTGGCTAAATGTGAAAATCCTAATCAGGGGAGTTTTGTTATTGATGAATTAACTGATCTGGTTGAAGAGGCAGTGCTTGCAGAGTTTGAACGAATTTCTGAAAGAGGCGGTGTGCTCGGTGCAATGGAAACCGGATATCAGCGTGGAAAAATTCAGGAAGAGTCGATGTTATACGAGCATCGAAAGCATGATGGGTCACTGCCTATAATCGGAGTTAATACATTCACCAATCCTTCGGAAACTATTGAAGAGCATGTGATTGAACTGGCGCGTTCAACAACTGAAGAAAAAGAGAGCCAGATTAAAAGACTTGAAGATTTCAAAGATAGAAATACCAGTGAAGCTGCGGCGGCGCTGGAAAAAATAAAATCAGTTGCTATGCGCAACGGAAATGTTTTTGCTGAGTTGGTTGATGCAGTTCAATACTGTACGCTGGGACAGATCACTGATGCGCTGTTCGAGGTGGGTGGAGAGTATCGTCGCAATATGTAGCTGACTGTAGGTAACTATACGGGGTTACCTATACTAACAATCTGCTATAAAACGTTCATATGAAGAACGGATAACTATGAGTGTAGCGATTATTACTGGTGCAAGTCGTGGTATCGGTGCAGCTACTGCTAAGCTTGCAGCTCGCAAAGGTTATTCGGTAATCGTTAATTATCATCGTAACGAAGAAGCTGCCAATACGGTTGTTGAACAAATAAATGTCAATGGTGGATCTGCTTTGGCAATCGCTGCTGACGTCAGTGTTGAAGCGCAGGTAATGCGCTTATATGAAGAAACCCTGTCAAAGTTCGGCCGGATTGACGCATTAGTTAACAATGCAGGAGTGCTTGAGCAGGCAATGAAACTCGAATCCATGACCGTTGAGCGCATGAGTCGTGTATTCAGCACTAATGTCATTGGTTCGATGTTGTGCGCGCGGGAAGCGGTAAAACATATGTCGATTAAAAGCGGTGGTTCCGGCGGCGGCATTGTCAATGTCTCATCTATAGCAGCAGTGTTGGGCGCTCCAGGCGAGTATGTTGATTATGCAGCCAGTAAAGGTGCGATTGATACATTCACCAAAGGTCTGGCTATTGAGGTAGCCGACGAGGGTATCCGTGTTAATACTGTAAGGCCTGGCGTTATATATACAGATATACATGCATCCGGTGGAGAACCCGACCGCGTGGATCGTATAAAGCAAAGCGTGCCGATGCAACGTGGAGGGACTGTTGAAGAGGTTGCAAATGCAATTTTGTGGCTGTTATCGGAGGAGGCTTCTTATACAACGGGTGCCCTGATAGATGTAACCGGTGGAAGATGACTTTCTCTTCTGATTTTTATAACGGCTTGTAACAAGATTCCACACAATTACTTATGCACTATGAAAAGTATTTTTGCTAGGATGCCAGATTAACGTTTCAGGAGTTTCGAATGGAGGTGAACGACGATGAGCTTCACTCGCAGATTAACGTCAAGCTGAATGTTGTTAATGTAAAGATAAGCCGTCAGATTGGTCAGGCGGTTCAGGCGAAAGCAAATTTGCGGCTGCCTGAGTGGCGCATAATTTCTCTCTTGTCTTCATCTGGCCCAATGAGCCAGGCGGCTATCAGAGGTACTATCGGCATGGACAAAGGCCAGATTAGTCGGACGGTGAAAACTATGCTTGAGAATGATCTTCTGCGTTTTGACGGGCCGCAGGGTCAGGCCAGAAATGTGCGACTTTGTCTGACAGAAAATGGGGTCGAAATCCATACACGCGTTAACGCAATGATGGAGAAACACAAGGAGCAGGTGCTGTCATTGCTCTCCCGCGAGGACAAACAATCTCTGTACAATAATCTCGTACAAATCGAGAAGTCTCTGGATAACTTTCACTCTTGACGGCAAGCCTCTGCAATTTGCGCATGCCGGAATCTTTCGACTGAGCGCCATCTGCCGGCACATATTTTTGTGCTTCTTACGCTGTTTTTTTCGATTCTGTCACAATTCAGCAGGATCGGACCACGCTCTGTTAATCTCTTACCTTCGTATACCACGCCGATCCGGGCCGTAGCTGCGCGCGTTGTATAGGAGCGCACGGTAATAAATTCATCTTTGTGTCATAGTCCTCGCGCTATGAGTACATTGATCAAATACGATGTCTACAGCACTATTTCTGTGAATTCTAAATAGAAAGGCTGTATGGCAGCAAATTCCACTGGCGCCGGGAGACCGCGCAATTCGGCACTGAAAGACTCGCAGTTAACCTATCGCGCCTGCACGCCTGGTTATGCCGAGTCGTTGCAGCTTGCATCTCCCAGTCAGCTGGTTGGTCAGTCTGATTTTGACTTGTTGTCTGATCGTAGTGCGTCGTTAGTGCATGCTGCTGAACAGCGGATTTTAACTTCCGGAACAACCGAAATTACTGCGGGTGAACTTCTAAGCAAGCGCACCGCTGGAAAATATTTTGTCCGCAGTCCGGTAATCAATCGTGCCGGTCATATTTGTGGCATCGAAGTTTCAGTTGTCAGTGTTGAAGAGCTCCATCGCAGCTACCAGTTGTTGCTCGGCACAGAGTTGCAACTGCGCAATGCCATTAATTTTTCGCCATTCGGTTTGCTGATTCATCGTAATTACGAATTGATATACGTGAATACAAGCTGGCTTGAACTGATGGGTAACGCCAGTGCTTTGCCCGGTGCTGAGGAGATCAGGAGGCTTGTGCCCGGTGGTGTCGGTGAGTCCAGGATTATTCGCTCAGTCAATTCAGATGGTGTAGCGCAGGATCTTCGCTTGCAATCACGTGTTGTGAGATGGAACGGGAGTGATGCGATTGCGGTCTATTGTGTGTCGGGGGCACCACCGGAATCCAATATTTTACCGTCAGATGAAAACGCTAACTTCGTAGAAAAACGCCACGGTCACAGACGTAGTGTGGAGATATCACCTCAGCCGGAAGTACTGCAACGCTCCGAGCTGGAACAGTCTGTTGCAAGACTACAGGACTATTTATCTGCCGCTGGAGATTTTAACTGGGAAATGGATGGTGCAAACCGTATGACCCATATCTCTATGGAGATGAAGGAGTTTCTTGGAGTGGAAACTGCTCGATTGTTGAATATTCCTTTGGAAAAATTGATTCCCCATCATGTACATGAGGATGATCAGCCCGAGTGGAAAGTGCTTTTGGTTGATATGAACAAGCAATTACCTTTTCGAGATCGGGAGTATATCTGGCAGCGCAAGGATGGTGAGAAAAGAGTAGTCAGATTATCCGGTGTGCCGGTATTTAACGCCGAAGAAGAATTTATCGGTTATCGCGGGATTGGTTGGGATTGTACGGCACAGCATCACAGTGCAAGTATTGTTGCCTACCATGCCAGCCATGATTCACTGACCGGACTGGTCAATCGTCGTGAATTTGAATCGCGATGTAATGATGCGATTACGCGAACGGCAGAAGCAAATCAGGCGCTGTGTTTTATCGATCTGGATAATTTTAAACGAGTAAACGATACCGCCGGACACCTTGCCGGAGATGAATTATTGCGTCAGCTTTCAACATTGTTCACTGGTCTGGTAAGAAGAAGTGATGTGTTGGCTCGTCTGGGTGGTGATGAATTTGGTTTGCTAATTTACGGTGTCGGCTTAAAGGAAGCGCTTCGCCTTGCGACTCAGTTGCGTGCTGAGGTGGAGGGTTTTCAGTTTCATTGGGAGGGAAAACAGTTTTCAGTAGGAGCCAGCATCGGTCTGGTTATGGTTGATGAACGTTGGAGCACACGCTCGGCATTGTTTGGTGCTGCAGATGCAGCTTGCTATGACGCTAAGCATCAGGGCCGTAATCGTGTCGCGGTTTTTGATGATACGCAAGATATCTCAGATCGAAAGCAGGGTGAGCAGCAGTGGGATGCCCATATTAAAAATGCGATAGAACAACGCAAAGTCAAACTGGCCATGCAGAAAATAGCATCAACTGACAAACTTGCAGACAGTCACTCGAAGATAGAAATTTTAGTGCGTCTGCCTTCTCCTGACGGTGAGTTGTTATTGCCCGATACAGTGCTTCCGGTTGCAAGGCGATTCGGGTTGTCAGTTGCACTGGACGAAGCGATTATTGAATCAACTATTGACTGGCTGGAGCGTCAGCCTCACGTTACGGATGGACTGGATCTGTGTTGTGTTAATTTGAGTGGAGCAGCGGTGGATGATGAAAAGTTCCTCAGTTTTTTACTTAAAGCGCTCAAATCGACATCTATAGATCCATCTATTTTATGTTTTGAGATCAACGAGTCGGCAGTAAGTACCAGTTTGACCGCAGTCTCACGGTTCATGGAAAAGTTGGGCGTACTGGGTTGCAGGTTTGCGATAGATGATTTTAGCGGAGCCATTCACTCGTTTGACTATCTCAGGAAACTTCCAGTAGGTTTTGTAAAAATAAACAGCACGTACGTTCGTGCAATCCTCGAGGATCCGGTTCATTTTGCTATGGTCAGGTCAATTAATGATGTCGCGCAGGCCCTGGGTAAGCAGACAATCGCAGAGTCGGTTGAGTCAGCTGATGTGCTTAATAAATTGCGCGATTTAGGTGTAAATCTGGTGCAGGGTTATCATGTCGCCGCGCCTGAGATAATTGATTTCTAACCAACTGATTCGGACCTGAAGAGATATGGCCCGCCCTCGTTGAGTCTGTAAGTAATGATCTCGCCAACTGCAGTACAATCGCATCATTTCAATGCAGCGCTTTTTGCCTTATATCTTATGAGGCTTTCTTTTTTTTGTATAGTTCGATGAGTTTTTTCGCCACGATAGGAAAGATGCCAAGCAAGGCGAATGCGGCAAGTAAAGAGGGAGATAAAATGTCTTTTAGTGAGTCTATTTGCGCGAGTTGATTGCCGGCATTCACAAATACTGCGGTACCTGGCAGCATCCCAACCTGACTGACCAGAGCGAATGCTACTGTTTTGATTGTTGTGAGACCCATTAAGAGATTGACCACAAAAAATGGAACTATCGGAATCAGACGTAGCGTAAAAAGGTAAAACATACCCTCTTCTTCGATGCCGTTGTTGATGGTTTGAAGATATGACGAAAACTTTTTCTGTACACCATCGCGAAACATAAAGCGTGAGAACAGAAATGCGAGCGTCGCGCCAATAGTTGATGCAAAAGACGCCAGTATTACGCCGGTCAGGAAACCGAAGATTGCACCCGCGGCGAGCGTCAGGATTGAAGCGCCGGGTAGAGATAAAGCTGCGACAGCAACATAGAGCAGGAAGAATCCTGACAATGCAAGGGCTCTGTTTTCTTCGGCAAAAGTCACCAGTTGTTGATGCTGAGACTTAAGGTAATCCAGTGAGAAATATTGCCCGAGGTCGAATATGAAGAATGCTGCAATGAGAGAAACCACTGCTACTATGATGAGTATTTTAACGTTTTTCATGACTGTTCTTATTGTTTGCTCTTATGGTTATTTCTTTAACCCGGACTATTCATGAAATGGCGAGCATATCGCGCAGAGATTTGTTTTCACAGTGAATTTTCTTCTTGCGTTGAATACTTATTGATATTTACAAAAGAAAAAATCCCTATTAAAGCTATCTTAGGGTGGAATCAAAGATCAAGTGAGATGCCGTCGATTTCATGAATAGTCCGGGTTAAGGTTCCTTTGCGTAAAGGAACTACTCTGTTTATTGTTGCTGAAGTGTGAGACTAATGAATCAGTATGGCATAGATCTGTCTCGAAAATGAAGTCAGGAGCAACGTCAATAATAGCCTATTGTAGATTATCACTGGAAATATGCACTGCGCGATCAAGTATATCCGGATCTACATTTCCGCCAGAGACAACACAGATGACGGTGTCGCTGGTAATTTCCTTGTTGTGGAATAGTGCTGCGGCCATCGCTACAGCACCACCTGGTTCTGCCACTATCCTGAGGTATCTCAGGGCCATTTGCATTGCCTGCAGTGCTTCTTCATCTGTCACTACTATGCCCGGGTGGCACAGTCGCTTTATAATTGGAAAAGTAAGTTCTCCCGGTGACGGGGTAACTATTGCATCGCAGATTGATTTTTGATCATTGTTAGCTTGTTCGCGTTGTCCGCTTTTCTGTGATCGTATGACATCATCGTAGTATTTAGGTTCCACGGGCCTGACTTTCATCTTGGGAGCAGTAGTCTCAAGGCTAAGTGCGATGCCTGAGGTCAGCCCACCACCACCACAGCAGACCAGTACTTCAGCTTCATCTATGTCTGCGTCCTGAGCTTGCGCTGCGATTTCCAATCCGCAGGTCCCTTGTCCGGCGATAACGTCTTTGTTGTCGTATGGCTTGATCAGGTGGAGGCCTCGTTCTTCGGCGAGTTGCTGGCCAATAGCTTCGCGGCTTTCTCCACCGGGCCTGTCATAGATAACTATTTCTGCACCGTATTCACGTGTATTGTTTATTTTCAGTTTCGGTGCATCGCAGGGCATAACGATGACTGCTTTTACACCTGCCCTTTGTGCAGCGAAAGCGACACCCTGTGCATGATTACCGGACGAGTAGGCAATGACCCCGGTGCTGCGTTGTGCAGGTGTCAGGTTGGTGATGGCAGACGTGCCGCCACGGAACTTGAATGACCCGGTATGCTGCAGACACTCGGCTTTAATGAGTACGCGCCGTCCTGTCAGCTTGTTGAGCAGAGCACTTTCCAGAAGTGGCGTAGTTGCGGTATGGCCCTTGAGTCTTTTTTGGGCGTTGATAATATCGTTAAAGCTTATTGCTTCGTTCAATTGGTGGATCCAGAGTTTTTGTTTGGATACAATCGTGCAACATTCGGCGGCACTTGTCGATGTACAGGTCATATCGCCGAATTACTTGAGAGTATATTATGATTATTCGAAGCTTTGATGACGTAAAAGCGGCTGGTGGGTTTGCCGAGAAAACCGGCGCGTGGAGCAGTGCGAGATATTTACTAAAGGCTGATGGTGTCGGTTTTACGCTGACCACAACTACTGTTTCCTCAGGTCAGTGTCTGGAATTGGAATATAAAAATCACGTTGAAGCAAATTTGATCATCGAGGGGCGGGCGAAATTGACTGATATCGATGCCGGAGTGTCATACGAGATAGGTCCGGGAGATATGTATGCTCTGGATCAGCACGACCGTCACAGGCTCGAAGCGTTGTCAGATCTGAAAATCGTATGCGTATTCTCACCTGCTCTGATTGGTGATGAAACACATGATTCAAGTGGTTCCTACCCGGCGAGTTAGGTGTGGGTCAGTCCGATGTCTGTTGCCTGTGTTGCAAATCTTTGCTGAAAGCACGCATTGGTATTGGCATCAGGATTGCGGTTTGAAACAGTACAGGGACGCGTCTTTTTGCGCTCGGAAACATGAGGTGCTGATTAGTACTATATTTATCCACTTATTCAATTGCCCACATAGGTTAAAATGCCCGTGCCAGGGATGATAATTCTTTCTTTTTAAATAGCAGCTTGCCTTCCAGTGACATTGCAATCCTCAGATCAATCGCTTAATTCTGACAAACCTTCAGAGGCAGATCGTGTACTCGTGTGGGATGGCTGGCGTGGTTGTGCCATTTTGCTTGTGTTGTGCGGTCATTTTTATGACATTGAATGGATGTGGGAAGATCGAATGGGGGTAGATGTGTTCTTTGTGCTCTCTGGTATGTTGATGAGCGTTATTCTCTTCGAAAAGCGAATTTCACTTCGCGACTTCTACGTCAGGCGGTTTAGTAGAATCTATCCGGTATTTTTACTATGTGTGCTGTTGATGTATGCAGCTGCTGCAGTGCAATCTATTGAATTTACTTTATGGGAGTTAATATCCAGTCTGGCCTTTTTGCGTACCTATACACCAGCGGACCCACATCTCTGGAGTAGTGGTGTAGCGGTGGGGCATCTCTGGTCTTTGAATGTCGAAGAGCATGCGTATGTTTTTCTAAGCGCAATTACATTGTTTTTTGTGAATCGTCGTTATGTTGCTGTGTTTTTGCTGTTGGTTGGTGCCGGGCTGGTGGCATTGAGTTTTTATCGCTACACGCAACTATCAGAATCACAGATGGAGCGCTATCTGATTAGAACTGAGTGCGCGGTAGTATTTATTTTATTTTCAGCAGGCTATGGACTACTTGCACGTCAATACAAAATATCTGTGCCTCCGCTTTTGCCACCGGCTTGTGTGATACTTGCTGTTTTATGTTATGCCAATGCGGCGCCGTTATGGCTGGTGTTTTCAGTGAGTCCGATTCTTCTTGCTGTGGCTGTAAATCATCTGCAAGACATGCCTGCATTTCTTGGCAGTGTGCTGTCCAGCAGTGTGATCCGACACTTTGGTATGTGGTCTTATTCAATCTATCTATGGCAACAGATTTTTTATCAGTACGCGTGGGCTGTACCGGGAGGTAAGTTTACAGCGCTTTTGCTTTCGGTGATAACAGGGCTTTTATCTTATTATTTGTTGGAACAACCGGTAAGAAAGGCAATCAACAATCGTTGGTCTGCGCAGCCCAAGTACAGAGCAATGGCCTGAGTGAGCAGGTCGTTGGCTTATGCAGCTCTTCCCAAAGCTTTGTTGGCCACTTTTCCAGCATAATGCAGTGTAAGCTGGCGCTCTTCTGAATCTAACAACGTCCAATAAGCCGCTATGAGGTATACGAGCGCACCGACTAATCCAAGTCCGATGAGCGATAAAAATCCCGTTGGAGGATAGTGGCTACCGAGGTATGAAAGAATCGCAAACAAGATCAGGCTGGCTGGAAGGATACGCCAGTATGTTTGCTTAAAGTAATCAATCAGAGAGAAATTCATTACCTTACTGGTGAGTATTGGTGTAACGACTCCATAAAAAAGTATTTGAGTGATCGCGGTTGCAGCGGCAACGCCGATCAACTCATATTTTTGCACCAGCATTATACTCAACGCGAGGTTTGCGACCGAGAACGCCAAATTAAAGGTGGCAAACTTCTGATGGTTTGCTGTACCGAGTAGAATGGAGTAGCTAATTAGCTGCGGGCCTTTTATAAGCTGGGTTGTAAACATGATCATCAAAATAGCAGCGCATTCGACCGCGTACCGGGGGCCCATCCAGACTCCAATAAATTCTTCGCCCAGAGTGAGAACGCCGATGCAAAGCAGGTTTGATAACAGCAGTATGGCCTTGGTACCTGTTATATAGGTTTTAAAAATATTGCGATCACTGGTTGCCTCCTGCTCGCTGAATACAGGAACAAATGTCTGCGAGACTGCGTGAATTAATTTATTGCTGTACTCGCTCAGGCTCCACGGGATGGTGTATATGGTAATGGCTGCAGCTGACAGAAAATACCCAATGACAAAAGCATCGCTATAATAAATGAGCTGCAGGCCAAGCATGGTCAGGAATGTGAACTTGCTGTAGTTGAAAATCGAAATCATCGTCGATTTGTCAGCATTTTTTGTGGTTATTTCTACTTTTGGTTCTACCCGACTCATGGTAAATGCGAGAAGAAGAGCAACAAGAATATGTATTGCCAGTGAGAGCGCGCCCATGGCTATCAGACCGTAGCCACTGCTTAGCGCAAAGTAAAAAGCTATCGCCCTGCAAAGCGCGCTGAAAAGAGATGCGGCGTTGGTTATTTCGTTTCTCTGAAATCCAAAAAAAGCGCCGAAAAAGACACCAGTGCCCACAAATACTGCTACGTCAATGGCAGCGATGATAACAAGCGTATGGACAGTGTCCCGAATTTCAGGGTCAAAAGAAAACGCGCCGACGACCGCACTGGCGATAAACGGGCCGAGCATCATCAGACTCAACCCCACCATTAGCATGATGACAATGCCAGATGAAAAAACGACATTCAGCGACTTGTAGTCTTTTAGTGCTTTGTACTTTGAAACGTATTTTGCGATCGCCGAGCTGACCCCAAGGTCAAGCAGCGTCATGTAGCCTGTCAGCGCCGAGATAATCGACCAGATGCCATAGTTGGTGTCGCCAAGCGTATGTACTAAAAAAGGAGACAATATAAACGCAATGACGATTGCGCCCAATATGCCAACATAGTTGGAGAACACGTTTTTTAGGATAGTTCGAAAAATAACTGCAGCCCTGATTTTGGTCGCCTGGCGGCCAGGTTAACGCTCTTTAATGATTTTTGCTGGATTGCCTGCCACTATTTTTTTATCTCCAATCGGATTTACCACTACCGAACCGGCGGCAATCACACACTGCTGCCCGACGTCAGCCATAACGACCGCATTGTTGCCTATCCATGTGTCCTGGCCAATATTTATTTTACTGAGTTTGCCGCCCTGGTCGCGAATGGGAATATCGGTGCTCTCAATCGTATGTTGATGTTTGCCACTTAAAATGTGAACTCCACTGCCAAGCAGGCAATCCCGGCCGATTTTACAGCTTCCTATATTGCACTGCGGTCCGATGTAAGTGCCGCTTTCAATGTCCGTATCATTTTGAGAGAACAGGGTTCCGAACGAGATCACCACACCCTGTTCGCATTTTGTCATGGTAAGCGCGTAGAAACTGTTGCGCAGATAGCTTCCGGTTTTGCCTGGCAGTAAACTCAGGAACTGGGAGCAGCTTGCGAATGCATCGTTCTTATTGCTCAAGGCGAGAAACCGATAAGCAAGGTACAGAGGTAGTACCAAAATCAGTGTAGCTATCTGAGCGGCTTTTTTAATCATCGGGTCACGGAGCACGGAGTGAAAACAGTGGTCCGGAGCCGCTGTTTGGATACATTAACTCTGGCAGCGACTGAAATGACGCTGACTTATTTCCAGTTAACCTGACGTAGTATGCCATTTCCATGCCTGATTATTTTGACAATTTTGAGTGGATTTTTGCTGTCAGGGGCTGATCAATATTAAATTGC
The DNA here is from genome assembly GCA_964550655.1 of uncultured Granulosicoccaceae bacterium. GTDB lineage: Bacteria > Pseudomonadota > Gammaproteobacteria > Granulosicoccales > Granulosicoccaceae. The sequence goes on from CAZKAQ010000008.1 coordinate 41,982, forward strand.
CGGTAGAGCACTTCACGTTTTGTAACATTTGTTGGCCTGGCATGCTTTTAGAAACACGTGCCGGCACTGCCATGGAGTTGGATCCACTGAGCTATACTTGGCCAGATAACTGTGTCCGGATACTGTAATAATAAATGTCAAAGTTAAAGCGAAAAATCAGAGATGGAATCAAGAAAGATATCAATTCCCTGCTCCAGTCTCTGCTGATCGATTCTAGCGATGACGAATTGATTAGAAATTCGGTAGCCGACATTTCCATCCTTCTGGAAAAAGAGAGTCTTCTCACGGAAGACAAAAAGAAGTTGTCCCGCAAAATAGGCACGGCGCGTGCGCAAGGAGAAGACACCACACAACTCATAGCAGGTGTCTCTGAGATCAGCGGTAAAATCAAGCAACTCGAGGTCGAACTTGATCAACAGGTGGCGCAGATTCAGGCCTGCATCACGGGTGCAAGTTCAGGTGCTGACGCAAATAAACACTGCCAATCTGATGTCGAGAAGATTGATATACCGGCACATTTGTTGGCAGTCGATCAGGCGCTGGACTGTAAAGTCGATCAGTTAGAGCTTGCCTGTGAGCCAACTATTGACATCACAGAGTGGCAGAAATTTGTAGCGTCGCAAGCGCATGCAAATGTGTATCACGACGCGAGATGGCATCGTCTTATCAAAGATAATTTTGGACACACTCCCCACTATATTACCTGTCGTAAACCAGATGGATCGTTGTGCGGTGTGTTACCGATGGTGCATTTGAACAGTAAACTATTCGGCTCGTTTCTTGTTTCAATGCCTTACTTCAACTATGGCGGGCCTCTCACAGAGTATCCCGATGTTGCACAAAAAATGATGGAGTTTGCGGCTCAAACCGGAAACTCTCTGGAGTGTACGCATTTAGAAAGCAGAGATACCCGGCTTCGTGAGCCGTGGTTGTGCAAACAGCATAAAATTACCATGATATTGCCGCTACCGGATTCTGATGAGGAGCTTGATCGTCAACTGGGTACTAAAGTCCGTGCGCAGGTTAAGCGTGCAGCGCGTGAAGATTTAAAGTTTGTAATTGGTGGTGCGGAGCTATTGCCCGAGTTTTATCGCGTCTTCAGTCATAACATGCGTGATCTCGGAACACCGGTATACAGTCGTAAGTTCTTTGCGAGCATTCTTGAGAATTTTAACGAGCAGGCAAGTTTGACGATTGTCAGACACGCAGGAAAACCAGTCGCTGCCGGATTTTTACTTGGCTTCAATGACAAGCTTGAGATTCCCTGGGCTTCAAGTCTGCGCAAGGCCAATCCGTTGGGTGCAAATATGTTCATGTACCGGCAAATACTGCGCAGTGCAATTGAGCGGGACTATCGCTTTTTTGATTTTGGTCGATCCAGCAAGGGCGCCAGTACATACAAATATAAAAAACAATGGGGTGCAGTGGAGCACCCGTTATTCTGGCATTACTGGTTGCGTGATTCTGATGAACTGCCAGCGCTAAATCCGGACAATCCCAAATACAAACTCGCTATTTCAGCGTGGCAGAAATTGCCAGTGGCAGTAGCCAATACCATCGGACCGTCACTGGTCAGGAATTTGCCATAGCGTGAATAGTCTCTGCAGCTACCGGTTTTTATGCCGCGATCGGGCGGCGTTCCAATAGCTGCTGATACAGCTCAGTGTATTCGATTGCCATACGTCTGGCTGAGAACTTGTCGTTGATGTGTTCTGCGGCTGCGGTTGAGATTTTGTTTGCCAGCTCTTCATCCCACAAAAGTGTTTTGCAACAATCGTATAATTCATCTTTGTTGTTTAGCGTTGCGAGTAAACCGGTTTTATTGTGCTCCAGTAACTGATTTACTCCTGCAATGTCGTAAGCCGCCACTGGCACGCCCATCGCCATGGACTCCATAAGGCATCTTGGAATACCTTCCAGCGTAGAGCACATGACAAACAGATCAAACGTTTTAAGGTAAGATAGCGGGTCGCTCTGGAATCCGAGAAATGAAATCCGGTCTCTGGAATTGAGTTTATCTGCATAGGCTTCAAATTTACTCCGGCTAATGCCATCACCGAGTAAAACGAGCTCAAGTCCGCTGTTTGAGGTAGCTAATTTTTCAAATACATCCAACAGATGGCTGACGTTCTTGCGATCGATCATCTGACCGATAAACCCAATAGTTTTCTTTTCCGGCAGATTTAAAGGTTCATCAGGACCGCGCACGACAGGGCTCTCTGCAGGCTTGCGGTAATCGATATCTTTTAGATCAACACCGTTTCTAATGTAGACAATTTTTTCTTCGGGCACTTTATACTTCTGTACATCAGCATATAGTTCGCGAGATAACGGAACCGTGTAATCGAAATATTTAAAAGTTCTGCAACCCGCAGCAATAAACATTTCGAGCTTTCGATCATTAGTTTTTTCAAAACCGTGAGGTGTTGTAATGCATCTGATACCTGCGATTTTTGCAGCTACGATACCCAGTATGTCTGATTTGTATCCGTGCGAGTGCAGTATATCGATCTGTTGTTCTTTTATGAGTGTGACCAGTGACTTTATGGCGCGCGGATCAAAGCGACCGCTCATATCAACCTCATGACTTGTAAGACCGAGTGCATTAAAGTCGCGGACCAGTTGTAAGTCCTGGTTGTCTTTTTCTCTGGTCACTACCAGTTGACTGGTTACCAACGCGGGATCGCTGTTATTTGCCAGTGCCAGAATCCATTTTTCAGCACCGTAGAATCCAGTAGAACAAATGAAGTGTAGAACTTTTATCGGGCTGGTAGTCATGGGCGTAACACTGTTTTTTAGCTTGTTAGCCTGCACGGGATCGTATCCAGCGCAGCTCTTTGGAGATTCGGAATTTGGTTATACACGATACCCAGCTTCCAGCGATGTATCTTAAGTGGGACTGAGGTGTATGAAAACATCCTTCCTGCTCAGACACGTCCACTTCGCGCAGACCCGGGTAAGGCAAGCTATCCATATCAATCAATGCTGCAGCTCCGTGGTTTTGAAGCAACAGGATCTGAATTCTTGAATAGTGCAAAGTGTCGCAGTTAGAGAGTTCTTCGCAGAGATGGTCTCTGAAATATCGTGCTCGCTCTAAAAACTTTGTTCTATCGGTTAACGCATACTTGTAAGCTGCGTAGAAAATAGAAACTTTGCGAGGCTCCTGAGCGAACCAGGTTGCATTGGGGTATTCCAGCTTTTCAGCATTGTGCATATAGGGTTGTTCATTTTCAGTCATCCATCTTGCATAGTGGAGCAGTGTTGCACGTGCGTGGTAGAAGTTTTTGTCATGCTGATCAATTGATCGTTTTAAATCAAGGTAACGAACCAACTCCTGCAGAAAAACAACATAGTACCAGGTGCGTTCTATGTCTTCCAAACCGCGCGCATTGATGTCATCACCGGGACCGGCTGTTTTTCTAATAATTTCTTCTACTTTGCGCAAATAGGTATTGTCGGCGGTAATATCATAGCAATCCATCAGTGTGCGTATGTAATTGCCGGTCTCCCGGTCCATGGGATAGCAATACTTGAATATTTTTGCACCCTTACAGGTTTTTATAAAATTCGCGGTGTCCTTTTGTAAGGTCTTTCTGGTGGTTTCCAGTAGTGTGCCGCTTCCTTCCTGATAGTTTACAATCCAGTTGCCGAGGTTGATAACTGTTTGCTTCGCTTCCTCATCACCGGTCATAAAATAGTAGTACATCAGACCTGTGCTGTAGCAGTGGCCGGAGCTTGGGCCGCCACCATTCTGAGGCTGGCCCTCATGGTCAATTTGAGTCGCAGAGTAAGTGCGATGGGTTGCGGTATGAGCCTCCAGATAGTGGTCTGTATGCCAGAACATCCCGTTGTTGTATTCGACACGATCCTCTTCAGTGCGATAAATATCTATATCCATAATATGATTGGCGAGATCGGTGAATAGGGGCTGCCAATAGTGATCCCCGGTCAGTGCGTACTGACGGATGAAACCGTATACCGCATCATATTGATTGTTATAGTGAGAAACGTATGGTCTGTCTTCTGTATGATTTGCCGCTTCGTGGTCTGCAAAGATATCACCAAAGTTTCTCCAACTGTACTCATCAAGATTTTCTCGTTTGGCATAAAATCCTGTATTGCTGTCTTTGGAGGGGTGGAGCAGTTGTTCGTATTTAATACAACGGTGCTGATCATCGAAATACTGGAAGACACCGGCTTCTTTGTAAGCTGCTGTTGTGAGTCGTGCAACAGGTGTAGCGAGATTATCTATTGATTTTGCCTGATCGAGAGATGGTGTAAACCTGAAAGCCACCTGATGGCGTTTGCGTTCACCGCCTTGTAGTTCGTAGACGTCACCATGGTGACAGGGAAAAAGTCGGACGGCGACCTGAGCAGAATCTATATCGAGGCTTTTGGGGAAATTCTGCCAGAAATTCTGCGGTACCACAGTGCAGGCGCCAGCAGGAGATTCGATCATCACTGTCGGGTTTGATCTTTTGCCGGAGTGGATGTTCTGATTATCTGCGGTTACCTGATAACCGCGGAAGCGGTTGCAGACTTCACGATCGGCATTCATGTGAACTGCATTATCCCAATACTGTCCGCCACTTGATGCTTGAAATAAAACAGTTGGTTGTGTCGCATTGATCCAATCGCTTTCAGGCTCTGCCAGCAGATGGACAGACGTTGCCTGTTCCGGTTGCTCAATGAAAAATGAAAAGTCCTGAAAAACTACAGACCCCGGGTCTCCCAGATCCCAAATGCCTCCCGGATGAACTGCTCTATGCGGGTTATGTAGCTCGCACACCAGAGAAAATTGGGCGTCTGGTAATACTTCAAACGTAAATCGGGCGTTCAAGGTCTGCTTTTTATTGATTTGATAAGCACCATTGATTTGTAACTTGCAGGTTACATTGTCACTTTCCAGAACTGTGATATTTTCTATTGTCAGTGCACAATGGTTGCCGTCCGGCAGTGTGAGCTGTGGGTGACAAGCGTTTGCCTGCCATAGAGTGTTGCCAGCATATTCCACTGAAGGAAATACGCTGGAATGATCAAAGGTGAAAGTAGCGGCGGCGCTTTTGACTTCAACCGAGTTGGTATTTTCGGTGACTTCGACCAATGCTTTGGGTGCAGAAGCACCAGCTGACAACAAGGTGAGTTTGAGCTCCGGCGTATTGCAGTCAAGCGTTGCGATCTTTGCCACGCACCATTTGACGCTGCCATCGGACCATCTGGCAGTTGGCGTTATGCTGCTGTGAAGGTTGGAACTGTTTGTTACATCGTGATTATCGACGACAGCGAGCGAGCCACAGTCTGTCACGACGCCCTTGGGCAGTGGTATGCCGATACGAACGAAGTTCGTTCCTGGTTTTAAATTGGTCAGGTGTAGATCTATGGAGTTCATCACTGCTACATCGGTTGCGTGCTGGTGTCGGGTTTCAGGCAAATGAAAGGCAACATATTATGTTATGCGTTTGGGCGACGTATAGAAGAAAAAATTGTAAAAAATTTGGCATTTCTGCTGATCGACACTTTCGATGATGCCGTTTCGCCAGGATTTTATTGCCGTCGAGTTTGCCGTCATTTGTTACAATAATTGTTACATTTTGATGTATCGTAAAATGCTGGCTATCCGGCATACCGGCGGTGCGCAAACCTGACGTTATTCAAATATTTTGGCCGTTGCCCAAAAACACCACACATTGCATAGTCTGAGCCTGCCTTTTTTTATTTTGGCAGGTACTTTTGTCATGCTGGCCGCTTAAGGTTAGCGGCAGCTTTGGTTTTCTCGTGAGAGTTGCGCGTGCAGGCGGCAACAGTGCCCGCGCTGCCAGTCAGATTTTTGCGCATTTCGTTTTATGTCGGTGTGAGGTGCGCCGCGTGGGCTGTATTGCTGATGCGAATGAATTATTGCGTGACTGGCCGTGCGGCGAATTTATTCAGCAGCGGAATTTGATGATGCTGTCCTGCATTTGTATAAAAAAGTTATTCCTTTGATTTATTTTGCTCCTGTGCACATTTATTTAGTGCAAACTATCTGAACTGCGAGATAAGTGGACGGTCGAAGGGCTCACTATCTGTCGAACCTGCCGCTATAGCAGGATTGATTTTAAATAGTGCTGTTTAAGTAATTACAATGGATTGGTTTTGAGGTTCGAGACATCAAAATTTTCAGTTCGCTGCGATTTATTCGACAAATTGCATTGCGAATAGATGACGGACTGCATAATAATCTTCTGTTGGATGGATACAATTGCGCCTCCGAATTTGCCGGGTTGAATTACGGCGAAAGGGACTTTGCAACGGATAGCAGGGTTGGGCGAAGCAAGGCAGGGTCGAGGTCGATTTCATCCGAATCCTGCAATGTGAAGTTGAGAACCAGTACTCGTTAGATAATGAAAGTACAGAGGCTCAAATAGACGGCTGATAGTAATAAACGGCCCTGAGCGCTGTATCCAGTGACGTAATATTTTGTGGTGAGACTATGTCAATTCTTGCACTTTTATATATGGTGTTGTCCTGTATCACAACGGTGGTAGTTCCGTGGCTGGGTGTTGTCTTCTACTACCTTCTTGCCATTGGCCAGCCGGCCGGCTTGTGGCCTCATCATTTCGGTCAGGACAGTCGTCTTTCTCTCTTTACCTCTCTGGCAATTATCTTAGGTCTGGGAATTGCCACAGCGACCCGTCAGGTGGACTGGAGACGGCTGTTTGTACTACCGAGTCTTGCGATGATGCTGGTGCTGGTAGCGATAAATCTGTCAGTAGCTTACAGCCCGTTTGCAGAGTTTGTTGATGTAAAGTTAAACAAGCTTTCCTCGGCAGAAATGGTCGATATCTTTAACAAGATTATGATCATCTTCTTTGCTTCAATTTTGCTGATTGATACTCGATTCAAGTTGATGTTTTTAATCACATCGGTAGCCGGGGTGTTGCTGTACTACGTCTTATGGGCAAACAAAATTTACTTTACAGGCGAGTTCTGGCGCTTTGGAGATAATGGCAGACTCAACGGACCATGGGGTGTTTACCACGATGAGAACTACCTCGCGATGCTTTATGTTGTCGCCGTGCCTATTTTTTATTACCTTTCTGTTGGTGCCAGTTACCGGATAATACGCTATGGATACTGGTTGGCTATTCCACTCGCCTGGCATGCGCTGTTTTTGACAGGCTCGCGTGGTGCGCTGCTGTCGCTCATTGTAACTACGCTGTACATATTTTTCCGCAGCTACAACAAGAAGGCTTCAGTAATATTGTTTGTCGGGCTAATAGTTGCCATAGCTACCCAAAGTGGACAACTGCTCAACCGTATTACCGATACGATTAGTGTGGAAGAGATAGAGCGTGACCGTGCGTTTATTGAGAATTCAGACGATTCTCCCGAGATTGACAAGCCCGTTGATCCAAGATTGATATCCTGGGAAGTTGGTCTGAGTATAATGTATGACTACCCGCTTCTGGGAATCGGCGCGGCAAACTTTATGCGCGCTTTTCCGCAATATGAACTGACCGGAAGCGAACCGCATGTGGCACATAATACTTTTGTACAGTTTGGTGCCGCCAGTGGAGTCGGGGCAGCGTTGGTTTATCTCTATTTTCTCATCCTGAGGCTCAGGAACGTTGCGCAAAAGCCGAATCCTGAGAAGAAGCATGCTCATGGCTATAAGCGAGATTACCTGGACGATCTACTCAACTCGACGTTCATTGGTTTCTACACGGTGGCCTTATTCCTGGACCTGATGATCAATGAAATGACTTATTTCGTTTTTCTGGCAGGCATCTGTAAATACTGCCTTGATGCCCGGAAAAAGCGCACTTTTAGATCACTTATCGATTCTATTTATAATTGGCGTAAAGATGCGGAAGCTGAACCTGTTGCCATAGTTGAACCTGACCTGGTTGACGGGGCGATTGCACCAGTGCATACGGTAACTTTGCCTAAAAGTGCCTATGGGACTTATGCCTCTTATACCGAGTCGGATAATCCGGCACATGAAGTTCCTGAAAATCAGTATGCGGACTCGAGCCTGTATAAAAGGTAGTCAGGCTTTGCTGGTGATTTTTAAGTAGATCTCGCGATAGCTCTGAATCATTTGATTTAGAGCGAATTTTTCATCGAAGGTTTGTTTTGCTTTTTCACCTAATTGTGTTCGCGCGGTTTCATCGACAAGCAGGCAAAGCATAGCGTCAGTGAGTTGTGAGACGTTGTCTGACTCAACCACCAGGCCATTGATATCATTTTGTATGAGCTCAATGTTGCCACCCACATCAGTGACTATACAGCTGGTCGAAAAAGACATTGCTTCCAGTAATGTCATTGATGTTCCCTCACTGAAAGACGATAGAATATAAACGTCTATCAAAGACATAAATTTCTTTGTATTGGTTTGAAATCCGGTGAATATCACCGCTTTGCCTAAGTTTAATGTTTCTACCAGTTGTTCTATTGCGGGCTTCTGATCACCATCTCCCACCAGTAGTAATCTGACATCGGGATGCTGGTTGTGTACCTGCGCGAAGGCATGGACCATCATTGGCAGATTTTTGATTGTGTCAAAACGGGTAATCGTACCGAACACCAGGTTGCGATCAGTCAGATTGAATTCGTTATCGTGTCTGGCATCTGTCGGCATTGTTGCTGCAATGCCGTTGTATATCACTTGGATCGAACTGCGTCGGAACCATTCGAATTCGGCCAGAGCATCTCTGGTGGCACCGGAAATCGCAACGATAGAACTGGTGGTTAGTCCGAGTAACGGATTAATCATTCTTCTTTTCCAGCTGTACCTGTCAGGGTGGAAGCGACCATGCTCGGTAAATACTACTTTTGCTTTAGTGAGTAGTGCTGCGATAACACCATAGACAAAGGGAGTGTATTGATGGCAGTGAACGATATCTATGCTTTCTTTCTGAATTAAGTTTCTAACAGCCTTTATCAGGCTGGTATCAAATCCTGGCGTCCGGTTCAGTACATGAAAGCGAGTACCTGATTCCTGCAGCTGTTGACCGATAGGGCCGATCTCACCCTCAAGGCATACAATAGAGTTGTCGAATTCAGTTACATTTGTATTCTTAATCAGTTGATAGATGACCTGCTCGGTGCCTCCAATACCCATGTTGTATGTCAGATGTAGAATCTTTAGTTTATCTGTCATTGTTATGCCTGAAAAGATTCGACGGTTTGTTCTATGTAGCGTTCCCACCACAGTTCAAATGCCAACATGCTCCATAGTTCACTGGAAAAATCCCTGGCGCCGCTTTGATGTTGTTGCCATACTTTGTTGACTTCATCTGCTTTAAAGAATTGTGACAGGCCGTTGTTGGCAGCCAGCAGTTTGGCTTCTGCGATATGTCTAATCTCGTTTCTGAGCCAGCTTGCCAGTGGTACCGAGAAGCCCATTTTTTTTCTGTACAAGGTTTCATCGGTGAGCATACGTTCCATGGTTTTTTTCAGGATGTATTTGGACTCCTTGTCTTTTAGTTTAAGGCTGGCCGGAATCGTCGCTGCATATTCAACAACCCGGTAGTCCAGTATTGGTGCTCTGGTTTCAAGCGAGTTCGCCATGCTCATTCTGTCGACCTTAACCAGAATATCGCCCGGTAAATAACTTTTAATATCCGTGTAAAGTATTTTGGAAAGGTGGTTGTCTGTGTCTGCAGAGTTATATAGATCTGTGGTGATATCGGCAGGGTTATAATCAGACAGTTCTGTTCTGAATTCGTCTCGTACCAACCGTTGCCAGAGCTGCTCGCTGAAAAATGTGTTTGAGATGAAAAAACCTGCATCGGGTGAAACAGATAATGTGTTCAATAATGAGGCGCCCCGGCGCAGTTGCCTGCTTTTGCTGTCAAACAACAATTTAGAGCCTTTCGCGAACAAGCTCGACGGCAGTATCGACGGCACTGACCCACGGATACGATTTTCCAGCTGATCCTGTTGATATTTACTGTAGCCCGCAAAATTTTCATCTCCGCCATCGCCTGCTAAAGCGACGGTCACCATGGATCTCGCCAGCTTTGACACAAAGTACGTTGGTACAAAAGACGGATCCGCAAATGGTTCGTCAAAAAAACCCGCGATCTCAGTCAGATTATCTGCAACCGTATCCTTTACTGTCAGCTCATGGTGTTGTGTTTTGAATTGCTCGGCAACTTTGGCCGCGTAGGCAACCTCGTCAAATTTTTCGGAATCAAAACCTATTGCACAAGTGGTTACGGCTGATTCACTGTTTTTTGCCATCAGACCAACTACAGCACTGGAATCAACGCCGCCGCTGAGAAAAGCGCCAAGCGGTACATCACTGACCATGCGACTTTTTACGCTGTCATTCAGTAGTCCGTAGAGATCATCCTGTATTTCCTCAGTGGATTTTTCGCTGGTATGAGCGAATGAAACATTCCAGTACTGTTCTGTTTTCACCCCGTTTTTATCAACCAGCATCCAGTGGCCGGCCTGTACTTTGTTTATAAATCTAAAGATTGATTTTGATTCAGGTACATATTGGTAGAAGAAAAAATCTTTTACCGCATCATTACGGATGGAACGATCTACGTCCGGCACTGAAAGGATCGCTTTTATTTCCGAGGCGAAAATAAAGTGGCTGTCTTTGCGATAGTAGTAGAGTGGCTTTTTACCGAGCCGGTCTCTGGCAAGAAACAGTGTTTCATCGACGGTATCCCAAATTGCAATAGAGAACATACCGTTCAGGTACTGCAGGCAGCCGGAACCGTACTTTTCATACAAAGCCAGCATAACTTCGGTATCAGAGGAACCTCTAAAGCGAACTCCATCAGCCTCGAGTTCTGCTCTGAGTGATTGGAAGTTATAAATCTCACCATTAAAAACCGTAACATATCGCCCTGAAGGGGAGCGCATAGGTTGACGGCCGGACTCGGTCAGATCAATAATTGCTAATCGCCTGTGACACAGTCCAACTTTGGTATCTGTGAAAATGTCGGTGTCGTCGGGGCCGCGATGAGCAATAGTGTTGCCCATAGTTTCGAGCAACGTTTCTGGATTGCTGTACGAGGGACCAAATTGGGTAAAACCTGCGATGCCGCACATTGTATTTATCCGAAAGTAATTGCGAGTAGAGTGACAGAACTGAGTTAGCCGGTCGGACTGCGGAAATAACCTGTGTCAGTAGTCAGAAATAACGGCTGGTGGTCGAGAATCTGTTCACAAAAGATCGGTCTCCGAAATTGCCGTATTTTGTGAACTGCGTACTTTATCGTGATTAGTTGGTCGAAATAGAACAGATCGAAAAATATGTGCCGATAGAACGTATATAGATAAAATCATCGTTAGAGAAATGACCAAAATTACAAGTCCTGGCCAGCACCCGGCAAATGCAATGACGGTGGATGTCGAGGACTACTTTCAGGTTTCGGCTTTTGATTCCTATGTTGATCGATCGACATGGGGTGACTATGAAGGCCGGGTTGAGGGAAACACAGATCGAATATTGGAACTGTTCGAGAATTATAATACGCGGGCGACTTTTTTTACATTGGGCTGGGTCGCTGAAAAATATCCGGCAATGGTTCGCCGGATAGTCGATGCGGGTCATGAACTTGCGTCACACGGATGGGATCATATTATGGTCACACGCTTAAGTCGGGAAGAGTTTGGACAAGACGTAAGGCGTGCGAAACAAATGCTGGAAGACGTAGGTGGTGTGGCGGTCAGTGGTTACCGTGCTCCGAGCTACTCTTTCACAAAAAAGAATGACTGGGCTCACACTGTGCTTGCCGAGCAGGGGTATCGATACAGTTCGAGTGTTGCGCCAATAAAACACGATTTGTACGGAATACCATCGGCGCCACGATTTGCGCATCTTTGCGCGAATGGTGCCGTTGTAGAGTTACCGATTACGACAACGAGACTGCTGGGACGCAATTTACCCTGCGGTGGTGGCGGCTGGTTCCGTCTTTATCCGTATCCGGTAAGTCACTGGGCCATTAACCGGGTGCGTAGTAAGGATCGTGAGCGTTCAATATTTTATTTTCATCCGTGGGAAATTGATCCACAGCAACCACGTATAAAAGGACTTGGTTTGCGAACGCGCTTTCGACATTATCAGAATTTGTCGCGCATGGAATCCAGGCTCGAGCAGTTATTGAATGACTTTGAGTGGGGAACTATGGCTGAAGTATTCGCACCGGAGCTGGCGGAAATGAGGAACGCGGCGTAAAGGATGAAGATTGGAGTGTTATCTTTATTTAACACTCTTTTAACTGCAATTTTATGATGTGACGCTTGTCACACAGGGAGTAGCAACATATTGAATTTGTTTCTGATGATTAATCGCTCATACCAGAGTAATGATCATACAGAAGCCAGGTTAAACGGAAACACTAACGAAAGTGATACACTTTTGTAGCATTGTGAGACTGAGTTCGAGGTACATAGAAAGCAATATCGGTATAGTATGCCGCTTTTACAGGGGCCAACTTTATGTACCAAGAACATTACAAATTAAAAGCAGAACCTTTTCCACTGTCTTCACGAGGCGACAATCTGTATTTTCATGAGTCTTTTAAGAGATCCATGTCATATCTTTTGTACGCGTTTCACAGGGGTGAAGGAATGGTTTTGATAACCGGTATGCCTGGCAGCGGTAAAACGACATTAATTGAAGAGATAGTTGCGGAAACCAGTGATAACGAAATGCCGGTTGCAGTAGTAGATTGCGCGAACCTCGCAGGCAGTGATCTTCTGGAGCTTTACCTGGAACAGCTCGGTGTGGTTGCAGCTGCAGGGGTTTCGAACGCACGTGCGGTTCGTGACACATTAATTAACATAAGGCAGGCAAAGAGGCCGGTGCTGGTACTTGATGATGCGCACCTTTTATCTGAAGACGATTTGGCGGTAGTCTATATGCTTTGCAATTTGAAACATGAAGGTACTCATCTTCTTCAGGTCGTTTTAGCCGGGCAGCCAAATCTGCGGGAAAAACTGCTGTCGCCAGGTTTTGAGCAATTTCATCAACGATTAGTTGCAACTTGCAACATTCAATCACTGGAGATGTCTGAGACACGAGAGTACATTCTGCATAAGCTTCGATCAGTAGGCTGGACTAACAATCCAGGCATAGCAGAGAGTGTTTTCGGTGCGGTTTACAGATCCAGCCTTGGGCTGCCAAGATGGGTTGATTTGATTTGTAGTCGTATGCTGTTGAATGCGATGGCCGATGATAGAAAATTTATTTCTCTCGATGACATTTGTGAAGTCATTCGGGATCTTATTAACGAAGACTTACTGCCGGATCAGGTCCGGCTTTCAAGTCAGAAACAAGTAGCATGATGATTAATATGAAAACTGTCTTAACTACTGTGATTGCATTATTTGTTGCTGCCGGATGCGCTTCTGGTCCGCCGAACCAAGCGATAACTCCTACAACAGTAGCAGCTTCCGCTCCGGCTTCTGCGCCAGCTGCCGATACAGGTACTGTTGCGAGATCCGACGACCAGTATCAATATATAATTGGTCCGGGTGACACACTTGACATTTTTGTCTGGGGGTATGACGACTTAACGGTATCAGTGCCGGTCAGGCCGGATGGCAAAATTACCACCCGCCTGATTGAAGACATGCAGGCGAGTGGTAAAACACCGACGACTCTGGCGCGTGATATTGAGGCAAAGTATGTCACTTACGTGAAGAACCCCACAGTTTCCGTCACTGTAGATGAGTTTGTCGGCGTTCCGTCGCAACAGATAAAAGTGGTCGGTGGTGGGTCACAACCCAAAACCGTGCCGTACAGGGATAAAATGACTGTGTTGGACGTAATGATTGAAGTTGGCGGCTTAAGCAAGTTCTCAAGTGGCAACAAGGCACGTCTGGTGCGTAATGTTAACGGCGAGCAGAAGTCATACAGAGTTAAGTTGCACAATTTGTTGAAGGGTGGTGATATCAGTGCTAACCGACCGGTTCAACCAGGTGATATCATTATCATTCCGGAGTCGTGGTTCTAGGTTTTAATGGAAAACAATTGGCTATCCGAAGCATAAAAGGCTAAGTACACTGCAATGCATGAGTTATTTGACAAGTTAAGTGAGTTTGTCTGGGGAGTTACCAGATACCGGTGGACGGCACTGGCAGTTGCCTGGATGCTTGCCTTGCTCGGCTGGATACTGGTCGCGCAGGTTGATTCTCGATACCCGGCAACAGCGCGGTTATTCGTTGACACCAATCGTATTCTCGGTCCTCTGATTCGTGATATCTCGGTTCAGACTGATGTTAAGAAGCAGGTTGCGTTGATGAGTAAGACACTCCTGAGCCGGCCAAACCTTGAGGCGTTAATCGAAAAGAATAACCTTGATTTTGAAATAGAAGCTGGCAATGTCAGCGGGTACGAGCATCTGCTGGAATTATTGCAGGAAGAAATCGAAATTTATGACACCAACGGAACCAAGTCTCTGTACTCGGTTGAGTATTCACATCAGGATGCGAATGTTGCACTTGGTGTTGTGGAAACTCTGGTGGATATCTTTGTAAACAGCTCGCTGGACGAAGAACGTAAGGATAACCAGACGGCGATAACCTTCCTTGACAAGCAGATTGAGGAGTACGAGGTACGTCTCGCTTCTGCGGAACAGCGCCTTGCTAATTTCAAGTTGGAAAATGCAGGATCACTTCCAACCGAGTCCGGCAACTATAACGAACGGCTGGAACTCCTGATATCACAACAGCGTACCTCGGAACTCGAATTTCAGGAAGCAAGAAACACGCGTAACGCGCTGCGTGATCAATTGGCACAGGTTGAGCGGAAAGTACTCAGTGCGGCAACCAACGAGACCGCTGAAGATGTCCGTATTAAAGAATTACAAAATTCGCTTGATGAATTGCTAGTGCGATTCACGGATCGGCATCCACAGGTATCGATTCTCCGTCAGTCTATTGCTGATCTTGAACGTGCAAAGTTAAGCGGTTCCACTGGCGCGGGTAACAGAAATGCACTGCTGCAAAGAGATGTGGTATATCAGGAGATCAGTACCTTACTGGCGGAAGCCGAAGGTGATGTAGCCAAACTCCAGGCGAGAACTGCGAATTATAATGCGCGCGTTAATACACTGAAAAGAAGCGCTGGAAATTTTCCTATCGTAGAGGCTGAGTTAGTTCAACTTGATCGAGACTACAACACGATTCGAAAACAGCACGAAACACTATTGAATAAGCGCGAAGCGGCCAGATTGACGGGCAATGTGGAGCGTGACTCGAACGACGTTAAGATCCGATTGATTGATCCACCGTTTGTACCTTCGCGTCCGACAGATCCGGACAAGTTGTTGTTGAATGCACTGGTTTTGGTTGGCAGTATTGCCGTAGGCGTTGCAGTGAGTTTCTTTCTGTCGCTGTTGCACCCGGTCTTCTATAACCGTCGTGAGCTTGAACACTACACACAAATCCCGGTGTTGGGTGGTGTGAGTATGTCTCAAAAAGCTGCATCGCGGTTTGATAATACGGTATCCAATTTGAACTTTTGTATTCTCGCTATGTTGCTACCGGTTGTCTTTGGAGGTCTGCTGTACGCGCAGATCAAGAACAGCCCGGTATACGACAGCTTGAAGCTGGATGCCGGCAACGGTACTAAACAAGTATCGTTGTTGGAAAAAAAGTAATCCGAAAAAAATAAAACTTTAAAGTAAGGACCGTAGTAATGGGTGCAATTGAAAAGGCCATTGCGAGATTTAATGCAACCAATCCCGAGGCGCAGCAAGATGATGCGTCTGTAAAAGATCAGCAGCAGGCTACTCCTAAGGCGCCAGGTCAGCCTCTGAGTTCCTCTGTGCAGCAGCCGGCAGCTGAGAGTCCGCCAGTGCAGCTCGTGAAGAGCGCGAGTTTCCGATCGAACGCGGCTAATACTAATAAAACCTTCACTCTGCCGTACAAGGCAATGGAACTGGAAGGATTGCTGTCATTGTCTGCCCCACGTAACCAGATGTCAGAAGAGTACCGCGCTATTAAGCGTCCGGTGCTGGCAGCTATCGACTCGCGGGATTTCGCTGATAGTGTGTCAGGCAACCGTAATGTTATTATGGTAACCAGCTGTGTATCGGGAGAGGGAAAGACGTTTTCAGCTATCAACCTGGCACTAAGTATAGCGCTTGAAAAAGATCGCGAAGTGTTGCTGGTTGATGGTGATATTACCAATCCCAGCTGTGGTCAGCGACTGGGCTTTGATAATGATCGCCCTGGTCTTACCGAGCTTCTGCACAACAAAAACCGTGATCCGGAGGAACTGATCTGGCAGTCGGATCTTACTAACTTTCGTTTCCTGCCTGCTGGCATTTCACACAACCATGTGACAGAACTGCTCTCGAGCCGGAATATGTCTGATCTGGTCGATGGTCTTTCACGCAATTATCCGGACCGGGTGATTATCATTGATTCAGCCCCTTTGCTGTTGACCAGTGAGGCGAGTATCGTGGCCGATTTGTCAGGACAAATTGTTTTCGTGGTCAGTGCTGAATCGACTACCCGGGGTATGGTGGCAGATGCGCTGAGAATCGTTAATGATCATTCCAGAGTTGGTTTTCTGCTGAACAAGACGCGTAAATCCCAGAATCATATCTATGGTTACGGCTACGGATATGGGTATGGGCAGACCGGTACTGGCTAGAAATAAAGCGGCAAGAATTCAAACACCAGCGCCACACATTATTGTGTGGCCCGACTATACTCCTGCCTGATAATGCCAAAATACCAACATTGGCCAACGCTCCGACCCACCTTCATATTGTCTCATGCGTGCCTCGTTTATCTCTAAAGCTACAACTCGCTAAATTACTTCAGCTTTGCGGGTAACAGCAAAAACGGATTGTCCCATGAATAGAAATATTATCCCGGCATCTCTACTGTTCTCTTTGTTCGGTTTGCTGGCAACACCTGTGTACGCACAGTGGGAAATTTATAAATTTCTGGATGTCGGAGTACTTGGCACAGACAACCTGCGGCAACTCGATTCAGGCGGCGAGGTTGTCTTCAGTGTCCGACCGTCGGTTGAGCTGGAATTCGACGGAAACCGGTTCGATACAGATATCGTTGTCGGACTTGAGGCACTTCGTTTCGTTAATGAGGAAGACAATATCCTCGATCCGCAATTTACACTAACAACCCAGGGCCCATTGATTGAGAATGCGCTATTTCTGAATTCCAGTGTGGAAATCGGTAAGGTTGTCAGTGGTGCCGACGTGTTCGACCTCACTGATGACTCTGATACCCAGCTTCGTTTCCGGTTGAACCCGTTTGTAGCTCGTCAGTTTGGGCAAACTACCGACTTTTTTCTTGGCTACGGTCATCAGTCCCTGGACAACGATATTGACGGATCGATCGACTTTATTGAAAACACGCTCCAATTTGCCTTAAACAGAGACCCCAGTACTGGTGGTTTGATCTGGGGTGTCGGGGCCAACTACGAGAACCAGGCTGTAGATGGTGACGGTTTTGAACAGAATTTTGACAGTAATTCAGTCTTTGCGTCGCTTGGTTATACCGTCAGGCAGGGTACGCTGGTCGAGGTGGTCTTCGGGCGTGAAGACAATGACATCACGAATCTTAACGCTGCCGAAGACTCCGGTGGATTCGTGGAAGGGCGAGTGCGCTGGACGCCTAACGAGCGGACTTCACTGGTGGTAGGTTATAGCGATCGTTTTTTTGGTGAGGGCCTGATATTGTCTTTCAGCCATCGAGTGCGAAATTCCGAGCTCACCGCTTCGGTGACTCGTGAGGTGGGCAATCAGGACCTGACACTTGGTGAAATCACGCCTTTCGCCGGAGATGTAGATTCGCCGGTACCGACAGATGGTGGCCTGCTGGATGGTGACATCACCGGGCGAAGCCTGTTTGTCGACGAGCGATATTCCGTCGGTTACAAGCTGGCGGGCCGTCGCTCGGATTTCATCGTTGATGCCATTTTTTCAGACCAGGAGGAAATTGACGGATCTGAAACGCGAACGCAATTTATTGGTCGTGCGGCGTTTGATCGTCAATTAAGTTCTCTGACAACTGTGCGTTTCCAGTATCAATTTTTGGCCGAAGAGGACGAAGACGGGTCGACAGAAAATGAGAATCGATTCGGCATCAGGCTTATCTACAACTTTGATCGAAAAGAACGCGAATCTATTCTTAGTTCTGTCCTTAGTAAGGACGATGAACTTCAGTAAAGTAATGCGACATCGCCGATAAAAAACTCACGGACATTGTTTCGTGTTTTGTTAAATAGTTAAGCCCTTTCACCTTCCTGGACTCAACGATGCGGTTGCTCGTTCGGGTCATCTTTCAATTTGAACCCTGACATGCGCAACAGGTCACTTTATTGGTCGCGCGGCGTTTGATCGTCTAACGTAAGATATCTCACAACAGTTCGTTGCCGGTATCAATTTTTTGCCGAAGATGACGATACCCTGTCAACAGAAAATCGAGGATCGATTCGGAACACGCTTATCGACAATATTGATCGAAAAGAACGCGTATCTGTTCTTGGTTCTGTCCGTGGTAAGGATGTCAACTTCAGTAAAAAAATGTGACATCACCGATATAAAATTTACTACCTTTGTTTGGTATTTTGATTAATAAATAAGTACTTTCATCATCTTATACTCATCGATGCGGTTCCTCGTTCAGGTTATCTCTTAATTTGAACTCCGACATGGGCAGCAGGTCTCTTTATGTGACCTGTACGATGTTATAAGATCGGTCGGCGCTAAGCAGGTCACTGTATTAATATTGTAACTGCCGTATCCTTGCGTGGCCTTAAAAACAGACTAGAGAGCCAATGGAATTAGAGTCCGTAAATGTAGATGTCGCCGGAAACATTTCCCGTACACTGGCACGCCCGAAGTCCACCAGAAAACTATCTCTGGCAGGCATTCGTCCCTGGACCTGGTTTGTTATCGACTATGCTATTGCATATACGGCTGCCACTGTCGCTTTCACGCTTACACCGCATGGATTGACTAATGTTGAACAGGAACATGTCGGTGCGCTGGGCTTTTCACTTGGCGCAGCTCTGATGGTAGCTTTGGTAGCTCACGTTGCCGGCCTTCACGAATTGAATCAGAGAAAGCGATCTTTCGGACTGCTGGCCCGGTGTTTCTTTGTCTCGTTGATTGCTCTGGTTCTTATCAATGCAGAACTGTTATTCGTCCACTACCTCACAGTTGGGCGTCTAATCACTTTCTTTACACTGCTGGGTTGTACCGCAGGTCTGTTTGCATTGCGTGCTTTGCTGGTAGGTATTGCGGTACGAAACACGTATGTTGCGGCACTGGTTGGCTCGACAGACTACATCCAGCGTAGCTTGAATTTTCTCGGTACGGACCAGCCCGGCGGGATGGAAATCGTATCGCTGGATTTGAGCAAGTATCCGGACACTAACCTGAAAGAGTGGACCATAGCGAATGGTGTCGATCAGGTTGTCTTTGATGTCGATGATACATTGGCTCCATCTCAGACAGATCTGCTTAAACTAATAGACAGTACGTTAACAGTCTCACGATTTACCGCGTTCGTTGAAAATCTGTACGAAAAAGTACCGACACAAAGTATTACTGCTCAATGGATCATCGATACCCAGGCCGAGCATGAAAGCCTTTACAAAAGCACCATGAAAAGAGTATTTGATGTGGCCATTGCTTCTGTAGCGTTGGTACTGTCACTACCTTTCGTAGTGATTGCTGCAATTGCGATTAAGCTTGAAAGCCCCGGTCCTGTTATTTTTCGTCAGGAGCGCGTTGGTCAGTATGGTCGAACATTCACCATGCTCAAGCTTCGCAGCATGCGCTCTGATGCGGAAAAGGATGGAGCTCAGTATGCGCAGGAAGGCGATGCTCGTGTGACCCGTGTCGGTCAGTTCCTTCGTAGCAGCAGAATTGATGAAGCTCCGCAGTTAATTAACGTGCTTGCGGGCCACATGTCACTGGTAGGCCCTCGGCCTGAGCGCCCGGAATTTACCGGAAAGCTGGAGTCAAGTATTGAGTTTTTCGTGCACAGACTGATGGTCAAGCCAGGTATTACCGGCTGGGCTCAGATTAATGCTGATTATGCTGTCAGTGAAGAGGATTCGATAAACAAGCTGTCGTATGACCTCTACTATGTGAAGATGCTGTCATTAGCAATGGATGTACGCATCCTGCTGAGAACAATCTCACGATTTTCCGCTGGTGCGCGATAAACCGTATAATCACCACCTGTCGGAAACGCTCGACGCAACGCCAGTTTGCTTCTTTTGCTAGTGATTCTCATTTGCCGACTCGCGATTGAACGATAGTCGGTTAACGCTGTCAATGTCGGGTACCTGTCGAACTGAGGATTGGCAATGATCAAAGGCCTGAATGTTAAAATAGCGTTATTGTTAGTTTTGCCGGCTTTGGCGCTGTTTGCACTGACCAGCGCGAACTCAACGAACACCACAACGGAATCCGAAAACAGCGAGAACACCGGCATTGAAGGCGCTACCGCGATTTTTGCTGGCGGTTGTTTCTGGTGTGTTGAATCAGATTTTGATCAAGTGCCCGGGGTTCTTGAGACAGTTTCAGGTTATACGGGTGGGAAAACCGATCAGCCCAACTACAAGAATCACCACCAGGGTCGCCATCGGGAAGCGGTACGAATCACTTATGATCCCGAGCAAGTGGCGTATGCAGAGTTAGTGGATATATTTTGGCGTAGCGTAGATCCCACTGATGCTGGTGGCCAGTTCTGCGATCGCGGCCATAGCTATACAACAGCCATCTATACGATTGATCAAACGCAACACAACATTGCAACGGCTTCGCTCGAGAAGTTGAGAGAAGACGGCGCATTGAAGCAGCCGATTGTCACTCCCATTGAGCCTGCAGCTGATTTTTGGCCGGCTGAACTTTATCACCAGGACTACTATCAGAAAAATCCGCTTCGCTACAAATACTACCGTGCTGCCTGCGGTCGTGATCATCGGGTTAAGAAAGTCTGGGGTAGTGAAGAAGCTTATATGGGAATTAAAAAGAGCTAGAAGCCTAAGCGGCGGAACCTCGAATTGAGCGCGCAGCACAGGGTGAGTTGTTCTTTGAACGGTGGATTAATCCTGCGGCTATGCTGATAGCCCGCTATGTATCAATGCAGTGAGCTCATCCAGATCATCGAGTCCGCGACAATCGAGCCAAAAAGAATCCTGACTCACCCGTCCGATGACCGGTACAGACATACGACGGAAACTCTCAGCCAGTCTGGTTGCAGAGTAATTAGCGTTGCCTTCTATAACCACTGCATAGCTCTCCAGTGTTCGTGTTGGTAGTGCTCCGCTGCCAATCTGACTCTGACATGGTTGCACTGACACATTGAGTTCGACAAGCGTTTTTTCTATGCTGCTTTTAAGTTTCAGTGCCGTCTGCTCAATTTCATCGTTAGTGCGTGATAGTAGTTTTAACGAAGGAATTGTTTCTGCTACTTTTTCAGGTTTTGCATACAGTTTAAGTACCGCCTCCAATGCGGCAAGGGTAACCTTGTCGAGCCTTAGTGCGCGCTTCATCGGATTTTGATCTATTAAGCGAATAAGATCCGCGCGCCCTGCAATAATGCCGCACTGCGGTCCACCCAGGAGTTTGTCTCCACTGAAAGTAATGATGTCCGCTCCATCGGATATTGCATCGTGTGCAGTGCGTTCATAGGGTAGTCCTAGTACACTCAGGTCTGTCAGTGTGCCGCTGCCGAGATCATCAATCAGCGGGATGTTGCGTGTGTGAGCCAGGTCGGCAAGCGCCGATGCATCGATGCTTTTTGTGAAACCGTTAATCTCGTAGTTACTGGTGTGTACCTTCATAAGTGCGGCTGTCTTTTTGCCTATTGCATCGGCATAGTCACTTAAATGGGTGCGGTTCGTGGTACCTACCTCACGCAGCTTGCAGCCTGCTTTTTTCATGATGGCCGGTACTCTGAATGAGCCACCAATTTCAATCAGTTCACCGCGCGAAACAATAACGTTTTTTTCTAACGCAATCGTGTTGAGTGTCAGAAGAACCGCTGCGGCATTGTTGTTTACCGTGGTTGCGGCTTCTGCACCGGTTAACTTGCAAATCCATTCTTCAACATGATCATCCCGTCTGCCACGTTTGCCTTGTTCGAGATCGAACTCCAGGTTACAGGCACCGCGGCTGATCTCAACCATTGCGTCAATAGCAGACTCGGGATAGGGTGCGCGCCCAAGGTTGGTGTGCAGTACAGTGCCGGTAAGATTGACAACCCGTTTGAGTGACGGCGAAAAATGACTCTGCAACAGACTGGTGACTTCAGTGTGTAGCCAGCTAATAACTGTTGCATGGCTTACTTTTTCCTGATTGTTGCCGGTATCGCCCCGGCTGTCTTTATTCTTTTGTAACAGCTGTTGCCGAAGTGCATCGAGGCGATCTCTGACTTCACTGGTCACAGTATCGAGGCCATAGCACGCACTTAAGTCTGCAAAAAGTTCGCTTTGAAGTATCTTGTCGACTGACGGAAGTTGCTGCGGATGTGACAAACTATCCATTGATATTAGTTCTGGTGGTTCTGGTGATGTAATAACCCGGACTATTCATGAAATCGACGGCATCTCACTTGATCTTTGATTCCACAGCAA